>JAJQGV010000064.1 GCA_021200215.1 Ruminococcus sp. | reverse complement strand
AATTACTTTAAGATTAAAGTTACTCATTACCTATCACCTTTAGCCTTTTCTATTACGTCATCGATAGTTCCTGCAAATAAGAATGCTGACTCTGGCAAATCATCGTGTTTACCCTCAATGATTTCTCTAAAGCCTCGGATAGTTTCTTTAATAGGAACGTACTTACCTTTCATACCAGTAAACTGTTCAGCTACTGAAAAAGGTTGCGATAGAAAACGTTGTATCTTTCTAGCACGATTTACCGTAAGCTTATCCTCATCGGATAGTTCGTCCATACCCATGATGGCTATAATATCTTGAAGTTCGGTATACCTTTGCAAGATGTTCTGAACTTGCCTAGCCACTTGATAGTGTTCCTCGCCTACTACATCGGGAGATAGTATCCTTGAGTTGCTCTCAAGAGGGTCTACTGCTGGATAGATTCCTAACGATGCTATGTTTCTTGAAAGTACGGTAGTAGCATCTAGGTGAGCAAACGTAGTTGCAGGAGCAGGGTCTGTAAGGTCATCAGCTGGAACGTATACTGCTTGAACAGATGTTATTGAACCTTTGTTAGTAGAGGTAATCCTTTCTTGTAAAGCACCCATTTCGGTAGCCAAAGTAGGTTGATATCCTACCGCAGATGGCATACGTCCTAAGAGTGCAGAAACCTCTGAACCTGCTTGAGTAAACCTAAATATATTATCTATAAATAGTAATACGTCTTGATTCTCTCTATCTCTGAAATACTCTGCCATAGTCAATCCAGATAGTGCGACTCTCATTCTAGCACCAGGTGGTTCGTTCATCTGACCGTATACTAGAACCGTCTTGTCTATAACTCCGCTTTCTGTCATTTCATTGTAAAGGTCATTACCTTCACGAGTACGTTCACCAACGCCAGTAAATACCGATATACCCCCATGTTGGTTAGCCACGTTGTTAATCAACTCTTGAATTAATACAGTCTTACCGACACCCGCACCACCGAATAGACCTATCTTACCACCCTTTAGATATGGTGCTATTAAGTCTATAACCTTAATGCCAGTTTCCAACACCTCACTAGTAGCAGTCTGTTCCTCATAAGAGGGTGCATCTCTGTGGATATCCCATCTTTCTTGAGTTTCAGGCATAGGTTTTTCATCTACGGGTTCACCGAGCAGATTAAATATTCTGCCTAAAGTCTGTCTACCTACTGGGACTCTAATAGGGTGACCAGTATCTATAGCGTCCATGCCACGAACTAATCCGTCAGTAGAACTCATAGCGATGCACCTAACCACATCATCACCTATATGTTGAGAAACTTCTATAGTTAATTTAACTCCATGATTATCTATCTCAATAGCATTCAATAGTCTAGGTAGACTATCCTTATCGAAGCGAACGTCTACAACTGCACCGATAATCTGTACTATCTTACCCACATTTTGCATAGTAAAAAAAGACCTCCTTATTTATTAGTAGTTAATACCCATTAACTGTCAACTGTTAATTATTCTACGCTAGTAGCACCGCCGACTATTTCTGTAATCTCCTGAGTAATTGCAGATTGTCTAGCACGGTTATACTCAAGTGATAGTGTATCTATCATCTGAGTAGCATTGTCAGTAGCATTTTCCATAGCAGAACGCCTAGACGCTTGTTCCGATGCAAAGCTATCTACAACGGTGCAGTATATCATACCCGCAATGTACTTAGGTACTAACATACTAAATACCGCCTCTGGTGATGGTTCAAACTCTGTAACAGACTTAACTCTCTTAACCTCGTCATGAGTTTGAACGTTAGGTATAGGTAGTAAGGTCATGCATCTAGGTTCTTGGAGCATTGGAGAAACGTAGTTGGTAAATATAACCTCAATAGTATTAACCTTGTACGAATTAAAGAGTTCCATAACCATATCGGTAATGTGTTCAGCCCTGTAGATAGTCATGTGTTCAGCAATACCTACGAAGTTCTTAACCACATGGTAGGAACGTTTTTCAAAGTATTCAACGGCTTTTTTGCCTATAGGTAGAACTCTAGCGTTTCCGCCGAGTTCTTTAATGCGACTTTCAGCCAACTTTAAGATGTTGCTATTGAACCCACCTGCAAGACCTCTATCCCCTGCAATTACTATCAAGAGTGGTGAGAAATCATTTAGAATCGGTCTAGTATATACCGATATAGGACTCTCTGTAGCAGTCTGACATATGGTTTCATACATAGCATGAAAATACTCTCTGCTGTTGTCGGCTCTTTCCTTAGCTCTTCTCAACTTCGATGATGATACTAACTCCATAGCCTTAGTAATCTGCATAGTACTTTCAACGCTCTTTATACGACGTTTAATATCTTTAATGTTAGAAGATGCCATATTAAAGTAAGACCTCCTAACTACTTAATTTCATTGAGATACTTTTTAACATAATCATTTAAAGCACCTTTTAAACTTTCTTCGTTATCCTTAGTTAGGTCTTTAGTCTGCGATATTGAAGATATTATATCTGGGTGGGTAGTATCTACATATTCAAATAAGGAATCTTGGAAGTCTTGAACGTTCTTAAGAGGAATCTCTTTTAAGAAGTCATTAACCACTGCGTATATTATCACAACTTGATGTTCTACACTCACTGGTGAATTCTTATCCTGTTTCAATACTTCAACTATCCTTTCACCCTTGTCGAGTCTGTCCTTGGTATCCTTGTCTAAATCCGAGCCGAACTGTGAGAACGATTGTAACTCTCTAAATTGAGAGTATAGCAACTTCAACGAACCTGATACCTTTTTCATAGCTTTAATCTGAGCAGCAGAACCTACTCTCGATACAGATATTCCAGGGTTTACCGCAGGTCTAACACCAGAGTTAAATAGGTCGGTTTCAAGGAATATCTGACCGTCAGTAATAGATATTACATTAGTTGGAATGTATGCCGATACATCACCCGCTTGAGTTTCTATTATTGGAAGTGCAGTCAATGAACCACCACCATAGTTTTCATTTAAAGAACACGCTCTTTCTAGTAGCCTTGAATGTAGATAGAATACATCACCAGGATAAGCCTCACGTCCTGGGGGTCTTTTTAATAGTAAAGATAATGTTCTATAGGCTACTGCGTGTTTAGATAAGTCATCGTATATGCAAAGAACGTCCTTACCTTGGTTTAAAAAATATTCACCTATGGTAACTCCCGAATATGGTGCAATATACTGTAATGGTGCTAACTCTGATGCCGTTGCAGATACTATTATGGTATAGTTCATAGCGTCTGCCTTTTCAAGGGTTTCAACTACATTAGCAACGGTAGAACGCTTTTGACCTATAGCCACATAGATACATATAACATCTTGACCTTTTTGATTGATAATAGTATCTAGTGCTATAGAAGTTTTACCCGTCTGTCTATCGCCTATTATCAATTCTCTTTGACCTCTTCCTATAGGTATCATGCTATCTATAGCCTTAATACCAGTCTGTAGAGGTTTATGAACCGACTTTCTAGTAATAATACCTGGAGCAATCTTCTCAATAGGAGAAGTTTCCTTAGTGAGTATAGCACCCTTGCCATCTATAGGCTGTCCAAGGGCATCTACTACCCTACCGAGCATTTCATCACCCACTGGTACAGATACTATAGTTCCAGTACGTTTAACGGTAGAACCCTCTTTAATGTTGGTATCCGAACCGAGCATAACCGCACCCACAAAATCTTGTTCTAGGTTTAAAGCCATACCCTTTATACCGTCCTCAAACTCAAGGAGTTCTCCCGACATACAGTTATCAAGACCGTAGATTCTAGCTATACCATCGCCAACGGTCATAACCGAGCCTACATCGTCTAATTGAACCTTAGACTTATAGTCTTTTATCTGCTGTTTAATTATATTGGTAATTTCATCTGGACGTAAATTCAAAAAAACACACCTTCTTTTTAATGTTTATGAAGTTGTTTAGAAAGTTCTTTAAACTTAGTTTTAATGCTGTCATCTATAACGGTGTTGTCGTACCTTATTATCACACCGCCTAATATAGAACTATCTACGGTTTCAACTAAAGATACTTTCTTACCAGTAGTCTTGCAGAGTTTATCAACAATCTTGTGACGAAGTTCTTCAGTAAGTGGAACACACGTAGTAACTTTTGCCTCTAGTATATTGTTGAATCTGTTGTACTGCATAGCGAAGTCCTGTTGAATTTCATAGAATAGATTAATTCTATTCTTTTCAGTTAGTAAACATATAAAGTTGAAAACTAAGTCATTACAGTTACCTTCAAACACAGCTTGTAACATAGATATCTTCTCTTTATTAGAAACTATAGGTGAAGATAGTATGGCTAAGAACTGTGGTTGCTCTTTAATGATATCTGCACAAAACTTTAAGTCTTGATTAACCACATCTAATAGATTCTCTTCCACACTAAGTTGAAAGATAGCGTTAGAATATACCTTAACGGTTTCACTCATAGATATACATCACCTAGCTTTCCTTGTCTATAAAATCGTTGATAAGTTTCTCATGGTCAGCTTTGTTAATCTCACGTTGAACAATCTTTTCAGCCATAAGCATAGCCATATCAGATACTTCATCTTGAAGTTCAGCCTTAGCTTTTTTCAACTCTCTTTCAGTTTCCAAGTTAGCTCTTTCAATTATGTGTTGAGCCTCACTCTTAGCATTAGCAAGAATATCATCGGAACTGTGTTGAGCCTTTTTAATAGCATTCTGAACTATTTCAGCACCTTCCTCTTTAGCACCAGCCATAAGCTCGGTATATTGTGACTTAAGTTGGTTAGCGTTTTCAAGGGTTGCATCGGCATTTTTATAGGTGCTAGATACTTCATTCTGTCTATCTTCTAAGACCTTATTAACTCTACCGAATAGGAAGTGTTTCAACACTAAGAATAGTATCAAAGTATTTAATAGAGTAAATATTATGCTACCAACGTCTATCGATAAAAAATCTAGCATATTAAAATAAAACCTCCGTTCTGTAGTCTACTTGAACGGCAGATATTAAAGTTGTCCAACAAATGGGTTTATAAACAGTAGTATAAGTGCTACTACGAATCCATATATACCAGTAGATTCCGCTACGGCACAGCCTATAAACATAGTAGACGTTACCGAACTTTTAGCCTCTGGTTGTTTAGCAATAGCTTCACAAGCCTTGCCTACTGCGAAGCCCTCACCTATACCAGGGCCTATACCTGCTATCATAGCTAAACCTGCACCTATTGCAGATGCTGCTAATACGATTGCCTTTTCCATATAAATTACCTCCATAAAGTTATATATTCATACCGTGACATACTTTAATAACCTATGTCACTCATAATAGATATTAACTATTAACCATTAATTATTCTTCTTTAGAATATCCACCACCGATATACGCCATAGATAGACTTATGAAGATATACGCTTGCATAAATCCACTAAATAGGTCGAAGTATACTGAAAGTACCGCTGGGATTCCTACCGTAAGTATGGGTATTGGTAACCCTATAGCGTTAGATAATCCCGTAAGTGCAAAGTAGATTAAACTAGTAATAACCATACCACCTGCTATGTTTCCAAAGTGACGGAATCCCATAGATACTGGTGTAGCAATCTCACTTATAATATTAAGCGGTGCCATAACGAATATAGGTGAAAAGTAACCTTTAACATATCCACCAAGATGATTAGTTTTAATCTTAGAATAGGTTATGAAGAAGAACGTAATTAAAGCCCATGTAATGGTAGTATTAAAGTCGGCAGTTACAGAACGTAAACCTAACATACTTATTAGACTTCCTAGTATAGAATAGCTAAACAATGTAGCTATATATGGAGAATAGTTTCTGTGTTCCTTGCCCATATTCTCATCTACCAATTTGTTGACGGTAGTAACTATCAACTCAGCGATAGCTTGTTTCTTAGAGGGTACTTTTTTCATATCATGAGTTATCCATAGTACGAAAGCAGTAATCAAAGCGATTACAAACCAACCTAGAACTATAGTTTCAGTAATATTAATAGTAACTCCTGCAACGTTGAAACTCCAAACTATCTTAGGGCCAGTTACGTTGATTTCAGTAATACCCGTTAAAAACTTACTCACATTTTAACAACTCCTTTCCTTGTTGTTTCGTATACTTTTAAGGGTATACAGTACTCTAGGATAGAATTGGGGAACTACTACACCATACGGATTTACAACATTAACCTTTACCGCAAAGTAGAAAGCACTACATATTAATAGATATCTTAACAGATATCCACACATTAGCCTAATTCGACTACTTCCAAACTCTACGGAACGGTTGATATCTTTCTTTAGAAGATTTAGGTTAATGTACAATATCAATGTACCTAATAGTAGCCCCAAAAGTATCGATATATTAAGATTAAATATCAAAGAAAGCAAGTAGATAACAATATTTAGAATACATGAACCCTTTAAGATGAACTTCAGTTCATTGTAAAAATCCTTATCGTCCAAATAGAATCAGTCCTTACTTTTTAAATATTTATACATAGGTAATTATATCATATAAAGGAATATTAATCAATAAATAAAATTCAAAAATATTTTGTATTATTTTGAA
>JAJQGV010000078.1 GCA_021200215.1 Ruminococcus sp. | reverse complement strand
ATATAATATCTTTAAAAGGATATTTTTTAAATTTAATTACACTTCCATATTTTATAGTTGACATACATACAATTTTATTGTACAATTAGATTGTGTATCTTTAGTAATCTTATGATTACCAATATTTAGTTCGGTTTTAATTGAAGAAAGTTGTTCGTAGCATCGCTACTTCTTCTATTAATATATTTTAATATAGAATCCTTTAGCTAACTTTAGTATTAATCTATTCGGAGTATTCTACTACTAAAACTATGTTTATCCGAAATAAGAATGTTGTCGAAAGTTAAAGGCATCTATAACTATAATAGTAACGTTTTAGAAAAGAGGTAAACTATGTCAAAAAACGAATACAAACCTGTCCCATTTAAAGAGAATAACAAAACTTCCCGTCAGACAAAGAAAGAACAGCGTAGAACTCCCGTAAGGATAATTCCTCTAGGTGGATTAAACGAGATTGGCAAGAACATGACCATAATTGAATGCTGTAATGATATGTTCATCATAGATTGTGGTCTTGCTTTTCCTGATACTGAAATGCTTGGTGTAGATATCGTTTTGCCCGATTTTACTTACGTAGAACAGAATAAAAGTAAGCTTCGTGCAATAATATTGACTCATGGGCATGAAGACCATATTGGAGGTTTGGCTTATCTATTAAAGAAAGTAAATGCTCCAATATATGGAACTAAGCTAACGTTAGCCTTAGTAGATAGCAAGTTAAAAGAACATGGTATATCAGAAAAGGCGAATCTAAACATAATAGAACCTAAAAAGAACGTAAAAGCAGGGTGCATGACCATTGAGTTTATCAATGTAAACCATTCTATTCCAGACTCTATCGGAATGGCTATTCACACCCCCGCTGGAGTGTTAGTCCATACTGGAGATTTTAAAGTAGACTATACCCCTATCAACGGAGGAATCATTGACCTTGCAAGGTTTGGTGAACTCGGTAGCAAAGGGGTACTTGCTCTTATGTCCGATTCTACTAATGCAGAACGCCCTGGATTTACCGCTACTGAACGTAAGATTGGTGACTCTTTCGACAAGCTATTTAATCAAGCAGAGGGCAAAAGGATAATAATAGCTACGTTCTCATCTAATATCCATAGAATACAACAGATTATCAATAGTGCTATAAAACACAACCGCAAGATTGCTCTGTTCGGTAGAAGTATGGTAAACGTAGTTATGACAGCCGTTGAGTTAGGATATCTTAAAGCACCTGAAGATTTAATAATCGATATAGAACTAATGAATGAATATCTACCCGAACAGATAGTTCTAATAACTACAGGTTCTCAAGGTGAGCCTATGTCTGCTCTAACTAGAATGGCTATGAATGACCACAATAAGATAAACATATCCACACAAGACTTTATAATTATATCTGCAACACCTATACCTGGTAATGAAAAATATATTACTAAAGTAATAAATGAACTTATGAAATCTGGTGCAGAGGTAATCTCTGCTGGTATGTATGAGGTTCACGTATCGGGACACGCTTGTCAAGAAGAGTTAAAACTAATGTTGGCTCTAACTAAACCAAAGTTCTTTATACCCGTACATGGAGAGTATAAACATCTAAAGTGTCATAAACAGTTGGCTATTGGCATGGGCATACCAGAAGAGAATATAATCCTTGGAGAAATAGGAAACGTTATAGAAACCGATGGCATAGAGATGAAAGTAGTATCACAAGTAACCGCTGGTAGAGTACTAGTAGATGGTCTAGGCGTTGGCGATATTGGTTCAATAGTTTTGCGTGATAGAAAACATCTTAGTCAAGATGGTTTAATAATAATATCTATAGTTATGGATAGAGTGAATAAGAGAGTAGTATCTGGCCCTGATATAATATCTAGGGGTTTCGTATACGTTCGAGAGTCTGGAGCTTTGATAGATGATGCACGTCACGTAGTAATCAACACTCTAAAGCATTGTACCCCTCAAGAGTTAAATGAATGGAACTACCTTAAGACTAAACTTCGTGATGTTCTATCGGATTACATCTATACTAAGACTAAACGTAACCCTATGATACTCCCTATATTGAATGAAATATAATCGTTTAAAATATATCCAAAGTAAAAGGGCGACTTAACTGTCGCCCATATATAAATACATTGGAGGTGATTCGGTAACTTGAATAGAAAAAAGTTCCTAACTTTAAAGATATGTTTAATATGCATCTTTATAGTAACTTTTATAATGGCTTTGTCGATATTTAAGTATGACAGAGTAATATCTATTATATTCATAATAATATCGTTGACCATAGGAGCTATAACTGTTACGAATATTATAAGCATGAATAAGAATCTATACGGATTCTTTCATGAACTAAGTAGAAAGACTCTAAGGGTCGAAAACTGTGCATTATATGACTATCCAGATATGTTAGTTATAGTTAATAACTCTAATCAGATAGTTTGGTATAATAAACTATTCTTAGAAAAGTTCTGCAAGTCAGAAGAACTATTCGGGCAGAGTATAGATGAAATACTAGGTTGTAATATCAATCCATTAAGAAAGTCCCACCATAACGCTATAGAGATATCTATTGATAAACAAGTCTTTAAGATGTCCTCTGTACCTTATGGAGATTACAAAACAGACCTCTCTATGATAACCTTTTTAGATATTACAGAGTTAAAACGCACAAGTAAACTCTATGAACAGTCTAAACCAGTCGTAATGTTTATATCTATTGATAACTTTGAAGATATCTTTCAAAACTCTAAGGAGAGTGACAAGGCTAACATACAAGCAAAGGTTGAACAGTTAATAGAAGATTTTCTATCGGACTACGATAGCATAATAAGTCGTATATCACATGATAAGTATACGATAATTACTAAACAACAGTACGTTCAACATATGATGGATAGTAAGTTTAAAATCTTAGACAAGGCTAGAGAGATAGTAACCGTAGATAGACTACCATTAACACTATCTATAGGTGTAGGTTTGGATTTTAATACCATATGTGAAAGTGAACAGTCGGCAAAACAAGCACTAGATATGGCTCTCGGCAGAGGTGGTGACCAATGTGCAATAAAAACCTCTGATGGTAGTTTCCAATTCTTTGGCGGAGTATCTAAGGGCATTGAAAAACATTCTAAAATAAAGTCTAGGATTATAGCAACGGCTATCCAAGAGTTAATAAGTAACTTCGATAACGTGTACATCATGGGGCATAGATTTGGCGATTTGGATTCTATAGGTAGTGCAGTAGGTCTAGCCGATGCAGTACGTCAGATGGGAAAACACGCATATATAGTTACAGACTTTGAAAGAACCCTTGCAAAGTCACTAATAGAACACATCATGTCAGTTAGTGAGTTTAATATGTTTATATCTGTTCCCGAAGCACTTGCCAACTTTAAAAACTCATCTAGTTGTTTAATAGTGGTAGATACTCATAATAAAGATATCATTGAGAGCAAAGACCTTTATGAACTTGCTAACCACGTAATAGTTATAGACCATCATAGAAAGACTGTAAACTTTATTAACAATGCAGTTATATTCCACCATGAACCTTTTGCATCATCGGCATCAGAAATGGTTACTGAACTAATACAATACTTTAAAATTCCTAACAAAATTTCTTCATACTCTGCAGAGGCTCTACTTTCGGGAATCATGTTAGATACTAAAAACTTCGTAATGAAAACGGGTGTTAGAACCTTTGAGGCTGCCGCATTCTTAAAAAAGAACGGTGCAGATACTATTGCTGTAAAAACATTGTTCTCAACCTCTATATACTCATATAAGGTAAAGGCTAGTATAGTAGCTAGTGCAGAGATTTATAAACGCTGTGCTATCGCTGAAACCGATGAGATTGTAGAAAATATTAGAATCATAGCACCTCAATCGGCTGATGAACTGTTAAACATAACTGGTGTAGATGCATCATTTATAATATATCGTACATCTGATTGTATAAACATATCGGCACGTTCCTTAGGCAAGATGAACGTTCAACTAGTTATGGAAAAGCTAGGTGGTGGTGGACATCAGACCATGTCGGCTACTCAAATTCATGATAGGTCTATGAAAGATGTTTACCTAATGTTAATATCTGCTATTGATGATATCTTACCTGAAAGTTAAGATATCAAGCTAAGTAAAGTTATAGTAAGGTTTAAAATCTTACATATAAATATAATGACCCCATATATTATTGAAAGGAGATTTTTATATATGAAAGTTATTCTAATTCAAGACGTTAAAGGCACAGGTAAAAAAGGCGATATTAAAGAGGTCGCTGATGGCTATGCTAGAAACTTCCTAATCAAAAAAGGTGTAGCTATTGAAGCTACTAATGAAAATCTGAATAAGTTAAAAGGTCAACAATCTTCTGCACAGCATAAAGTAGACTTAGAAATCCAACACGCTAAAGAGGTTGCTGGACTAATAGATGGCAAAAGAGTTACTATTAAGGCTAAGGCAGGTAAGAACGGAAAGCTATTCGGTTCTGTAACCGCTGGTCATATTGCTGATGCCATTGAACAACAGTTCGGTGCTAAGATTGAAAAGAAAAAGATTTCTTTAAAGTTAGAAATTAAAGCGTTTGGCTCATACGAAGCAGATATTAAACTATATAAAGGTATATCTGCTAAGGTTACTGCAGAGGTTATAGAGGCATAATGGAAGAACAGATTACAGTAGTAGAAGTTCCTAAAAGTATTGAGGCTGAACAGTGTGTATTAGGTTGTATACTTATTGACCCCGATAGTGTTTTATCTTCTGTAATGGAAGTTTTAACATCTAAGTACTTTTATGACGATGTTAATGCTAAAATTTTTACTATAATATCCACATTGGCGATTAATGGCATTGCTATAGACCCCGTTGAGGTGTTAAATCAATCCTTAAATAATGGTCTATTTGAAAGTGAAATGGCTGGTAATAGTTATATTGCAAGCATAATGGAAAAAGTTCCTACAGTAGCTAACGTTATGAGCTATTGCAATATAGTTATTGAAAAGTATAATCTACGTAACCTATTAAGTATATCTAATAGGTTAAAAGATAATGTTCTCTCTGGAAAGTTAAACTCTCAAAGTATACTAGAAACTATATCTCAAGAGATATTCGACATTCGCCAAGGTAATGAAAAAAAAGGTCTTATTCCTATAAAAGATATAATGTTCGCTACCTATGATAAGCTTTGTAAGATGGCTGGATTGGATAAGGATAAGTACAGAGGTTTATCCACTGGTTTTCATAGTTTAGATTCTACTATTTCAGGGTTAAATAAATCTGACTTAATAATAGTTGCTGCACGTCCTGGAATGGGTAAAACATCGTTTGCATTGAACATAGCTACCAACGTAGCTAAATCGTATGATAAGCAAGTAGCCATATTCTCATTAGAGATGTCTAATGAACAGTTAGCCTCTAGGATACTATCTTCAGAATCTCATGTAGATAGTCATAAGTTGCGTGCTGGTAGAATCTCTGGCGAAGATTGGGTAAACTTAGCATACTCTGCTGAAAGCATAAATAGGCTTAAAATGTATATCGATGATACTGCTGGAATTACCGTACAGACTATAAAATCAAGAGTACAGAATATTCAAAACCTTGGTTTGGTAGTAATAGACTATCTACAGCTTATGTCTTCCAACATTAACTCCGATAACAGAGTTACCATAATATCAGAAATTACTAGAAATATTAAGGTTATGGCAAAGGATTTAGACATTCCTATAATACTGTTATCTCAACTTTCAAGAAGTCCTGAAAGTCGTAACGATAAACGCCCTATGCTATCTGACTTAAGAGAATCTGGTTCAATTGAACAAGATGCCGATATAGTACTGTTCTTATATAGAGATGCTTATTACAATAAGGCATCTGAGGAGAAAAACATTAGTGAATGTATAGTTGCTAAGAATCGTCATGGTGAAACTGGTACTATAAAACTAGGTTGGAATGGTGCTTTTACTAAATTTACTAACTTAGAAACTAAACTACAAGAACCATCTTAGGGGGGTGGCACTTTGATTGATAAGGTTAAAGATGCTATTTCCATGTATGATATGCTATCTAATGGGGATAGTATCTATGTAGGACTTTCTGGTGGTGCAGATAGTGTATCACTACTATTAATATTAAATGAACTAAAAGATACTTACAATATACAAGTTAAAGCGATACACGTAAATCATCAACTGCGTGGAGAGGAAAGTCTTCGTGATGAGAATTTTTGTATCGACTTTTGCAGAACTTTTAACATTCCATTATATGTTGAACACATAGATGTTATATCCTATTGTAATGAACACAAGACATCTTTAGAGGAAGGTGCTAGAATACTTCGATACGATGCCCTACAGAAGTTAGCTAATGGCAAGATTGCTACAGCACATACACTTTCCGACAACTGCGAAACTATAATACACAATCTAACTCGTGGAGCAGGTTTAAAAGGATTGACTGGAATCCCTCCCGTTAGGGATAATATTATTCGTCCACTAATACTATGCACACGTCAAGATGTTGAAAGCTTCTTACTAACTAAGCAAATTAACTTCGTAACGGACAGTTCTAACCTCTGCGATGACTACACTAGAAACAAGATTAGACACAATATAGTTCCAACGCTTAAAGAGATAAACCCTAGGTTTGAAAAGAATGTTTTAAATACTATTCAAATACTCAATGAAGATGGAAACTACATCGATAATATTGCCAATGAAGTGTTTGAAAGTAACATCTCTAGCGATGGCAAGACCTTAAACGTTGACCTTAGAAAGTATCACAATGCCATAAAACACAGATGTATTACTAGGCTATTTAAACAAAATAACTTAACTTACAGCCATGAGAGAATACTATCTATAGATAACATTATTGCAAATGATGGCAAAATAAACATCTCTAAAGATGTTTATTTTATATCAAAGTTGGGTATTATCTCAGTGGTGAGTATTTCAAAAAAGTGTACAATCGATACATCTTTGTCTATACACTTACCTATAGATGGTAAGGTTGATATCTTTAACAAAACGGTTGAAACTATTCTGCTTAAAAATCCACCATTTATTAATAAAAAATTAACAAATTACATTCTTGATTATGATAAAATACAAGGTAAGGCACTACTAAGGGGTAGACGGTTCGGTGATAAGATTGTCTTAAACAACAGAGGCTTTACCTCTTCTGTAAAGAAACTTATAAATGAAAACGTTCCTAAGGATTGCCGAGATACTCTATGCTTTATCTGTGACGATGTCGACTTAATCTTTATGGAACGCTTTGGAGTTTCTCAAAAGGTCGCTTGTGATGAAAACACAAAGAACTATCTACTAATTAAGATAGTTGAAAAAAATCAGAATTATAGAGAACTGCCGTATATTAAAGATATGGACTAATATTCTATACGTCTAAAGAATATCTACATACGGACAAAAGATTGGAGTGAATTATTGTTGCCTAAAAAAAGTAATTCGGGAATTATGGCATACATTATATTCGTAGTATTAATAGTACTAGCAATTATAGTGTTTAGACCATTTAGCAGTACCCCACAAGAAAGTTACAAATATTCCGACATTATGGAATACTTTGATAACTATCAAGTTAGTAAAATGGAGTTGAACCTAGGCTCAGGTGATGGTACTGGTCAACTACAGATGACCGTTATTGAAGACGATGGCTCAGAAAAAGAGATAACCTATACTGTGCCTAACGTTAGTGTCTTTCTACAAGATATCCATTCCGATACTAATGACTATCGTGTAGAGTATAATAAACTTCACCCAGATGCCCCTTTGGAACAAGATTATTATAAGATTACTGATAACTCTTGGTTAATAACTATAATACCTACTGTAATATTTATGATTATTAGTATTGGTCTTGTAGTGTTCATGATGAAACAAACTACTGGCGGTAGCAAATACTCTAGTTTTGGAAAGTCTGGAGTTAAACCTAATCAAAATAAGAATAAGACCACTTTTAAAGATGTTGCAGGTGCTGATGAAGAAAAAAAAGAGATGGCAGAGATTGTTGACTTCTTAAAGAATCCTAAAAAGTACTCCGATATGGGTGCTAGAATACCTAAAGGTGTTCTACTCTTAGGGCCTCCTGGAACTGGTAAGACTCTACTCGCTAGAGCCGTTGCTGGTGAAGCTGGTTGCCCATTCTTTCCAATATCTGGTTCAGACTTCGTTGAGATGTTCGTAGGTGTTGGTGCATCAAGGGTACGTGACCTCTTTGAACAGGCTAAAAAGAACTCACCATCTATAATATTTATAGATGAAATAGACGCTGTTGGACGCCATAGAGGTGCTGGTCTTGGTGGTGGTCACGATGAACGTGAACAGACTTTAAATCAGCTCTTAGTAGAGATGGACGGTTTTACTGGCAACGATAGTGTTATAGTCATTGCAGCCACTAACCGCCGTGATATTTTAGACCCTGCTTTACTTCGTCCTGGTCGTTTCGATAGACAGATATTGGTAAGCTATCCAGACGTTAAGGGTAGAGAAGAGATATTAAAGGTTCACACTAAGAAAAAACCTCTTGCACCCGATGTAAACTTAAAGACCATCGCTCAAACTACCGTAGGCTTTACAGGTGCAGATTTGGAAAACCTAGTAAATGAGGCTTCACTTTTAGCCGTTAGAGCAAACCGTCAAGCCATTAACATGGAAGATATTGAAGAAGCTACCATTAAAGTTATAGCTGGCCCTGAAAAGAAGTCTAAAGTAGTATCAGAAAAAGAAAAGTACTTGACTGCATATCATGAAGCTGGTCATGCAATATGTACGTTCAACTGTCCAACTCAAGATAAAGTACATCAAGTATCCATAATACCTCGTGGAATGGCTGGTGGCTATACTATGTCACTACCTGAATATGATAAATCTTTTAGTAGCAAAAGCGAAATGGAAGAAAATATAGTTACACTTTTAGGTGGTCGAGTAGCCGAAAAACTAATCTTACATGATATCTCTACTGGTGCATCTAACGATATAGAAAGAGCTACCAACATAGCTAGAAATATGGTTACTAAGTACGGATTTAGTGAAAATCTTGGCCCTATGGTATATGGAAACTCTCAAGGAGAGGTTTTCCTTGGTCGAGATTTCAACAGTACTCCTAACTATTCTGACAATATAGCCTTTGAAATCGATAGTGAGATGCGTCAAATCATTGAAACTGCATATACCTCTGCTGAACAGATTCTTAAAGATAACATCGATAAACTTCACTTCTTAGCAAAATATCTAATGAAGTTTGAAAAGATTGATGGAGAACTATTCGATAAAATTATGAAAAATGAAGTCGGCGAAGAGATTCTTGAAAAGGATACCCCTAAAAAACCATCTCTATTAGATGACGTTAAGGCTGAATTAGATAATCAACTTAATGAAGGTAAGTCCAAAAAAGAAGATGTAGCTATCATTCAAGAACATAAAGAGGATAACGAGGATATTCAACACGACTAATAAAGATTCATTAATATAGGTTCTTATAACATAAAATATCGCTTATGGGTTTAACCATAAGCGATACTTTTCTATACTATTCCTTAATAAGCCATACCTAACTCAATAGCTCTCATATTAGCATCTATTAGATTAGCTTTCTTAGGTGGTACTACACTTTCAAATGCCTTTCTAATGGTATCTATAGCACAAAGACCAGTTTCCTTTATGGCACTTCCTAAGAGTACAATGTTAGCCATACCTTGTAGACCATTATCTTCAGCAATTTGAGTCGCTGGTATATAATGGCATTCTATATCATTACGTTCAGATTTCTTACTAACTAAAGTACTATCTATAAAAGCCTTACCCCCGCTTTGAACTTTCTCTATAAACTTAATATAAGATGGTTGATTCATAGCTACAAATATGTTAGGCTCTGTAACTAATGGTGAACCTACAGTATCATCGGAGATACATACAGAACAGTTTGCAGTACCGCCACGCATCTCTGGGCCATATGATGGCAACCATGATACTTCCTTATCATCTATAAGTCCGCAATAAGCTAATATCTTACCAGCAAATAATACACCTTGTCCGCCAAAACCTGCTAAAATAATCTCTTTAGTCATAAAAATCAATCCTCCGCATCTATATCCTTATATACACCCAATGGATAGTAAGGAATTATTTCATTCTTAATTCTTTCTAATGATTCAAGAGGAGTCATTCCCCAGTTAGTAGGGCAAGTTGATAGAATCTCTACGATAGAAAAGCCTTTCTTCTCTTGTTGATATTTAAAAGCTTTCCTAATAGCCTTTTTGCAATCATTGATGTGTGCAATACTGTCTAAAGCAGTACGTTGAACTAAAGCAGTACCGTCGAGAGTAGCCAACATTTCGCATACACGCACAGGGAAACCAGCTATCTTAGTATCACGACCATAGGGAGTAGTCTGCGTCACTTGATTAGGTAGAGTAGTAGGAGCCATTTGACCGCCTGTCATGCCATAGTTAGTATTATTTATAAATATTACAGTGATGTTTTCCCCTCTAGTGGCACTGTGAACAGTTTCAGCAGTACCTATAGCGGCAAGGTCGCCATCGCCTTGATATGTAAATACAAACTTATTAGGATTAGCTCTTTTAACACCAGTAGCCACTGCGGGGGCTCTGCCATGAGGGGCTTCTATCATATCGCAACCGAAATAATCGTAGGCGGTAACTGAGCAACCTACTGGACATATACCAATAGTATCACCCTCTATGCCCATTTCATCTATAATTTCACATACAAGCCTATGAGCTACTCCATGAGTACACCCTGGACAGTAACTTGTAGATACATCTAATAAAGATTTAGGTCTTTCAAATACTATAGCCATAGTCTAATTCACACCTCCAAGTTCAACAATCTTATTAAAAACCTCCATAGGAGTAGGAACTACACCACCAGTTCTGCCAAAAAAGTGTACTAGTTTAGAACAATTTATAGAGAGTCTAACATCGTCTACCATCTGACCAGTAGACATCTCTACACATAGCACAGACTTACAACTTTCCACTGCCTTGTTAATCTCTTGAATAGGGAAAGGCCATAGAGTAATAGGTCTAAACATTCCCACTCTTATGCCGTTACTTCTAGCCTTTACTACTGCCGATTTAACTATTCTAGCAGTAGCACCATAGGCAACGACTACAATGTCTGCATCTTCGGTTAAATAACTCTCTGCCATATGTAGTTCTTGTTTAATAGTTTCATAGCGTTTATATCTTTCTAAGACTATGCTTTCAAGCTGGTCAGCTTGTAGGTACAAAGAGTTAATAATATTATGTTTTCTCTTATTACCATGACCATTACAAGCCCAACTCTTATCAAACTGATTGTGTTTAAGTTCTGGGAAGGTAACAGGTTCCATCATTTGACCCAAAAGACCGTCCATAAAAATCATAGCGGGTACACGATACTTATCAGAAGTATCGAAAGCCTTAACAGTAAGGTCTATAATCTCTTGTACAGAAGCAGGAGCGAATACTAATATTTGAAAATCTCCATGTCCCAAAGATTTAGTAGCTTGCCAATAGTCCGACTGTGATGGTTGGATACCTCCCAAACCAGGGCCACCTCTTTGAACGTTTACAATGACTCCAGGTAGGTCACTACCTGCCATATAGGAAACACCCTCAGACTTTAAAGAGATTCCTGGGGAAGATGACGAAGTCATAGCTCTAACACCCGACGCAGATGCTCCTAATACCATGTTTATAGCAGCTATTTCAGATTCTGCTTGCACAAAAACTCCACCATCTATAGTAGGCATACGCTTAGCCATGTAAGCAGCTATTTCGGTCTGTGGAGTAATAGGATATCCAAAGTAACACTTGCACCCTACTCTAACGGCTGCTTCTGCCAAAGCCTCGTTGCCCTTCATAAGATTCCTTTCCAAAATATATCACCTCGATTTTTTACTTTTCTACCGTTATAGCACAATCAGGACACATTATAGCACACATTGTACAACCTATGCACTGCGAATTATCTATACAAGTAGCAGTAAAATATCCTTTTGAATTACGTTTTTCTTTTTGGATAGCAACTATCTTTTTTGGACATACCGAAGTACACAAAGCACACCCTTTACACTTTTCAAAATTGACAGTAATCTGTGCCATTATCTCGCTTCCTTTCATTCTAGCATATATATATAGTAATATTATACTACTTAAAGATTAAACTTACATTAGAGTTATAGAAAAGTTTCTAAACCTAATCTTCCCAAACGTTTTTAACATACCTTTTTACGAAGTAATGGTTAGTAGAATCTACTAAGCCCTTACTACCAATGGGATATGTAGTAGTATATATGGGCAATCCACTTAGTTTGGATATTTCTTCTGCAAAAGGCTTAGATTTTTCAACCACTTGGATAGTAGTTTCATCGCCTAGGTTAGAATTATTTATAATACCAGTATGTTTTAACCTACTAGCGGTTTCAATTTCTTTCATTAGTGATATAGCCTCATTAGGAGTCTTAGTCATATATCTATATGCATTAACCACATATAGCATCTTTAACACATCACTATAGTTAGATAACATTTCTGAAAACTGACCTAACGCATAAGCACCCGTATCATCTCCACCAACGTCTATAAGTAGATAGTCAACATCTTTAATGACGCTTTCAACACCAAACGTTATAGCAGGAGTATCTAAGTTAGAGTTAGCGTATACAGATGATATTAACTGTATACCACTGTCTTCAAAGAGTTTTTTAAAATCGGCTGTACGAAAGTATGGATTTACAGTATCCAAATCTATAACGGCAACCTTAGCAGATTCTAACGTAGAAAGATTAAGAGCCATATTCACACAGATGTTAGTTTTACCAGAACCATAATGACCAGTTATAATATAAATATTTTCCATATAAACAAGACCTTTCACAACTCTAAAAATAGAACATCATAATAAACATACACACCAAAATATTTACCTTAATAATTATAACATAGGATTATCTTTAAATCAAGAGTTTTTATCAACCTCATACAAATTTGAAAGCTACTTACACTCTATTTATGACATTTTTTCACAAATACCATATATATATCCCAAACTATTCCAAAAAAGTATACATTAAGTAATATTACTAGATATCTATATAAAAAGAGGCATACCTCTATGGAAAGAGATATACCTCATATATAACTAATGGTATAAGTAAGCTAACGGTTATAGTTGATTAATAACTATTCTACATCAGATTCTTCATCAGTAGCAGAATCTTCAACAGAATCTGAATCAGCATCAGCAGAATCTGAGTCAGCATCGCCATTATCAGTACTAGAACTACTAATAGTGAAAGTTACTTCAATCTTAGAGAAACTATCAAAAGTAGATGCAGGAACTATCTGAGCAGAGATATCTGTTAAATCACCATCAGCAGTCCAAACGTCCTCAGTTGGAGCTTCAGTAACGTAGCTATTGAATATATTAGTTCTTAAATTACCATCTTCGTAGTTACAATAGTTCTTAGTAAACTCAACCTCAACATCATCTAACTTAATGCTATCGATAGTAATAGAAGTAGCTTGGTCTGGGAATAGTTCCTCACCATTTTGGATAACTATTGCACAGAAAGAGCAACCATTAATAACGTCAAGACCGTTCATCTCAACAGCATCTGCATTAGAAGCATCAAGACTAACTGTATAAGTACCATCGCCATCTATATGAGCTACCACAGCACCATAAGAAAGAGGTTCCATATCATTACCACCATACTGTAGCCACCATTGTGAGTCACCATATGCTAAATAAGCATCACCCTCTTCAGCGACTGTACCCTCTGGGAGTACTAAAACTTGAGCAGTAGTTTCTTCAGCCTCAGCCTCAGTTTCTTCCTCAGTAGTTTCTTCTTCGGTAGTTTCCTCAGATGCAGTAGTAGTAGTGGTAGTAGTGTCGGTGTCATCAGTGGTATCGTTTCCACCACAAGCAGTCATCATAGTACTCATCATAGCTATAGCTAATAATATAGTCAACTTTTTTTTCATCTTTTAAATCTCCTTTGTTTCAACTCACGCTCGGTAATTTTACGGAGTGCGAATGCATACTTAGTATGCGTAGATTACCCTCGTATCAGCAGTGGGATACCGATTTTCTCCGCCCACCACTGCCGTCAAGTTTGCTTTTAGCATTTTTCACCATATGTAGAGGTGAAGGCTTTTTACTAAAATCAAATAGACAAGATAGTGACATATTACTAACTAAAACAGTTAAGAATAATCACTTAAAAACTTTAGACTTAAGAAAAGCTCACGAAAACTTTCAATATATATATAATACACTTTAATTGTGATAATTACAAGTAGAAAGAATTACACTCAAATTACATTTTTTTGTGCAAAAGATACAATTTGTAATAGAGTATTAATAATAAGTTAAGTTTTAGTGACTAATACAGAAAGAACGTTCCTCTAAAGATATCTATTAATAGTTATATGGCATTAGCTGAAATTCAATGTAGAACTCATTAGTTAAGCCATCATTTGAGCGACGTTGAACCTTAGCAGTAACACTATCACCTGGTTTAGAGCCTTCCAAAGCACTCATAACCGTTGAATAGTCGGTAACGTCTTGACCATTAATCTGAGTGATTATGTCGCCTTTTTTAAGTTGAGTATTAGCTATACTGCAAGAACTGTCTATCTCTTTAATCTCTATTTCATTATTCTGTAGATTAAAAGTTATTCCTATCTTAAAGCGATTCTCTATTAATTCTTCAGCACACTCAAGGGCATCATTGATACATATAGCAAAACCTAAACCCTCATAGGTCTGGTCTTCGGATATTTTAAGCGTAGTAATTCCTATCACTTGACCATACATATTTAACAAAGCACCACCTGAATTTCCTGGGCTAATAGCTGTATCAGTTTGAATGTAAGTTCTTTCAACATCATCAGAGGTAATATAGCTTCTATTGATACTAGATACTATTCCCTTAGTAACCGTACCAGTTAAACCTGCTGGATTTCCTATAGCAACTACATCTTCGCCCAATATTACGCTATCAGAATCTCCCATAGTAGCCACGGGAATATCCTTGTTATCTGACTGTAATACAGCGATATCTAGTTCAGAGTTCATTCCAACGAAACTTAGATTAATCTGTGTTTCATCTTGTAGTATACCTATAATGTAGTTAGCATCTTCTATAACATGAGCGTTGGTCAAAACATATCCTTCATCACTAAATACTATTCCAGAACCCATACCGTTTAAGTTTAAACCATCTGTAGAAACGTATATAGCAATTATTGAGTCACTAGCATACTTTGCAACTCCCGATACCGTATATGTGCCATCATCGTTCATATAGGTACTATCATCACGTTCGGGTGTTTGATATTGTTCTATTAATATTCCATTATTAGTAGAAGAGTCAAAATTAGTAGAGTTGTTATTAACGTCTTCCTTATAAGTATCCAAAGCAGAACTATCTCCTATAGCAGATAGTTCATACTGTTCAGGATTCCTAAAATCTATTACCATACAACTTACAAATATGACTATACACAACATCATGAAAACTATAAACATAGTTACAGTCTTTTTGTTGACAACAGATACCACTGCACGACTATCATTACCAATCTGACTCTTATAAAACTGATACCTCTCTAATAACATACTATTATCCTTAAAAGATTCTGTAACATTAGAAACATCTTCCATGCTTGCATCTTCATTAGAGGTATTTTCTACATTTTCGTAACTAATATCATTGTTTTTAATCTCGTTTAGAACATTCTCCTCATTAGAAGAGTTTTCTAATATCTCTTTATTAGCATTATTATCTTCCATATTGAAAAACCTTTCTTAAATTCTAATAGTTGTATGAACGTTAAAAACTATAGTTCACTTTCATCTACTTCAAACTTATAGCCCACACCCCAGACGGTAGTCAAAGACCACTTATCAGATACGCCCTCTAATTTTTCTCTAAGGCGTTTTATGTGAACATCTATAGTTCGAGAATCCCCATAGTATTCAAATCCCCAAACTTCATCAAGCAGTTGATTCCTAGTATACACTCTATTAGGGTTAGACGCTAAGTAGAACAACAGTTCTAACTCTTTTGGTGGAGTGTCCTTAACCTCACCATTAATTTTTAGTTCATACCTAGTCATATTTATTACCAACTTATCATATCGGACTTCTTTTACTTCTGCATCAGTAGACTTCTTTCCACACCTACGATATACTGCCTTTACTCTAGCCATAACCTCTTTAATTTCAAAAGGTTTAGTTATATAATCATCTGCACCAAGTTCTAAGCCTAGAACCTTATCAAACGTTTCACTCTTAGCTGTTATCATAATAATTGCAATGTTAGATTTTCTTCTAACCTCTCTACAAATTTGAAAGCCATCTATCTCAGGGAGACCAATATCAAGTAATATAATATCTGGGTTAATATGATTAAACTTAACTAAAGCATCATTTCCATCATGAGCGAGTGTAACGGTAAAACCTTCTTTTTCCATATATTGTTTTAGAAGGTCGCAAGTATTTCTATCATCGTCTATAATTAAAGCTGTGCCTATGGACATTTATATACATCTTCCTTTGCCTTAAAATTTGATTTTATAAGTTCTACTTTATTATAACATATTAACGAACTATGTACAAGTACTTTTTAAAAAAATATGTACAAAATGTGAACATTTTGTTTTAAGAAAAAATCCTGTACAAAACTAAGCACAGGATTTTCATCAACATTAGCACTTTAGACTTTAAAGATTAATCTTTAGTGTTGTCATATATAGCATCACTAGTATCTATCGTTCCATCGCCATCAGCATCGGTAGGAACGTTCGACACACTACCTTTAACGGTATCAAATCCTCCACCATTAGAGTATTGATTAGCAGGAACTGGATATCTGCCAATACATACAGAAGTATTATTATCTGCATATAAAGCCGATTCAACCTTTATAGTGTTTGAATTCTTATTACTTACATTACTAACATTAGCTCTAACATACCATACAGAATTTTCACCAAAGTTAGAACCCAGCTTAGCAGTAATCTTTGAAGCTGCTTCTGGAGCATTACTATCATCTTTTTCTATTGCAACAATACCATCTGTAGTAGTAATCTCAGAAACTTTGCCCTCAAGTTGATAGTCTTGTAGAACGGTAACAGCAGCATTAAAGACTACCTTAGCCTCACTATTACAAGTTTTAAGCTTACTATCTCTAAGCCAAGCAAGACCGTTTGGAACTAATACTCCACAAAGTACGCCTAGGATTGCCATAACTACAATCAATTCAATCATAGTAAAGCCTTTTAATGTCTTATTAGATTTCATATAAAAACCCTCCTAAAATAGATTTCACGAATATATACTTTAATTATAACAATATTAAGTAAGTTTGTCAATGTGGTTAGTTACAAATATTATAAAGAGTTTTTGGCAAAATAGCCAAATTAGAAAAAAATATCATAGTATAAGCGATTCAATAATACTGTTAGACACTAAAAAACCTTTAGGAGTTAAAGTAATAATATCATCATCTATGGTTAAATATTCTAATTTTTCAAGTGGTAAGGCTTTATTCAAAACGCTCTGCTTAACTTTAGGAAATCTCGATAGGTTTAAACCACTGGAGAGTCTTAAAGATAGCATTCCTACTTCTTCAAAAGTATATGGATTTTCTTCAGTTACTTCAATAGATTGATGTTCATCTAATATAAACCTATCTCTATCCTTAGGTACGCAGAATCTTTTTCCATTGAAACATGAATGTGAACCCGAGCCTATACCAAGGTAATCCACACACTGCCAATACTTTAGATTATGCCTACTTTCAAAACCGTTCTTAGCAAAGTTAGAAACTTCATATTGATTAAAACCATAGTTCTTAAAAATTTCAACGGATTCTAAATACATATTAGATACCATATCATCGTTCGGTAGATTAGACAGTATGTCAGCATCTTGACTATAGGGAGTACCATCTTCAATCTTGAGCATATATGAAGATATATGCTTAATATCCAATTTAGATAATGTTTCACAAGAATATCTTAAAGTATCCATAGTTTGTGAAGATGTACCAATCATTAAATCACAAGATATATTTTCAAAGCCACACTTATTGGCATTTTCTACTAACCTTTTACAATCCTTAAAGGTATGATTTCTTCCAAGGATTTTCAATTCACTATCTATACAAGATTGTACACCTACAGATAGTCTATTAACACCAACTTTTCTAAGACTTTCCAACTTTTTAGCATTTAACGTCTTTGGATTAGCCTCTAGTGTGATTTCACTATCATGAGGCATATTAAAACGTTCCTTAGCAGTTTGGATAATATCACCTATGGAATCAATCTCCATAAGTGAGGGTGTTCCCCCACCAAAGTATAAGGTATCTGCTTGAACGTTGTACTTAGAATAGTATTCTAAGTTTCTAACTATCGCCATGCAATAAGATATCATCTTATCCTTTGAGTAGCTTTGCGAGTAAAAGTCACAATATGGACACTTTTTAGCACAGAATGGAATATGAACATATATGCCTATCATTTATTACCGACATCATTTCTAATGCAACGTTCTAGGTCTGGAATAAAACCATCTATAAACTTAGTACCCACTATAGCTATAATCCACATACCTATAATAAATCCATAGTTTTGATGCTGTACCCCTTGATTCATCTCTGTAATCAATATTAAGGCAGTATATGCAAAAGCTATCAAGTATACTATCGATTTTATTGCTGTAGTAATCTTACCGTTTACCACCCTACGACCACAGTTTTTACACTTAGTACCTTTAGAACCCATACCACCAGTAATCATCTTTTGGAATGGTGTTACCGTTCTTTGATGACAATGTGGACATTCATATTTAAACATAACAATCTAACTCCTTTCACTACCTAGATATTAAACTTATATTACTACTAATTATACTACATATGAACATAATAATCAAGATATTATTCATCATCTAGTTTAAGAACTGCCATAAATGCCGACTGTGGAACTTCAACCGTACCTAAAGTTCTCATACGTTTTTTACCTTCTTTTTGTTTTTCAAGAAGTTTCTTTTTTCTTGTAATGTCACCACCGTAACACTTAGCCAAAACATCTTTACGGAGAGCCTTTATAGTTTCTCTTGCAATTACTTTACCGCCTATACTAGCTTGTATAGGGACTTCAAATAGTTGTCTAGGAATATTTTCCTTAAGCTTTTCAGTAATCTTTCTGCCACGAGAGTAAGCCTTATCCACATGGACTATGAAAGATAGGGCATCTACAATGTCCCCGTTTAGTAGTATATCCAACTTTACTAACTTAGATGGTGCATATCCAAGCATCTCATAATCAAATGAGGCATACCCTTTAGTACGAGATTTTACCACATCAAAGAAGTCATAAACTATCTCACAAGCAGGAAGTTCATAATGCATCTCAACTCTGTTTTCGTCCAGATATTGCATATCCTTAAAAGTTCCACGCCTTTCTTGACATAGTTCCATAATATTTCCCACAAATTCCGATGGCGTCAATATACTAGCTTTTACTATAGGTTCTTCAGCACTTTGAATTAAAGCGGGGTCAGGATAGTTCGTAGGATTATCTATATATACCGTTTCCCCGTTAGTTAAGTTTACCTTAAACACAACAGATGGTGCAGTAGTAACTAAATCGAGGTTATACTCACGTTCCAAACGTTCTTGAATGATTTCCATATGAAGTAAACCTAAGAATCCACAACGGAAACCGAATCCCAAGGCTATAGAAGTTTCTGGCTCAAAAGATAGTGAAGCATCGTTAAGTTGAAGTTTTTCTAAAGCATCTCGTAGGTCACCGTACTTAGCACTATCGGCTGGATAGATACCTGAATATACCATAGGATTCACCTTTCTATAACCAGGAAGAGCTTTTTCACATGGATTATCTGCTTTAGTAACGGTATCACCCACACGTGTATCACTGATACTTTTAATAGATGCTGAAATATATCCCACCTCACCAACTTCAAGTTTACCAGCATTAATATGTTGATTAGCAGTCATATAACCAGCCTCAACGACGGTAAACTCTGCACCAGTAACCATTAACCTAATGGTATCACCTATTTTAACGTTACCCTGTTTTACTCTAACATATATTATAACACCTTTATAGCTATCGTAGTAGCAATCGAAGATTAAAGCTTGTAGAGGTGCATCGTTGTCACCCTTAGGGCATGGAATGTCTGTAACTATTCTTTCAAGGACTTCTTCTATATTCAACCCTACCTTTGCAGATACCCTAGGAGCATCTAAAGCAGGTATACCAATAATATCCTCTATCTCATGGCAAACCCTATCGGGGTCAGCAGATGGTAAATCTATCTTGTTTATTACTGGAAGTATCTCCAAATCATTTTCCACTGCTAGATACGTATTTGCCAAAGTTTGAGCCTCAATCCCCTGAGATGCATCTACTACTAAGATAGCACCCTCACAAGCTACTAAGGAACGTGATACCTCATAGTTAAAATCGACGTGTCCTGGAGTATCTATTAGATTAAAAACGTATTCTTTGCCATCGTTAGCAGTATATATTAATCTAACGGCACGAGCCTTAATAGTAATACCTCTTTCTCTTTCCAAATCCATATCATCAAGGAGTTGTTCTTGCATATCTCTTTGAGCAACGGTCTTAGTCTTTTCGAGTATTCTATCGGCAAGTGTAGATTTTCCATGGTCTACATGGGCAATTATACTAAAGTTTCTAATGTTTTCAGTAGACATATTCTATAAACCTCATTTCTATATACTGTGAACCACCCATCGTCTAAAGCCAATGGGATTGTGGTTGACATTATTTCAATTACTGATATTATATCACAAAAAAAAAGTTCTGTAAACACAAAGAATAAAAATCGGAATGGTCAATTAATAGACCATTCCGATAGCATAAGCATACTTTACTTAATGTTATTCTTCTCATTTTCAATAGCCTTTATAAGCTCATCGAAGGAAGTATTATCAACCATCTTGTTGGTTATCTTAGGAGTTTTAATAGACTTAGATGCATGATGTACTGGCTTATTCTTAGACTTTCTAGGCTTAGAAACGGTCTGCGGAATAGTAGTTTTAGGTTCTTCTACTATATGCGTAGATGGTATACTGTTCAATAGTTGGTCTAAAACATCGTTAGATATTCTACTATTACTACTACTAGAACTATTAACATCAACATCGCCTATAATATCTTTTAAGAAATCGTCTTGATTAAATAGTTCACTTTCCACCGTAGAAGTTTCTGTAACCGAAGTTTCTTCAACGTTGATATCTTGCTTAGTAGGAATAATCACTACAGCATCTTCAAGGTTAGAATCCTGTGAAGGTTCAACCTTAGTAGGTTCTGCTTTAATAGGTTCAGACTTAGTAGGCTCTTTTATCTCTGGCTTAGAGGTTTTAACTTCATTAGATGGTTCTTCAACATTAGAAACGTTAGCCATAACTGGCTTAGTTTCATCATCTTGTTGTTGATGAGCGTTAGAAAGGTTCTGTTTAATCTTATTAGCCTTTTCAAGCATATTAAGACTATGTACAGTTTCTTCAGTTGATGTATCTTCTTCCTCAAAGATTTTAACAGCCTCTACATTCTTCATAGAAGATACCTTAACATCGGTACTATTAAAAGTTCTAGTTTTAGAATCAGAAGTAGTTTTGCTAAGTTCCGAACCTACCATCTTAGATACATTCTCTCTCTGTTTAATACTTTCTTCCTCGGTAAGAGTCTTTACTGCAATCTGTTTCTTAGGAGTTTTATTAGAAATATCCATATTATCGGAATTAGAATCCTTTTTAGGTTTATTCGTAGTAGTATTCTTTTTATTTGCACTATTAGAGCCATTATTATCGGTTCTAGGTTTATCGTTCTTTTTAGATTTCATACTATTATTGGCATTACTCTCTTTAGATTTTCTAAGCTGTTCATCTTCTTTCTTCTGTTCTTTACGTTCTTCAACATCAGATGTTATCTTTATAATCAATAGTATAGCACAAGGAACTAATACCAATACAATGATACCTACAGTGGTTCTAGCAAAGTTGATAAACTTTCCTAAGTTTGGAATAGTAAACAAACATTTAGCAACAATCTTATCTTCGGTAAGTTTTAAAGCATCGGCATCATCTTCTGTATCGGCTCTAACGTAGTAATATGTAGAGCCATCTTCTTGTGTAATGTTTATAAGCTTTAGGATTTCCTTATAATCGTTAGCTGGAGAGGTTAAACATAGCACAGTATCACCAACCTCAAGGGTATCAATCTCATTAGATTTAGATATTACTGCAACACCTTCAGCAACATCTTTCATGTTATCTTGTTGCATAATATATATACTAGTCCCAAACAGTTCGGGTGCATTAGACGTCTTTAAGAATGCAATATTTATCACAATAGCAATAAATATTATAAGCACCAACAATATTACTAAAAGTGTTTTGAAAAATTTAGATACCTTACTTGGTTTCGTCATAAAAATACTTCCTTTCAAAATTAAATAGCCCCTACGCAGATATCTCTGCAATACATTTTTATTATAACATAAAACTTTTAAGATTACAATTTTAAATTAAAAAAAAATTTAAAAATAACTCTTGACTTATAAAAAAAATGTGGTAAAATATATATATGTTAGATAAGATGCTAGAATAGCTCAGTTGGTAGAGCAACGCATTCGTAATGCGTAGGTCGTGGGTTCGAATCCCATTTCTAGCTTAATCCGTCATGAACGTTACTCATGGCGGACTTTTTTTAAACAAAAACAAACAGATATACCCTATACAATATATCTGTTTGTATGTCTATAGATAGATTTTATAGCATTAGCCGTTTCAATCCACGCTGAGTAATTTCACGAAGTGCAATATGCATACTTAGTATACGTGGATTAACCTTGTGTCAGCAGGGAATATCGATTTATCTCCGCCCACTGCTGTCATTAAGTTTTTTGGCAAATTATCCCGCTACATATAGAAATAGTAGAACTTCAACTGATTATGTTAAAATTCCAACCTATTTTCAAAGTAAGATACTAAGTCATTGATATTAACTCTTTCCTGTTCCATAGTATCTCTGTCACGAACGGTTACACAGTTATCCTTTTCGATAGTATCGAAATCCACAGTTACGCAGTAAGGAGTACCTATCTCATCTTCACGTCTGTAACGTTTACCTATAGTACCAGTTTCATCGTAATCCACATTAAACTTCTTAGATAACATGGTATAAATCTCTTGAGCAGGTTCTCTTAACTTTTTAACCAAAGGCAAAACTGCCACCTTAAACGGAGCTAAAGCTGGGTGGAAATGCATAACATTTCTAATCTCAACCTTTTCATTACCGTTCTTATCTAAAGATTTAATTTCTTCTTCATCATATGCCTCACAAAGAAAAGCTAATAGAACTCTATCTGCACCAAGTGATGGTTCTATCACATAAGGAACGTACTTAGTATTAGTTTCTGGGTCAAAGTAACTTAAATCCTTGCCACTGTGTTCGATATGTCTGCCAAGGTCGTAATCAGTTCTGTCAGCTATACCCCAAAGTTCGCCCCTACCGAATGGGAACTCATATTCAATATCGGTAGTAGCCTTAGAATAGAATGCTAACTCTTCTTGTTCATGGTCACGAAAGACAACATTTTCCTGTTTAATACCTAAAGATAGAAGCCAATCCATGCAATACTGTTTCCAATAAGCAAACCATTCAAGGTCTGTATCGGGCTTACAGAAGAATTCAAGTTCCATCTGTTCAAACTCTCTAGTTCTGAATATAAAGTTTCCAGGGGTAATCTCATTTCTAAAAGATTTTCCTACTTGACAGATACCGAAAGGCAACTTCTTTCTTGAAGTTCTTTGAACGTTAGCAAAGTTGACAAATATACCTTGAGCAGTTTCTGGGCGTAGATACACTTCATTTTTGCTATCTTCTGTAATACCTGTATAGGTTTTAAACATTAGGTTAAAGTTTCTAATATCGGTGAAGTTAGTTTTACCACAGTTTGGACACACTAAATTATGTTCTTTTATATATTGAGCCATCTGTTCAAAGTTCCAACCTGCTGGATTTTCTCCAGTTTGGTCTTCTATAAGTTGGTCAGCTCTGTGACGAGTATTACACTCTTTACAATCCATAAGAGGGTCAGAGAATCCACCAACATGACCAGATGCAACCCAAGTCTGTGGATTCATTATAATAGCACAATCAATACCTACATTGTATGGACTTTCTTGTACAAACTTTTTCCACCATGCTTTTTTAACATTATTCTTAACCTCTACACCCAAAGGGCCATAGTCCCATGAGTTAGCAAGTCCACCATAGATTTCAGAACCTGCATATACAAAACCTCTAGACTTAAAGAAGTCTACTAACTTTTCCATAGATTTTTCTTTACTAGATAACATTAGTTTTCAACCGTCCTTGTGTTTTAATATTTATATTTTTTAAGTATTGTCTTATTATATATCATTTTCAATGATTTGTCAACGAAAAACTAAATTAAGAAGTGGCTAAAGCACAAAAAAAATAACCGCATAAACGGTTATTTTATCATCAAACGATGAGTTAATGGTATAGCACAACATTTATAATATGTTGAGGTTTGCTTTTAACTAAATTATGGTAATATTAAATGAGGTTAAATTCACAATTACTATTTACTTTTACACCTCATTGAGTTATAATATAGTAAATTTAACATTTATGAAAAGTTATTAATAAGGTGGCGATTTTTAATAGTATGCTTAAAAGTATGTGCTTTTCTGGACATAGATTAAAAAAAATCTTAGAATTAATATCTCCAAGTGACATATTAAACAATACAGATGTATCTAAGGCAAGGAATGATTTCTTAGAAATAGTAAAGAGTATAATATATGTTAAAGTAAACAACTATATCGATAATGGCTTTAGAAAGTTCTATATAGGTATGTCTAATGGAATAGATATATGGGTTGGTGAAATGCTATTAGATTTAAAACTATCACAATATACCGACATAGAAATAGTTGCTGTAATACCGTTTCCAAAACACGGTTCAAACTTTTCAGCTAAGGATAAGGTATTGTATAATAAAATCTTAGAACAAGCTAGTCAAGTGGTATACATGGATTACAGAGATACTTCATGGTCTTATCTTGAACGCAATAGATATATGGTAGATAATAGTACACATCTGTTAGCATTCATATATGACTATAACAGCGGAACTGGTTATACTGTAAAGTATGCTAAGAGTTTAAATAAATCCGTTGAAACTATAAATCTACTAACCTTAAGTGAAGGTTTTATTAAAGCATATAATAATAATCAATACTTTTATAGTATGATGGATTATATGTAATCTATATTACATCTTTTCAGGGCAATCCACTTTAAGCATACCTAGAGCATTTTCTATAACTTGATTTACTGCCTTACAGAGTACTAATCTAGCTACCATTAATTCTTGTGTTTCTGCATTTTTAACGGAACAAGCATCGTAGAACTTGTGGAACTTAGTAGCTAAATCTATAGTATACTTAGTAATTCTAGCTGGGTCATAGTGTATTGCAGACATATCTATTTCGTTAGGGAATGAAGATATATACCTAATAAGTTCTCTCTCTTGAGGTTGAGTTAATAGGTCTAAGTTAGCGTTAGATATATCGACGTTGCCAACGTTAGATAGTATACTACATATTCTAGCGTGTGCATACTGTACATAGAATACTGGATTTTGTGAACTCTTTTCAATAGCTAAATCTAAATCAAATTCAAAGTGAGAGTTTGCTTCTCTTAGATTAAAGAAAAATCTAGCAGAATCTATTGGGATATCGTCTAGTAAGGTAACTAAAGTTATAGCTTTTCCCGAACGCTTGGAAAGTTTAACAGTTTCACCATTTCTAACTAATCTTACCATCTGCATAATAACGGCATCAAGATTATCAGTATTTACTCCTAAAGCCTTTAAAGCAGATTTTAAACGTGGTACATATCCATAATGGTCTGCACCTAAAACGTCTATAGCCTTGTCATATCCACGAGTTACTAACTTATTATAGTGGTATGCAATATCTGGAACTACATAGGTAGGAATACCATTAGCTCTAACGATAACGAAATCTTTCTCAGCACCAAATTCAGATGCTTTAAACCAAGTAGCACCATCTAATTCGTAGGTATAGCCTAAGTCTTTTAACTTTTTGATAACTTCTGCTACACTACCATCATTATGTAGAGTACTTTCTCTAAACCAATTGTCGTAAGTAATACGATACTTTTTCAAATCACGTTCCAAGCCTTGAATGTTCAAAGGTAGAGCGTACTCAACTAGAGCATTTTTTCTAGCTTTAGTATCCATAGTAACGAACCTATCGCCATATATACCCGCAAAGTTTTTGGCATGGATTATAATGTCCACACCCTTGTAAACATCTTCAGGCATAGGAAAGTTATCATCATCTTTGTATACTTCTTGGCAGAAATCCTCAATGGTAGAAGTTTTTTCCTCAAAGGATTTCAAAATATCCTGCTTATCGGGTGCGAAAAGTTGTAGATATCTTAGCTCTAATGAATTTCCAAACTTTTCTATTTGGTTACCCGCATCATTGATATAGAACTCTCTCTGAACGTCATAACCTGCCCAATCTAGCACAGATGCTAAACAGTCACCAATAGCACCACCACGAGCATTTCCAATGTGCATAGGGCCAGTAGGGTTAGCAGATACAAACTCTACTAAAACTCTCTTACCTTTACCTAAATCTGTTCTACCGAAATTTTCCTTTTCAGTGATAACGTTATCTACAACGTTTGAAAACCACTTTTGATTTAAAAAGAAGTTTATAAACCCTGCCCCTGCAATCTCACAACGATTGAAGAAAGAGCCTTCAAGGTCTAGTCTGCTACATATAAGTTCAGCAATCTTTCGAGGGGGCATCTTCAAAGTCTTTGCAGATACCATAGCTACATTTACAGCAAAGTCACCATGAGATTTATCCGCAGGGACTTCTATTCTAAAAGGTGGCAAAGGCTCTGCCGATATTTTTCCATCTGCAACTAACCTTCCAAGAGAACATAGTATTAGCTGTTTAAGTTCCTCTGAGGCTATTTTAACATAATCTGACATTTTATAACAACCTTTCTATTATTAATACGTTTAAGCCGTTATTATACTAAAGTAACTCAACGGTAACATCTATTTCATTGTCTGATACAAACGAACCGTTCATATCGATAGTATACTTCATGTGTAGCCTACCGCCATCTACATCAAAAGAGTTCTCTATTAAACTAGCCTTAACACCAATTAATATACTTCCCACAGGTGTAGTATATTGACTATATAGTTTCTTATCACATTGAACCATCAAATCCGAGCCAATATTTTCACCACGTCTAAGTATAGATACAAACTTATCATTTCTAGCAGTTATCTTAGTTTCGCAGTCATAGAAACCAGTAGTTTCACTATCTTGATATATTATCTGAGTTAAAGAGCCTTTCTGCCTGTAGATGCCTTTAGTTATTAGTTCACTCACATCTTCGTCATCTTGACTGATATATGTGGTATTTATCTTGATAATAGCGTTCTCTTTTTTAGCATTAGTGCTTTCGGTAGTAGTGATTATATTATCACCATTATCAATAAGAAATTCATTATTAATCATATTAAAAACTCCGTTTACAATATCTATGCACTATCATTTTAAATGATGCACATCGCCTTTAAAGACCTTACCTTTAACTTCATGACCCAAGAAATTTTTAGCATTCTCTTCAAAGAGCTGAATACTATCACTTACATAGAACTCATTTTCTCCTAGAGATGTTCTATTAGTAAGTAGATTGTTCTTAATTAGATAGTCTTTAGCATACTTTCCAGCTTCTGCTCCAGATGATATTAAGGTTACACCATCACCCATAATATCAGCTATTACATCTTTAATTATAGGATAGTGTGTACAACCTAATATTAAAGTATCTGCACCGAACTTTTTTATAGGTTCAAGATATTCTTCAGCTATTATCTTAGTAACAACGTTGTTTCTGTCTATGTAGCCATTTTCAACCAAATGTACAAACATAGGACAAGCTACTCCAAGCACTTCCATAGAAGTATCTATGGAATTAATAGTAGTCACATAGCTTTGACTCCTAATAGTAGCAGATGTACCAATAACAGCAATCTTTTTATTTTTAGTTACTCTGCAAGCGGTTTCACAAGCTGGAATAACTACTCCAATGAAACCCAAATCCAAATTTTGAATAGGATTATTTAATACTGTGGAACTAACCGTTCCACAAGCAGATATTATCATCTTTATTTTATGGGATTTTAAAAAGTTTATATCTTGTTTAGCGTACTTTAGAATAGTTTCCTTACTTCTTGAGCCATAGGGTATTCTAGCAGTATCACCAAAGTAGATAATGTTCTCATTAGGTAGTATTGAGTTCAACTCTTTTACGGTAGTTAAACCACCCATGCCAGAGTCGAAAACTCCAATAGCATAGTTATTCATTAAATAAAAACCTCTCTTTATAATTAACAATTAATAGTTAATAACTATTAATTAACCTAGCCACGTTTTTCCATAGCGTCAGTTAATAGATTATCTAATAGTGTAGGATAATCTATGCCTATTTCATTCATTAGCTTTGGATACATACTAATAGGAGTAAACCCAGGAAGAGTATTAATTTCATTTAAAATGACCTCACCATTATCTAACACAAAGAAATCACAACGAGATAGACTTTGGCAACCCATAGCCTTATATGCTCTTTTAGCAGTATCTTGTAACTTTTTAGTAGTTTCCTCATCAAAATCGGCTGGAATATGTAGTATAGTAGATTTATCTTCATACTTAGCCTCATAGTCATAAAAATCATAGGTTGTAGTTTCAATCTCACCAGGAACAGAAACGATTAAATCATTAAAACCAAATACGGCTATTTCAGTTTCTCTACCTATGATAGTTTCTTCAATGACAACTTTGCTATCATGATTAAATGCTAAGTTTATAGCATCAACTAATTCTGTTCTATTATTAGCCTTACTAACACCTATAGATGACCCAGCATTAGCAGGTTTTACAAACATTGGATATTGTAACTTAGCCTCTACCCTTTCAATTTCGCTATCCAAATTTAGAATATCAGCATACAAAACGGTTGTAAACTTAGCAGTCTTAATGCCATTAGACTCTAAAATCATATGAGTAAATGCCTTATCCATACAACTAGCAGATGCTAAAACTCCGCAACCAACATAAGGTATCTGAGCAAGTTCAAATAGACCTTGAATAGTACCATCTTCACCATTTTTGCCATGCAATACTGGAAAAATAACGTCTATCTTTCTATGATAATAGTTACCACTATCTAAAGTTATTATACCTCTATATACTGGATTTACTGATATGAACGCATGAGTACAGTCTGGATTACTTTCCCATGTACCGTTTGGAATACTTTCATACGAACCTGGATAGTATAGCCAATTACCTTTCTTAGTAATACCTATACAAGTCACTTCATACTTATCGGTTGGAATATTTTTAATTACGTTATATGCAGATACTAATGAAACTTCATGTTCACTAGATTTTCCTCCAAATATAACAGCAACGTTAATCTTACTAGCCATAATATAGTGTTACTCCTTTACTCTAAAAGTTATTCTAAAAATTTAAAAAGGCAATCTATTTAATATAAGCCATCTGCGATTGTCCTATTAATTTTAACATAAAAATCCCTTAATTTCAATAGTTTTTAAT
>JAJQGV010000135.1 GCA_021200215.1 Ruminococcus sp. | reverse complement strand
CCAATGTACAGATAGTTTCCAATAATTTCAGATTCACCCTCAACGAATATTATATAGTACAAGCTAAGCAATATTACGGAAATATTCATTAAAGTCATAATACTAAACCAAATACGATAGATTATCTTATTAGAGTTTCTAAACTCATATTGACATATTTCACCATTATAAAATTCTTTCGGGACATTAGATAATTTTTCCATGATATTCATGTATGCAACACTCCTTTTGGATATTATATCACAAATATTCTAACATTTCAAGGAAAAATTATGATAAAAATAAAGTTACTACAAAAGGCGGATATATTAACAAATCCGCCTAAATAGATTTAATATAGATTAATTGTTCCAAGCAACGATTTCATTATATAAAGCAATGTAATGTTCTGAAGCATTATCCCAGCTGAAATCTTGTTGCATATCGTGTACAACTAAATCGTTCCACTTTTCAGTATCCTTGTAGAGTTTAATGGCACGTTCACAAGATGCTAACATATCGTGAGCGTTATAAGATTTAAAAGTAAATCCGTTACCATCTACGCCACCGCAATCGATAACAGTATCACGTAGACCACCAGTTTCACGAACTATAGGAACTGTACCATAACGCATACATATCATTTGAGCCAAACCGCAAGGTTCACTTTGAGATGGCATTAAAAAAATATCCGCACCAGCATATATCTTTCTAGCAAGATTTTGGTCAAATGTAATGTTAGTCGATACAATATCAGGGTATTTACGTTGCATCTGTGTAAAGAAATCCTCATATTCCTTATCACCAGTACCTAATATTATAAACTTGCAACCTAAAGCAAGTATATCTTCAAAGACATACTTAACCAAATCCAAACCCTTATGCGAAACTAAGCGTGTAATGATTGCAAGTACAGGCTCATTACCCTCTTGAAGACCAAGTTCTTGAAGTAGTGATTCCTTACAAGCTTTCTTACCACTAATATCCTTGCTAGAGAAGTTTTTAGCAATCACCTTATCAGATGCAGGGTCATAGCCAACGGTATCTATACCGTTTAGGAAACCGCATAGTTTATACTGCTTATTGATTAATATTCTATCTAAGCCATGAGAGTACCAAGGGTCTAAAATCTCCCATGCATAACTAGGACTAACCGTAGTAATCTTATCAGCAGTTTGAATAGCACCCTTCATTAGATTAACACAGCCATCATACATAAGTAAATCGGAATGATATAAAGGCAAGCCTATCAATTCGTTTACAACTTCTGTTCCATACTTTCCTTGATATTGTATATTATGAATGGTAAAAGTATTTCTAATCTTTTCATAGCCCATTTTATACTTATAGAACACTTGATAATATACAGGTATTAGAGCAGTCTGCCAATCGTTAGAGTTAATCACGTCTGGTTTAAAGTCTATATAATGTAGCATCTCTAGTACTGCCCTAGAGAAGAACGTAAAGCGTTCGCAATCGTCATAGAAACCGTATAGACCACTTCTGCCGAAGTAATACTCATTGTCTAGGAAATAGTAAGTAACACCATCTAACTCAGCCTTAAAGATTCCACAATATTGTTTACGCCAAGCAACATCTACGGTTAGATTGGTTATATAGGTCATAGACGTTCTATACTTATGAGGGATATCCTTATATAGAGGTATAACAACTCTGCAATCGTGACCTTTCTTATTAATAGCTATAGGTAGAGAACCAGCGACATCACCTAAACCGCCCGATTTAATATAAGGTGATGCTTCACTTACAGCAAATAGTATATTCATATAGAGTTATCCGCCCTTTCAAAACTTGTGACTTACTCCCACCACCTATGCTAACGCATAGAGGCGGGGGTTTCTCGCTCAATACACCTAGTGATGTAAGTATCAACGAGCTAACCCCGTGAGTCCCACGGTTCTATTTAATTAACAATTACTAAATAATAACTATTAAACGTTAGTCTTTTTTGAAATAAATAAAGGTGTAGTCTTTGCAGAAGATAGAATCTTACCGTCACTGACGTTTACATTCTTGTCTAAAATCATACAAGATAGGTTACAATCGTTACCAATAATGCTGTTCTGCATAACTATGCTGTCTTTAACCACAGTATTCTTACCAATCTTAACACCTCTAAAGATAACAGAGTTCTCAACAGTACCCTCAATAATACAACCATCTGCAATTAAGGAGTTCTTAACCTTGCTATCTAAACCAAACTTAGATGGACAAGTATCCTTAACCTTAGTATATATAGGTCTAGTTGAAGTAAATAGAGCGTTTCTGTTAGTCTTGTCTAAAAGGTTCATATTAGCTTTGTAGTAGCTATAAAGGTCATTGATTCTGCTAGTATAGCCAGTAAACTCATATCCATAGATATTAATAGTATCCTTGCTGTCTTGAAGTACACTTCTTTCAAAGCTTACAGCACCACGACTAGATGCCTCTTTAATAATCTGTAGTAAGAAAGCCTTTTTAACCACATAGGTATTCAAACTTATGTTACAATCGCCATCGGTTTCAGGATTTATCATAACATCAACTACTCTGCCGTCCTCGTTCATAGAGAATATAGTACCAGTTTTATATAGATTTCCAACAGTATACACAGCAGTTATATCAGCGTTCTTTTCTATGTGAGCCTTAATAATAGGTTTATAGTTTATAGTCATAGGAGCATCGCAATCACTCATAACTACGTAGTCAGCAGATGTATTTTCAATATATCCAACTATGCCTTTTAAAGCTTCTAACCTACCAGCATATAGAACGCTTTCGTTTCTGCCATAAGGAGGAAATAGCTTTAAGCCACTGTTCTTGCCTACCAAATCCCATTCTTTACCAGAGCCTAAATGATCCATTAAGGATTGATAGTTTCTCTTAGTGATAACACCTATCTCATTGATACCTGAATTTACCATATTTGAAAGTGGAAAATCTATAAGTCTGTATCTACCACCGAATAAAACAGAACCAGTAGTTCTAGTTTTAGTAAGAGTTTCTATAGTATCATCATGCATATTAGCAAAGATTAAACCCAATACATTATTATTACTTGCCATGTGAAATTGCCTCCCTAAATTACTTTTTTCTAATATCTGGAACCATCTGCTTAGGAGCAACCACTTGATTTTCCTTAATCACTTGATTGTGTCCAACTACTGCAATACCCCAGTCATCTCTGTTATCCATAGTTTCGGGTTTAGCACCTACATGAGCATTACTTTCAACTATAGTATTCTCGCCCACAATAGCATACTCAACGGTAGCACCGCTTTTAATTACTGCACCTGGCATAACTATGCTGTAGTTTATAGTAGCATCGGTTTCAACGGTAACGCCTGAAAAGATTACCGAGAAGTCTACAGAACCATCGATATCACTACCTTCGGCTACTACAGAATTCTCAACTTGAGCATTCTCTCCTTGATACTGAGGTGGCATGATTGGATTTCTTGAATATATCTTCCAACTGTCATCATATAGGTCAAGAGGAACGTTAGGGTCAATAATATCCATATTAGCGTCCCAAAGGGAGTCTAAAGTACCAACATCTTTCCAATATCCCTCAAAGTTATAGGCAAATAAGCGTTGATTGTCCTCTCTCATCATAGGGATAATATCTTTACCGAAATCTTTAGACCAACTTTCACCAGCGTCACGTTTAGCGTTAGCCTCTTCCTCGTTCTTAACTAGATACTTTCTTAACTTTTCCCAAGTAAATACATATATACCCATAGATGCTAAGGTTGAACGTGGGTGAGCAGGTTTTTCTTCGAAGTCTATAATTCTGTTAGGTTCATTAGGGTCACATATCATAATACCAAAGCGAGTAGCCTCTTCCATAGATACATTTAGTACGGCGATAGTACAGTCTGCATCATTTTCTTTGTGGAACGCTAACATCTTAGAGTAATCCATCTTATATATATGGTCACCACCGAGTACTACAACGTACTCAGGATTATACCTTTCAATGAAGTTTATATTTTGATAGATTGCATTAGCAGTACCCTCAAACCACGATTTACCACTAGAAGTTTCATAAGGAGGTAGAACATGCACGCCACCTCTAGTCTTATCTAAGCCCCAAGGTTGACCGTTACCTATGTAATCGTTCAATACTAATGGCTGATATTGAGTCAATACACCCACGGTATCTATACCAGAATTGGTACAGTTAGAAAGTGGAAAATCTATAATTCTGTACTTACCACCATAAGGTACAGCTGGCTTAGCCATATCTTGAGTAAGTGCATATAATCTACTACCTTGGCCACCTGCAAGTAGCATTGCAACGCATTCTTTTTTTATATACATATCCAAATCGACCATCTTAAAACGTACGTACTAAATGTAACGTACGTTAATAAGAGAAGCGGTCTTCTCCTTTCATATTTCTTTGTTGTTTGTTTTTTAATCCACGCTCCTCGTGTGGGGAGCAACTTTCGTCTTAGAAGTTCTTGTGCTTTTAACACTAGTTGTCTTTTTAGATGTCTTAACTGAAGTCTTTTTAGCCTTAGGTTCGGCAGTACCCTTTAAATAGATTACCGAAAGTGGAGCTAAGTCTAATGAGATGCATTGGTCAAATCCGTGCATAGGGGTATCTAAAGTCTTGTAGATATTTTTAGCTACACCACTACCACCGAACTCTTTATCGTCGGAATTAAAAACGATTCTATACTTGCCATACATAGGCACTCCTATCTTGTAGTCATTACGTTGAACGGGTACAAAGTTACATACTATCACTATTTCCTCGCCCGTATCGTCAAGACGTCTAAAGGCTATTACACTCTGCTTAGAGTCATCGTTAGCTATCCAAGAGAACCCGTCCCAAGAGTCATCGTTAGCCCAAAGTGGAGAGTTTTCTAAGTAGAATCTATTCAATCTTTCAGAGAAGTTCAGCATAGTCTTGTTGTCATTATTTTCAAGGAGTTCCCAATCAAGACCAGTTTGGAAGTTCCATTCATTTGCTTGAGCAAACTCTTGACCCATAAATAGGAGTTTTTTGCCAGGGTGAGCCATCATATAGCACAAAAAAGCTCTGTAAGATGCATACTTCTGTTCAGGCGTAGTACCACTCATCTTAGTATACATAGAACCTTTGCCGTATACGACCTCATCATGTGAGATTGGTAGTAAATAGTTTTCCGAGAAACAGTAGAAGAACGAAAATGTAACCTTATCATGGTTAAAGGCTCTGTATATAGGGTCTAATGACATATAAGATAGCATATCATTCATCCAACCCATGTTCCATTTAAAGTTAAATCCAAGACCACCTATATCAGTAGGTTTAGTGACTAAAGGCCACGCAGTAGACTCCTCAGCTATCATAAGCACGTTAGGATTTCTTGAAAATACCATCTCGTTCAATCTTTTTAAGAACTCTACAGCCTCAAGATTTTCCTTACCACCGTATATGTTAGCCATCCATTCACCGTCACGCCTGTCATAGTCAAGATATAGCATAGAGGCTACAGCATCTACACGAAGTCCATCGACATGGTACTCTTCAACCCAATTACAAGCACTAGATATCAAGAATGAACAAACTTCAGCCTTACCATAGTCAAAGACTCTAGTACCCCAAGATGCGTGTTCACGTTTCTTAGGTTCAGTATACTCATAACAACACGTACCGTCAAACTCGTATAGACCATAACCATCTTTAGGAAAGTGAGCAGGAACCCAATCTAAGATAACACCAATGTTAGCATTGTGGAACTTATCAATCATAGCTTTAAAGTCATCTGGAGTACCATACCTAGAAGTAGGTGCAAAGTAACCAGTAACTTGATATCCCCAAGATGCATCAAATGGATACTCAGTTAAAGGCATAAACTCAATGTGAGTGTAAGACATCTTCTGTAGGTATGGAATAATCTCATCTGCAAAGTTTGAGTAGTTAGGAAGTGTACCCTCATCTAGTTTCTGCCATGAACCTAAATGAACCTCATAGATATTCATAGGACTTTTGTAGATAATCCTCTTAGATTTTGAACTCTGCCAACTATCATCATTCCACTGGTAAGAACTTTCATACACCTTAGATGCGTTATTAGGTCTAGTTTCATAATGTGAAGCATAAGGGTCAGATTTTAAGCGTTTAACTCCATCTTTGCTAGTAACACAGTACTTATATATGTCATACTGTTTAATGTTAGGTATAAAAGTTTCCCAAACACCGTTAGCAACCAACTGCATGGTATTAGTAGAATCGTCCCAACTATTAAACTCTCCTACGACCGATAGAGCCTTTGCATTAGGTGCCCAAACTCTAAATATAAAGCCTTGTACACCATCATCATCTATATACCTATGAGCACCAAAAAACTTATGAGCCTCACAACTTTTACCTTGGTAAAAATAGTACAATGGAACATCATACTCTTTTTTTCTTTGAAACTCAGGTTCATTGGTAGCCATAACATTAGACTTTTGTTTCTTTGGTTGGTTCATTTTAATATATCACTACTGCTAAAAGCATAGATAGATACTACCCATGCTGAGAAAATCATGTGTATTGAAAATGCACTACAATTAAGTATTAAACTTTCTCAAGCAGTTTTTCCTTTCTTTAAAATTTTTAATATCTTTTGCTTCTAAACGATACTTTTTTGGGCGGATAACGTTTCTAACTCTCAAATCTATCTATATTCTTTATAACGGTTAATTAGCCCAATTC
>JAJQGV010000120.1 GCA_021200215.1 Ruminococcus sp. | reverse complement strand
CTCTCCTTTGTAATGTTTTTGGATTAGTCACCTAACATTGTAACAAAGTTGAGGCTCTTTTTCTATACCAGTATTTTTCACTTGGTAAGTGAAAGCGCCGATACACAAAAAAATCAGTAACTATACGGGCTTTTCGCCGCTATGGCGTAGCCCCGTGAATAATTCAGGATAATGGATAAATTACTTCCAATTAAATTCTTCGAAAAAAGAAAAGTAGATGAGCAGCTGACAGAGGCCGGCAGCGGGAATTATCTGCCGAAGTGGGTAAAGCAGGGAGATGAGTTACAACAGAGAGCGCAATATCTCGCTGGTAGTATAACGCAAGTGGCCGCTGGGTTTGAAGCTCATAAATCGGAAGCACATGAGCTTCCTCTGGTAATGGCTACCACTATTGCTGAGAAAGCTCTTGCGAAATCACACCGCGGAAGTGTTGTGGATTTGTTGAACAGCGACAGCCAATCCAATGTGATTGGTATCGAGTCTGTAATGCCACAGGAAGCAAAGCCAGATAATGAGGGAAACGAAAAATCTGCTGCCAAGCATGACGAATTACAGGAAACAAGACGCCTACTGTCGCTCGTAACCACAGATGAACTTATAGCTAATATCAGTCGGGCGTTACAAGATGCACAAAATAACGCTAAACTAATATCCTCAATTGAGGACATGAAGCTTTTCGAAGCCAAGAGCGGTGGATTTAATCCTGATAACAAAGTCTATCGTGTAAGACTTATTGACTACCATGATGCGATAAGACGCACATTATCAAGAGGAATGTTCTGCTTCTTTACAATAGGAATATCCCACTTGCCCGTTACATCAAAGCCGTTTCTCATAAAGAGATGGCTTTCTCTCATGTCTAAAGAAGTCATAGCTTCTCCTTTCTGCCGCTTAAAGCGATGTTCAATAAGATTTATATAACCTAAATTATACCGCTTGTCAAGTAGTTTTCTTAACTTTTTTGAGGTTAATATATTTTAGTGTTTAAAGGCATACGCTCCGCTTTGAGAGTGTATGCCTTGATTTTTTATTTCAGCTTGCCTATAATCGGCAATAATTCGTTTATCTTAGCTACTATGCGTTGTTGCTCGGCTAGGGGTGGAATAGGAATAAAAAGCGATTTTATGGTATCAGGCTTTAATTCCTTTTGCTTTGTCGAACCCTCGCCACTTTCTTCAAGATATTTTTGATAAGTCAATAAAACATAGTAGATATATTTTGCAGATACAACACTTGTTCTAACTATCGTTACATGAGAATCGGGTACAAGAGTAATATTATCCGAATTATCATGCTCGGTATAAAGACCAATTCTTCCAAGTGTTCCTGTTCCTGTAGAATTAACGATTATATCCATATCAGTTAAATATTCGGATTTAGGGTATTTTGCAAATGCTTTTTCGTCCAAATATTTTGAAAGACTAATATCGACGCCGTAATATTTGGTATTGCATTTTTGAGCAAAAACGAAAACAGTACCTTTTTCAGCATAGGTTGGTGATTTTCCTCTTTTTATTTCCTTTGTAGCTATATCTAACAGCCTTACCCACTCCCACCCCTCCGGAAGCTCAAAAGGTATCTCATCTTCGATGTTTTTAACCGTTCCGTCAGGAAATTGCTCATAATGAGAATTATATGAACTATATCAATACATTGGCAAGAAATCCAATAAGATTACATATGTAATAATGATGGTAAGTTGAAATCCTAGGAAAATAGTAGGCTTTGATGTTGCTCAAAAAGAATACAACAGATAGTTGATAACTCCCCCAAAAAGCAAACATAGATAGATATCAAAGATATCTTGATATGTCGATTTTTAATAAACTTCCTAATTAGACACTCCTGATTAGTTAAAACGTATTGACAAAATTGTGTGCCTATGATATAATATTTTTAGTTAATATGACGTTGACATATAGGATAGTTCACTTTTAGATAAAGTTCTAGTCTATAAAAATTATAAGGGAAGGTATCTCCTGAGATTAGGAGAAAAAGTTATTAAAACTATGATAGAAGATAATTATAAAAAATGTAAAGATGCCGTTATTTCTGCCTACGATGAGTTCTGTAGCACATCTAAGCTACTAGGTAAGACGGTAAACTCTGCTATTAAAGAACATATTGAAAACATCAAGAAAGAAAAGTTTCATCTTATGATAGTTGGTGAGGCTAAAAGTGGTAAATCTACATTTATAAATGCTTTTCTAGGCAAAGAGATTTTACCTATGGACGTTCAACAGTGTACAAGTTCTATAATAGAAGTATCTCATGATGACAACTTTAAACTAATAGCTACTCGTGCTGATGGTAAACAGTATGCTCTTAGTGGTGAAAAAGAGATGCAAAACTTCTTAAAAGGTACTGCATCATTGCAAGAAAAGTATAGAAAGATTCCTGTAACCACTATAAACAATGAGATAATCTTGCGTTATAAGGGTGCACCTATTAAGAAAACTAGTTTAAACAAGTTCTTAGACGATATGGATAAGTTAAACTATTATAACCTTGAACGTAGTGAATACAGAACGTTAATAGAAAATTACATTGAAGATACCAACAAAGAATGGCAATCACTAGTGGTTAAAATAGAACTACACTGCCCTATATCAGAGGCTATGAAAGGTATAGTAATAATAGACAGCCCTGGAGTAAATGCTGAAGGTAACGTCGGCGAAGTCGCAGACAACTACATAGATAAGGCTAATGCAGTAATATTTGTTAAATCATTAAATGGTCAAGCAGTTGAATCTACATCGTTTACCAACTTCTTAAGGACTAAGAGTGGTGACAGAAACAAAGATACCATGTTCCTAATACTTACAGGAATATCCAATATGTCTGACGAAGAGGTCGATAGACTATATGGTCAAGCGTGTGAAATCTTTAGTAACATATCTTCTGAAAAGATAGTCTGTGTAGATAGCAAGGTTCAACTATTCTTAAACAAGTGCAAGGCTATAGGCGACCCTGACGGCATAGATGAGTTCTTCGACAGACTTGCAGATGAAAAAAAATCATTCGATTCCGCAGAGATGTGTTGGTTACGCTCAAGAGGAAATCTTCAAAAGTTTGAAAAACTCATGAACGATAAATCACGCTTTAATGATGTTCATAGAGTTATTGAGAAGTACGCTCAAACTGCTAGATATATCGCTCTATTAGATACTATAGATAACATCATTAAAGAGTATGCAAGGTATCAAGTTATACTAAAAGATAAAAAGACGGTGCTTAAAGCATCTAAGGACAGTCGTGATGCACTTGCTAGGAACGTATCTGCTAAGCAAGATAAGATGTCTAACCTTAGAACTGCTCTATATGATGAGATTGAAAACATATATCGTAAATATGGAAATCTTGACGGTGAAATAGAAAGAGGTTGCGAAAGGCTAAGGCAACAATACAGAAAACAGACTGAGTTCTACAAGAGCCTATCCGAAAATGAAATTACAGACGATACCTTCGTAGACTTAGAAACCTTTACTGCTAGAATTATAGATGATTTTAAACTCTTTCGTAATGAGTACGGCAAGAAGATTATCACAGAGTTTAATATTAGATTGGCATCTACAGCACAGAATCAAGAGGACTTTACCTTTGAGTTCTTTGAACCTAACTTTACACAATCAGACTTTAAAAAGATTAACGAGGAAGCTCGTATACAAACCGAGGGCTATACTGATGTAGAAAGAGGTGCGTGTTTCTCAAGGTTAGAAAAAGAGCATTACCATCATAAGTCAGAACACGTTAAGTTAGTTCTAAAGTATATATCCGAAGAGTTTGACTCAATCTGCAACAGCATGAAACAGAATCTATATGATTACCTAGAAACCTGCTGTAAGATATATCGAGATAAATTAGTCTACAACATAGATGACGCTAAGAATGAATATAATAAGTTAGTCACCGAAGAGGAAACTATGGACGATATGCAAGGTGCTATGGATACTTACGATAATCGTATAAACTTTATTGACCAAAACGTTGAAAACCTTAACGCACTCAAGAAGGAGATAGATACTTATGTACACGGTTCAAATTAGTGATGAGATATCTAAACAGATTGAAGACAAGGTAGATGACATCATAAATAGCATTAGAGAAAAATCCCGTAAGTTACTAAACACCTGCAACACCTACGATGAGGCTACTAGTAAACTAGGTGAGTATATTACATCATGTTGTGATGCAGAGAGCAGAAGTATATCATCTAGTCTATACTTCGACCTATATAGCCAATTTTCACAATCCAGACTATTTTCTAACCCTGAGTTAGTAAACGAATTTTATGCTTTAGATATGCGTAACTACTTAAATGAGAACTGTAGGTTTAACCTAAATGATAATTTCTCCTACTCTTCAAAAGACCGTCAAAAGTACTCTATAAGCATAGGTGTTGGAATAGCTATAATAGGTTCTGCAATATCTATAGCACTTTCCTTACCCTTAGGAACTATACCATCGGTGTTGGTGGGAGCTATAGCCTATCCTGTTACTTTCAAAACTGTACAGAATAGGAATATTGAAAAATATCTAGTAGACGTAGAGCTATACTTAAAGAGATTAAAATCCACATTTATGACGTGGGTCAACAGCTTTGAAGATTGTTACTCTGAAACTATAAACGACTTGATGTGTAAAGTGGGTTTAATTAATATATAAATATAAAAATCCCCTATGGATTAATTAGAAAGGACTATTGAACTATGAAAAATATTCTATTTGTAGCATCTGAATCCACGCCTTTTATAAAGACTGGTGGTCTAGCTGATGTTGTCGGCTCTTTACCAAAAGAGTTAGACCCTAAAAAGTTCGACGTTAGAGTCGTTATACCTAACTACTCATGCATTAAAGAGCAGTTCCGCAAAGACTTCCATTACGTTGCAAACTTCTACATGGATATGGGCAAACACCCTTTAAATGAGTATGTTGGTATATTTGAGTATCAATATCAAGGAATAACATTCTACTTTATAGATAACGAAAAGTACTTTAAAGCAGATACTCCTTATTCAAACAATACACGTTTCGATATCGAGAAGTTTATATACTTTAGTAAAGCATCACTTGCTATACTACCAGTAATAAAGTTCCGTCCAGATATTATACACTGTCACGATTGGCAAGCAGGTTTAGTTCCAGTGTATCTAAATACACTATTCCAAGGGAATCCGTTCTTTCAAGGCATTAAGACTATAATGACTATACATAACCTACGTTTCCAAGGTGTTTGGGATATTGAACACTTTAAGTATCATACAGGTCTTCCAGAGTACGTATACGCTCCCGATAAGATTGAGTTTACTCCACAGAACTATTGGTATAAAAAGAACGCTAATATGTTAAAAGGTGGCATGGTATATGCTAACATGATTACTACCGTTAGTAATACCTATGCTGGTGAGATACAATCATCTTACTACGGTGAAGGCTTAGATGGATTAATTCGTGCTAGAAATAATTCTCTATGTGGTATAGTAAACGGTATAGACTATGACACCTTTAACCCCGCTACAGATAAGGATATCTATGAAAACTATAGCGTAAGGAACGTAACTAAGAAAAAGATAGAAAATAAGAAGAAACTTCAAGCCGAATTAGGTCTGCCTGTAGATGAAGGTAAGATGATGTTTGCAATCATATCGAGGCTAACAGACCAAAAAGGCTTAGACTTAATAAATTGCGTTATGGACGGTATAATAGACCCTAACGTTCAATTAGTAGTAATAGGTACAGGTCAATCTGAATATGAACAGATGTTCCGTCATTATGCTTGGTGCAACCATGAAAGAGTATCGGCTAACATATTCTACTCTGACCAGCTTGCACATAAACTATATGCATCTGCTGATGCTATGTTAGTGCCATCTAAGTTTGAGCCTTGCGGTCTAACTCAATTGATATCTTTACGCTATGGAACAGTTCCTATAGTACGTGAAACTGGTGGTCTTAAGGATACCGTTCAACCTTACAACGAATACGAAGGTACTGGTACAGGATTCTCATTCTCAAACTATAATGCCCACGAAATGCTAAATGTAATAAACTATGCTAAACACATATACTTCAATCGTCGTGATGAGTGGGATAAGATGGTTAAACGTGGCATGAAAGCAGACTTCTCATGGAAAGAATCTGCTAAGAAGTACGAAGAACTCTACAATAGAATATAGTTTCATATATATAGTAATATATGTCAAATAAAGAACGTCCACACCTATGGACGTTCTTTAATTTATATATCAGATATTACTTCTTGCTACCTACGGATATTCTATTTAAGGCACGTTTAAGTTTTAGGTCTGCATACTTAAACTCTTGGTCGCTGTTATGTTCTTGGAGTCTTTTACGAGCATCTTCCTCGGAACGTTTAGCCCATTCTAAGTCTATCTCATCAGACCATTCACAAGCAGACGCTAATATGGTAGCCGTATTGTTAGAAAACTTTATAGTACCCATAGATATCGCTGCGAACTTAATAGAACCATCTGAAAACTTAACTTTCATCTCACCCGATGGTAAAATTGCACAGTAGTTAATATGATGTGCTAAGAAACCCTCGTCACCCTCGGTAGTTCTAACGGTAAGTTGAGCAACCTCACCATCGTAGAAAATTTTTTCAGGAGTAATTACTTAAGATTAAAGTTACTCATTACCTATCACCTTTAGCCTTTTCTATTACGTCAT
>JAJQGV010000031.1 GCA_021200215.1 Ruminococcus sp. | reverse complement strand
ACATACCTATATGATGTATATATGTATGAGTCAGGGTCGAGTCTTATAAAAGAAACTCTTTCTAAAGAACATGCTGAATATTCACAATTTCGTGTAAAAAATATGAATAAAAAATATCCACTGGATTTAAGTACAGACTATCCTATAGTAGATGAATACTACAAAATGCTTGACTACGAAGTTAAACAAAAAATAGCTACACTACATTACGTAGATGGAGTACCTACCTTTACTTATGAACCAGCTTCTAACCATGATGAGCTAGAGCAACAATTCCAAGAGTTTATGGAAAGTTACTACTATGATGTCACTGATGAAAAGATACAAGAACTAGGCTATCCTTTTGACAAGATTACCGTAGATAACAATATTTCTAGTGACCTAATAGATATAGAAAAAGAATGTGTGGAAAAGTATGAACATCATTACAATGGTTTAAGATGTTTGACAAATGAAGTAAACAGCCTTCACTATGTTGGTGAAGATGCATCAGACGATAAGGAAAATACAATTAAATATTGCTTTGAAATACTATGCAAAATGAAAAACTTTACCAAAACATATAGCACAGTAATAGATGAAAATCCAGAAGATATTGACCTAATAAATGAATACATTGAAAAATATTCAAGTGCATATATGTACATTCTTCAAAACAGAGATACTTTAACGAGTGAAGATATGTATGAATATTTACACAACTTTCTATTCGTCGATGAGGAAATGATGGACTTACGATATAGAATGTGTCAAATAGATGTGCCTAATCCAGATGAACTTTTAACTATAACTGATTAAACATACTAAAAGTTCCCACTTAACCTTAATTAAGTGGGAGTTTTTAACACTACGCACAGATTCTATTGTACCTATCACCATTGATAATCTCTAGCATAAACATTTCAGGATTCAAATTGCCACTTTGAACCATATCGAACACCTTAGCACTAAAACCCGATACTAATAAAGCTCCACTTTGATGTGCTTTTACAGGAACTTGCTCATTACGTGATGCAACGTTCCAAAATACTACGTTTGGAAGCGTATAACCAGCATATTTAAAATTATTTCTAGCTTGTTCAAAGTTAGTACATGGTTTATTACCGCTATATACGCAGTTGTCGAACTCCATATCGGATATAATATATATGGTTTCTGGGAGTTCATTTTGAGATAGCTTTTTACTCAAAGCAGTGTTAAGAATCAAATCGAATACTGCTTGAACGTTAGTATTAGAACACTCGTTAAAGCTTTTCACATAGTTTATCTTATCCACAATATCGTTACCTTTAACTTCTATAAGTCTTGGCATACTTGAAAACGTTATAAAGTGATTAGCAAAAGCACCATTAGAATGTTCTGCAAAGTATAAACCTAAAGATATTGCTACTTGATATGGTAACAGTGTAGCATCTTTAACATATGACAAATATGACCAATACATAGAAGCAGAACCATCTATTACTGCAATGGAGTTCTTATTATTGCTAACATTAGGAAGAGCGTTCCAAGTAACATCTAATGACTTTCTCTCCTCATTAGATATATAAATCTCATCATTATTAAATACTTTACGTACTATATCATAAGGGTATAGAGTACCTGTATTTATAGTAGAATCTCCCCTACTAACCGATTCAAGATATTTCATATAACGTTCTCCATCGTTTCTAATGAAAGCCTTTTGGTACTGGAGCATAGCCTTTGCAGGTTGTTTTGAATACTCAAAAGTATAATCTTTAGTGCGAAGTCTGTTCTCTAAGATATCTATATATTTACGTAGGCTAGATAGTGTCTGCCTATAGGTCTTGTAGGACATATTTAGTCCTTTAGAAATCTCTTTAGCCAAAGTAATGGTAGCATTTTTAGATGCATTTATAGATGGCAACCACTTAGCTAATAAAGAGATGTTCTTACCATCTTTCATACCTTGAGCGTCTAAACGTAGTTGAAGTCTAACTATCTGCAAGATGTTCTTTTTTATGCTTTCAACATCTGTGCTGTATAGAGTTATAAGGTCGTCCCAACGACCATACTCGGAGAATAGATTTAAGTTCTTAATAACACTTTCAGTATGCGTTACTGCTAGATATTTCATAGCTATTCTAAATACACGTCTTTCACCTAGGCCACCTCTAACGTCACGTGCAAAAAAGATTATTCTAAAGGTATAATCTTTATTTTCAGCGTAAGCACGTTCTATAAGCGATGTTATATCACTTTCACTAACGTGACGTAAAGCTCCTATACGATAGAATAAATCCAAGCAATCAGAAAGCGTACTACAATATGTATAAGCACCATTTTCAGTAGTTGTTATATTGCTCTGTTGCTTTAAAGCATCAAGAAACTTAGACATAGTAAAAATCCCCCTTTGTATAGACGATATCAAGGTGTATAAGATTTTATATAATAGTATTGTAAATCCAAAATCTGCTGTGAACACCTTTATGTTATAAGATATTATTATTTTAAAACAAGGTACTTGCGTAAATAGGTTACGGTGTAGAATCCATAAGTAGATTCATACCATAGAAGGTTGTATTAGGAATGCAAAACGTTGCTGATAGTACCTTTAGGTTTTCAAGCCCTTTTATACTAATGCATTGGATTGTACCTCCGTACTAAGTATTTTAATACCATATGGCATTAAGTGATATTTATATTTAAAATAATAATAGGCTTAGACTAAATACTATCTAACCAACCAATATAATTAAATCAATTAGATAGTATTAATCTTCTTTAACACGGTACATAATTAAAGCTGAGATGAATCATAGCCACCTGGCCAAAATAAATGTAAGTTTGCTGTGTGTACCGTTAATCAAGATACTATAGATTTGCTTCACAGTCAATTTGTAATTGCTGTAAGTATCTTTCATGTTTAGTATTATAGCATATCTGCTTGAAGTTATCATATAAAAAAAGTTGCGAACTGAAATATTTAGTTAAAAAAGTTGATATTTTTTTGGAAATCTGTTATAATCTTGTAAGTAGCCAGTATAATATATGTATGGGGGTATACGCTTGAGTAACTATAGTGAACTTATCAAGAATCTAAAAAACGTACGTGAGTATATGAAAGATTTCTACATATACGGATTTAAAACTAGAAATGATTTTCAAGAAAAGAGCCAACGCACCTATGACAATGAAAGACGTAGAATAGAAAGTTGGCTCGGCGATTTGGTTAAGCTTAACGATACTTCACGTGGTAGACAAGTATCTATATCGGCAGATTGTGGACATATATCTACTAATCCGCTATATAGAGCGTACCAATCTAAGAGTTTTACCGACAATGATATACTACTACACTTCTATATATTAGATATCCTTAAGTCGGAAGATAGCCTCTCCCTAGATGATATTACCAATAGAATATGCGACAACTACTCTATAATATTAGATACTCAAATAGTTAGACTAAAACTAAATGAGTATGTTGAGTCGGGAATCATCTGTAAAGAAAAGCATGGCAGAGCTTTTGTATATTCACTATGCCCACAACCTAAATTTATAGACAATCCAGATTTTCAGACTGCTTTAAAGTTTTTTTCTATGGCATATCCATTTGGGGTAGTAGGATACTATATTTTGAATCAACTAGGTATAGAAAATGATATCTTCTTGTTAAAACATAACTACATAGTACACACCCTAGAAGATACTATACTAATGCCATTGATACAATCGATAAACGAACATAGAACCGTAGAAGTAGTAAACTTCGGACGTGATAAACAAGAAAGAACTATCTATGGAATACCTTTAAGAATATACGTATCCACTCAAACTGGCAGAAGATATCTTATACTATTCAACCTTAAGTATAATAGAATTAAATCGCTAAGGTTAGACTTCGTTCGCTCAGTTAAGGTATTAGATGTAATATCTAACTATGATGAGTACGTACAAACCTTTGAAAAGAATTCTAAATACTGTTGGGGAATATCTTTTGGCAACTTTAAAAAGGTAGGCAACTTTGAATATATAAAGTTCACCATAGAACTAGAACTACCTAAAGAAAGCTACATTCTAAACAGATTGATTAGAGAATGTCGCAACGGTAAGGTAGAAAAGATATCTAATAGCTTGTATTCCTGCACCATAGAAACTTTCGATATAACAGAAACTAAAAACTGGATACGCAGTTTTATAGGCAGAATAGTAAGCATAGAAAGTTCTAATAAGAATGTTACTAATAAGTTCTATGAGGATATTAGTAAAATGCATCAAATGTATAAGGAGAATTAATTTTGGAAATATTTTCAGAAGTATATAACTGTTACTACTCGGTAGTGAGTAGAATATTAAAGGATTCACCTCTTACCAAAGAACAGATAGATAACATTATACGAAGTAAGGCATTTTCAGAAAGTGTTCTATTCTTAATGCCAAAACTATGCGATAATAATCAATGGAACATATTAAAACGTACTCAAGATGGTATGTATACATCAAACTTGAAAAATGAACCATATATGCCACTTACACTACTTGAAAAGTCTTGGATAAAATCGCTACTACTAGATGACAGGTTTAAACTATTCACAACCGATGATTTAATAGCATCTATGGAAGAAGAGTTAAAAGATATTAAACCCCTATTTAGACCATCTAACTTTTACTACTTCGACAGATTCTCTAATGGTGATAACTTTCTTAATCCAAACTATAGAGTAAACTTTTCTTCAATATTAAAGGCTATCCAGAATAGAAATGTTCTTCTAATAGACTATACTACATCTAATGGTAAAAGGGTTATAGGATACTTTCAACCTCTAAGGCTTGAATACTCACTCAAAAATGATAAGTTTAGACTGTTCACCGCTAAGATATCTAAGAACAATGAATATAGGTACTATGTGTTAAACATATCGGGAATAAACAACGTGACGCTTAGCAACAAGCCTTGGATAGATACTTTAAATATAAAGAACTTTTTTAACTCTCGTAAGGGCTTAGAGCCTATAACCGTTAAGGTAATACAGGAAAGAAATGGCATAGACCGTTTTATGATGGAGTTCGCTTGTTACGAAAAGTATGCAGAGTATGATAATAAGAATGGCATAGTTACAGCTCAAATTTGGTATGATACTCAAAATGAAACTGAACTACTAATTAGACTATTATCATTTGGCCCAGTATTAGAGATAATATCGCCAAAAAGCATTAGAGAACAAGCTAAACAACGTGTACAAGCACAATATCATATGTTTTTTAACATTTAATCATATAGGGGGATTTTACATGAAATCTAAGATAGTAACTAAGATACCTAAAATAGTCTTAACATATGGTGTAGTAGGTGATACTTTGAATGCTCTTTTAGAAGTCGCTAAGAGTAACAACGTAATTGTTAGGCAAGTAATGCCATCGGAACTAGATGTAAAGATATCACAACTGTTAAAAGTTAAGCAGTTGAACCTTGAGCAATATCCACCAGACTGTGATACTTGCATATTAATGGCTAACTTCGATAATTCTAGCATAGATGCATTCTTAAAAGATATAAAATCCAATCACATAGATATTACTCTAAAAGCTATGTTGACACCCACCAATAGAATATGGACTTTCAATAGACTACTAGAGAATCTAAGGTTGGAACATGAAAAGTTTATGAATAGGTAGTATACAAAAAAATGGAATGGTTTTATATAGAGTCATTCCATTGTATTCTATTCCATCATAGTAGATTCTCTACTAATAATCTCATAGCCTAACCTGTAATGTTTGACCATGTTCATATCTTTTTCTAAACTTTCTAAAAGCAGATTACAAGCACTCTCACCACCATTGACATAGTATAAATGTGCTGTAGATAACGTTGGAGTACATAGATTAGATATATTAGAATCTCCTACAGATATAATCTTAACGTAGTTAGGAACACCTATATTATGTTCTTTTAGACACTTCATAGCACCTAATGCAATATTATCAGTGGCACAAAAAAGGCCATCAAATCTTTGACCCATGCTTAAGATTCTGTCCATACACTTATAACCACTATCGCTAGTGAAGTCACATTCATGTATCAATCTTTCATTTATAACAAGATGATTCTTTTCAAGGGCAAACTTAAAACCGTCCAAGCGTGACATACCTGCAGACTTATCTTCGTTGGTAACACCAATATATGCAATATCTTTGCACCCTGAACGTATAAGTTTTTCAGTTGCTCCACGAGCTGCTCCAAAGTCATCGTAGTATACGCAAGATATATCCTTATCGAACTGACCTAATATGACTATAGGTTTAGTATAGTCATCTATAATCTGATGATGTTTCTTTGTGATTATAGTACCTATTAGAATAACACCATCTACGGTACTTTTTTTAAATATAGATAAAAATTCAAGTTCTTTGTCTGTAGAGTTATCCGTGTTGGCTAATAGTAAGTTATACTTGGTATTCTTTAGTTGTAAGGTTATGCCTTGAACCATCTTAGATATAGATTCAGAGTTTATCTTAGGGACTATAACTCCTATTAGATAGTTCTTTTTAGTTCTTAAGGTCTGTGCCGATTGTGATGGAATGTATCCAGTTTCTTTTATAACCTTGCTAATGCGTTCTTTTTTTTCTTCACTAATGTAACCATTGTTCAAATATCTTGAAACGGTTGCAGGTGATACTTTTGCCAATTCTGCTATTTTAGATATGTTCATAAAATTTCCTTCTTTCGATAATTTAATATGTTTACGATACCGATTTCATATCATACTTTATATTATACTACAT
>JAJQGV010000052.1 GCA_021200215.1 Ruminococcus sp. | reverse complement strand
AAAACTTAAATACCTCAGAAAATAGAGAAAGAATTATAGGTTATGATGATACAACCACTACCACAACCACTACCAACAGTGAATATAGTGGTTCATGTGGTGAAAATGCTACTTGGTCTTTTGATGAAACTACTGGTACGCTAACTATTAGTGGTACTGGGGATATGTATAATTATGATTCATTCACTGATACACCATATAATCAATTTTCATTTGGTAAAATTAAAATCGCTGTCATTGAAGATGGAATTACTTCGATTGGTTCTAATGCATTTGATGGTTGTACATGCTTAGAAAAAGTAACTATACCCGATAGTGTTACTTATATTGGTGAATATGCATTTTATGATTGTGTACCATTAACAGAAGTAACTATACCAAATGGCGTTACTTATATTGGTAAAAGTGCTTTTGCTGAGTGCAAAAATTTATCTAAAGTAACTATACCAAACAGTGTTACTACTATTTATGATAGTACATTCTCTGGTTGCATAGTATTAAGAGAAGTAACTATATCAGATAGTGTTACTTCTATTGGTAAATATGCATTTGGTGATTGTTCACTATCGGAAGTAACTATACCAGATAGTGTTACCTCTATTGGTGATATGGCATTTGGATATATTTATGATAGAGAAATTGGTTCTTATGTTAAAGGAGAAAATTTTATCATTAGAGGTTATACAGGTTCTGCTGCTGAAACCTATGCTACAGAAAATGGTTTTACCTTTGTAATTTTAGGTGATACAACAACCACTACCAACAGTGAATATAGTGGTTCATGTGGTGACAATGCTACTTGGTCTCTTGATACTACTACAGGTACATTAACCATTAGTGGTACTGGGGATATGTATGACTATGATAATATACACTTTAGTACAGATGAATTGAGTTCTCCATGGCATAAAGTAATTCATGATATATCAGATATTAAATCTATTGTAGTAGAAGAGGGAATAACTTCTATTGGTAAAACTGCTTTTCTTGATTTAGATTTGGTTGAATCTGTACAGTTGCCAAGTACTTTAAAAAGTATCGGTGAGGACGCATTCAGATGTTGGGGCAGTTGTGAAAATATATTTAAAACTATTACTATTCCAGAATCAGTTACATATATTGGTGATTGTGCTTTAGGTTATTATGATTTTTCTTACTCCGATGAAAACGGTGACTTACAATACGGTACGGATATGTATGAATTAACTATCAAAGGCTATGCAGGTTCTGCTGCTGAAACCTATGCTACAGAAAATGGTTTTACCTTTGTAACTTTAGATAATACTGATACCACTACCTCTACTAGTGCTGACACTACCACTACTAATGATGACACTACTACCACTACCACCTCAAATGGCGATACCGATACAACAACTACTACCGCAAGTGATGGAAGTGCTGGTACTGGAGATAAGGGTATTATTCCAATACTATTGATTGCTTCCCTTACAGGAGCTGTTGTAATAACTATTAATAAAAAAAATAAGTGATATCCAATATTCCAAAATATCTTTTTAAAAAACCAGTGTACTATAGAAAAGTACACTGATTTTTTTGTGCGTTCATGATATTTACAAAATTGAAAGTTTGTAGTATAATTATCATAACGATTAGAGTAGTTAAGAAATCTTTTAATGCATCAAAGAAGGTGATAATATTTCCATAAACGTTGCCATATGTGAAGATAGTTTAGAACAGACTATCCAATTAAGAAAGTTACTTGAAGAATGGTTTACGGAACATAACCTTTCTTATTCCATAGATGAATATCATAGTGCAGAAAGTTTTCTTTTTTCATATGAGGATAAATCTTACAATCTGCTAATACTAGATATTGCAATGAATAAGATTAATGGCATGGAACTCGCTAAGATGCTTAGAAACAACAACGATATGTTACCAATTATATTCGTAACGGGTTATTCTGAATATATGAATGATGGTTATGAAGTTAAAGCATTACACTATCTTTTAAAGCCATTAAATAAAGATAGACTTTTTTCCACTCTTACAAGATATCTTCAAAGGTATAAACTAAACGATGATATTATACTACGTTGTAAGAATAATACTATACATATATCTCAAGATAGTATTATGTATTGTGAGGCTTATGGAAAATCCACACAGATATATCTATTGAAAGGCAATACTTTAGATAGTCAAATTAGTATAGGTAAGCTCTCTAAGATGCTAAATAGAGAGTTTATTAGCTGTCATCGTTCATATTTAGTAAGTTTAAGGTATATACAAAGTATCGGAAAGACTGAAATTACTTTAGATAATGGTATAAAAGTTCCACTATCAAGGCGTATGTACAGAGAAGTTAATAAAAAGTTTATTAAATATTATACTAAGGAGTATCCATAATGTACATAATAATGATAGTTATATGTATATGCTTTATAGCATTACTATGCTTACTGATATTCTTTATATTGAAACACATTCTATATAATATAATAGACCATCAAATTGAACGCTTTCAAAGTGACCTTATTGAAAAACAAGTACAAGAGATTCAAAGTATGTATAAACAGGTTAGAGGTTGGCGTCATGATTATAGAAATCATATACAAAATATGAAGATTATACTAGACAATGGCAACTACGATAAGCTAAATAGTTACTTAAATGAACTATCTACTGACCTTAATACTGTGGATACCGTTATTAAGACTGGTAACGTTATGGCTGATGCTATACTTAATAGTAAACTATCTATTGCAGAAAAGTCTAATATTAGACTAAATATTAAGGCTAACGTTCCTGAAATGTTACCTATTTCTGATGTTGAGCTTTGCTCTATATTAGGTAATATGTTAGATAATTCTATAGAAGCGTGTAACTCTTTACCTCAAAATGAACGATTCCTACGTGTGTATATTGGAAAGTTAAAAGGACAACTATATCTATCTATACAAAATTCGGCAGGAACAGTAAGAAAAGATAAGAATACATATCTTTCTACAAAATCGGGAGAACATGGCTATGGAATATTTCGTATCGATAGAATAGTTAAAAAATATCATGGATATATCAATAGGCAGAATGAAGAAGGCATCTTTGCAACTGAGATTTTAATACCATTAGATTTTTAACTATCTATTCAACCATTCATTCTATATTTTAACCATTCGTGCTAAATTTCACACGAGTGGTTATTTTTATGATATAATTGCTTTGAGGTGATAAACATGAGTAGAAAAAAGATTAAGATTCAACCATATACTAAAGAAAAACATACTCAACAGAAGAAAATCTATCAAGAGAAGATGAAAAAGAATACTCATAGTATTTCAAACAACTTAAAGTATATTATAAAAGAGGCTTGGCTTAGTGAAAAACTATTTTTGATATCTTCTATATTGATTATATTAACGGAAACTGGAGAAAACTTAGCAATAACTTATACTAACAAATATGTCATTGAATTAGCCCTTAGAAATGATTCAATAGTTAAACTCTCGATAGTCTGTCTTATGTTAATTATATTCACTAAAATATTTCGATGGATAAAAAATTCTAGTCTTGAGTATGAGGACAATGTAGGAGTCTTTAAGTATAATCATCACTTTATGAGAAAACTTATAGAAAAAAATATCACAATAGACTATGAAAATAATGAAAAAACTTCTGTTAGTAATCAACTACAAAAGGCTAGAAATGTTACTGGTTACATTATGACTACTGCTCTAAGAACTATGAGAAAGACAGCAACGTGTGTATTAAATATATTTGCGTATGGTGGAATAGTATCTATATTGAATCCAGTTTTGTTGCCTATTGTGGTACTTCCTGCTGTTGCTGGATATTATATAAATCGTCATAAAATGAAATGGGTTTGGAATATGGCTGATAATTGGCAAGATTTTGAGCGTCAATTACAGTATATAGAACAGGTTGGAAAAGATTTTTCTTATGCTAAAGATATCCGAATATTTAGTATGCAACGATGGTTTGATAATCTGTTTACAAGAAGTTTTAAAAATCGCCTTAATTGGTACGAACAACAAGATTTATGGGAATATAAACACGATATTTTAGAACTATCTATTCAAGGTTTAGGAAACTTTCTAGCTTATGCCTATGTAATCTATGAAGTGTATTTGGGAAGTGTTGGTGTTTCAGATTTCGTTCTATTTGTAAATGCAATACAGAACCTATCAAGTTTTGTGCGTTCTTGGTGTGATAACTATTCGGGATATCGTTGGATTTCTGAAAATATATGCTATGTACGTGATTACTATGATATTAAGGATAGCATTAACCATAGTATAGATAAACCTATCCCACATGACAATGTGGAAATAGAGTTTCGTGACGTTAGTTATACTTACTATAAATCTAATGAACCTACTATAAAGAATGTATCCTTTAAGTTACATAAGGGTGAAAAGTTAGCTTTAGTAGGCTTAAATGGTGCGGGTAAGACTACTATTATAAAGTTAATGTGCGGACTATATTCTGCTACTTCGGGAGAGATTCTTATAGATGGTGTTCCTATAGATGAGTATAATCGAGAAGAGTATTTTCAACTCTTTTCAACAGTCTTTCAAGATATTACAACGTTACCAGTAACCATAGCAGAAAATATTTCTAGTAGTAAATCTAAGGATATAGATATTCAAAAGGTATACGATTGTTTAAAAAAATCTGGGCTATATGATAAGGTTATGTCATTGCCAAATAGAGAAAATACACTTTTAGGAAAGAGTATCTTTAAAGATGCAGTAGAACTTTCAGGGGGACAGTTGCAAAAGTTAGCCCTTGCAAAAGCTCTATATAAAGATGCTCCTATACTACTACTAGATGAACCTACCTCTGCCTTAGACCCTATCGCAGAACACGAGATGTATCTTAACTATGCGAAGTTTTCTGAAGGAAAGTCTAGTATATTTATCTCACATAGATTATCTTCTACACGTTTTTGTAATAGAATCCTATTAATAGAAGAAGGAAAAATAGTAGAAGAAGGTACTCATGCAGAACTAATGTCACTAAATGGAAAGTATGCTGAACTGTTTAATATTCAAAGTAGCTATTACAATAGTAAAGGAGTAAAAGACTATGAAATCTAAAGAACAGATGTCTAAAAGAGAACAGCTAAACGTTATAAAGAGAAGTATCTTATTAATAGAAAAGGCTGATAAAGGTTTATTTTTTAGAACTATAATATCAGATGTACTTGAATTGGTTCAAACATACTTAAGTATCTATTTCATATCTATAATAATAGAGGCTATATCTATGGAGAAGTCTATAAACGAACTGTTTCTAACAGCTGGAGTAGTTAATATTATACAGCTTATGTGCGTTATAATATCACGAACGTTAAAAAAACGCTATAACTGTCATGATTTTTCATTGAAAAAGAATCTAAAACGTTTCCTATGGGAAAAGATAATAAACTTAGATTACTCTAAAATAGAAAACCCTAAAACACATAATATGTATCAAAATGCTGATAGACAACTATTTAGCCATAGTACTGGATTAATAGCAGTGTATAATCTACTTACATTTTCCATCTATGGATTGATTCAAATAGTTATAGGAGCAGTATTAATATTTCCAATAGCTTTTATACCTCAAATAGAAACTACTGGTTTAATAGGCTTTGTACAATCGCCATATGGATTGTTTTCTGTATTGGTATTAGTAATACTATTAGAACTTTTTAAGGCTACTTATATCAATAATAAATCTATAACTGCTTATGAAAAAGTAAATAGTAGTAGTGAGGTAATGCAATCTAAAAGACTTTTAAGTTTCTTTGAGTGGTTCACTTTAGACAACTATAAAAATGGAAAGGAAATTAGAATATACAATGAAAAGGATTTAATACTATCTGAATATGATAAGAATTATCAGATAGAGAATAGTAATTATAACCATGCATATAGAAAGACTATACCATCTAATTTTGTATTCCAAATGATTAACGTACTAACTCAAATTTTGATGTATGGGTTTGCAATCATGAGAGCATTAACGGGAATGTTGTCACCTAGTGATGTTATAGCTTTCTCCTTATACTTTCAACAGATTCAAAGTGGAATTTCTAACCTATCTGATGGCTATAATATGCTAAAGATTACACCACAGTTCTGTAAGCAAATATTTGACTTTTTAGATATCCCAGATGAGAAGTATATGGGAACTATACCAACTGAAAAACGTACCGATAATGAGTATGAATTTGAGTTTAAAAATGTATCATTTAAGTATCCAAATTCTACTGAATATGTTTTAAAGAACATCAATTTAAAGTGGAAGATAGGCGAAAAGATGGCTCTTGTGGGTAAGAATGGCTGTGGAAAGTCTACACTAGTTAAATTACTCTGTAGATTATATGACCCAACTAGCGGAGAAATAACTTTAAACGGTGTAGATATTAAAAAGTATCAATATGAAGAGTATATGGCTCTATTTTCAATAGTCTTTCAAGATTCTAAACTATTTTCATTTAGTATGGCTGAAAATGTAGCATCTAGTACAGAGTATGATAAAGACTACGTAGAACAATGTATTATCCGTTCGGGTTTGAATACTAGGTTAGAAAAACTATCGAATGGCATTGAAACCTTCTTGTACAAAGATTTTAACGAAAATGGAGTAGAAATCTCTGGGGGAGAGGCTCAAAAGCTAATTCTTGCAAGGGCTTTATATAAAAAATCACCTTTTATTATATTAGATGAACCTACTTCCGCACTTGACCCAATATCTGAATATGATATATATACTAAGTTTAATAGTATC
>JAJQGV010000137.1 GCA_021200215.1 Ruminococcus sp. | reverse complement strand
CCCCACCCCCACCCCCCCCACCACTCTGAAAATATCTCAAGCTCCAATCTGCAAAAGCAATACTATGCCCACACCAGCTCTCGGAATCCGCAAAACGACAACTTTGCACACCTCAGCAGATGGCAGCAGCACAAATGGGACAACTCTGCACACCTCAGCAAATAGCAGCAGCACAAATGAGTCAACTCTGCACACCTCAGCAGATAGCAGTAGCACAGATGGCACAGAAACAACTCTGCACACCTCAACAGATGGCAGCAGCACAGAATCAGCTTTGCTTTCCTGGTATGATGCCTGCTCCTCAGCAGAAACCTGATGTCTATGAGATAGATAAGCCCGTTGAGAATCCTAATGTTATTAACATTCAAGAACCTCATATTTCTGCACCTACAAAATCTCCAGAGGAAGCTCTTAAAACTGTATTCTCTACCATATTCCCTCAGAACATAGGTGCTGATGATAACCTTTTTGAAAAGGGTCTTGATTCCTTTAAGGTTATGCAGATAGTAACAAGAACAGCTGAAAACGGATACAGAATTAAGATGCAAGATATCTTTAAGAATCCTACATTTAATGGTATAGTAAGTAAGATGGAAGCAGGTAAGTAATCTATGTATTTATTTAATCCTTATATGGGATTAATACCTACTGCAATGCTGTACAGCCTCATGCCTCAAGGCATGGGGCAGTGGGCTATGCAGCAAGTTATAAATCCTCAACAGTCTGTTGCATATCCTAATCAGTTATGTACTCCTAAGATGAATAATGAAGTTATGCCAGTGCAGTCTGTAACAAAGGCAACAAAGCCATCGCAGACAGTAAAGCCTATCAAAAAATCTGAAAAGCAAAAGGTCAAGAGTATACGCAAGCCATCTGAATTTACCGCAAATAATCTTACTGAAGAAGCTTTGGATACTATTATCGGTAAGTATGGAATAGAGATTGATGATATATATAATCTTGCACCTGGTCAAGAATGGATGTTTTCACAGGCTAAAACTGTAACTTCTGCTTTTTTTACGCAAGCTCTTTTTAAGGCGGTTATAAAAATTAAACCTTCAACGCTTCGTCAAAAGGTTGATGAGGTCTGTGAAAAGCGAGATAATCTTCGTACGGCATTTGCATATGAAGGTCTTGAAAAGCCTTATCAGGTAGTTTTAAAAAACAGACGTGCTGAATTAAAGTTCTATGATATTTCATCTACATCTAATGAAGAACTTGATGATGCTCTTAAACGCATTATGGACGCTGACAGAAGACGTGGATTTGACCTTGAAAATGACCAGCTTCTTCGTATAGCTATATATAAAACTTGCGATGAGGATACATATGCTATTCTTATATCTCAACCTCATATAAACAACGATGGTGCAAGTACTGGAATACTATTGAAAGAACTGTTTGTTGACTATGCATTGGAATCTGAGGGTATTAAGACTGAGGAGCTTGAAGGAATCTCTTTTGGAGAATATGCTCAATGGCTTGAAAATCTTGACAGAACTAAAGAATTTGACTACTGGAAGGATTTATTGAAAGATATGCCTTCTCTTACAGTTGCTCCTGGTTATGTGAAGAGCAACATGGAGTTTGATATGTCTACAAAGAGTCTTTCTTTTGATAAAGAAACTAACAAAAAGATTCGTAAAATGCAGGGTTGTTATAAGGCAACTATTAACAATATTATGCAGACTGCATGGGGTGTTATGCTTGGAAAACTTTATGATACTTCAGATGTTACATTCGGTGCAATTACTTCTGGTAGAAATGCAGAAGTTAAAAACAGCGATATGATTACTGGAGGAATGGTAAATGCTGTCCCTGTTCGCATAAAGCATGATGGTGATATGACATTTTCTGAACTTTGTAAATCTGTTCAAAAGCAGTTTGCACAATCTCTCCAATATTCTCATTGTTCATTAACTGAAATTCAACAAGCTATTGGAAGAAAAGAGAAAATATTCGACCACCTACTTAATTTCCATAATTTTTCTGGAGCTGGAGCGTTTGCAGATGCACCAAAAATTCCTGGAATCGTTCTTCTTGGTTCAGAATCCTTTGATAATCTTTCTACCGACCTATGTGTATATTTTATGATGCAAAAAGGTTCATTTGTATGTAATTTTACATACAACAGAAATACATTTACTGATGCTAAAATAGATATTCTTATGGAATGTTTTAAGAAAGTGGTAGAGCAGGTTGCTGAAAATAATAATGAACTCCTTATAAGTTCAATAGAATGCCCTAATATATCGGTATTTGCAGAGGCTGAAAAGGAAGATGCTGCAGAAAAACAGAGAATATCTTCTTTTATTTCTGGATTGGATATCTTCAAAGGTGTTGATGATGTTGCAATCAAAGAGCTTACAGACTATGCTCAAATTACTTCTTATGTAACCGATGATATAATTGTCGGTGAAAAGAAATCAACCAATCGTTTATCATTTGTAATGAACGGGTACGTTGAAATTGCAAGAGAATCAATGGACGGTTGGACTAATTCCCTTATGTCACTACGTCCTGGTAAGATGATTACAGTTGCTGGTATTCTTGATGATGTAAAAAGCTACACGCTTTCACGTGCTATTACAGATGACGTAAAAATTCTTTCTTTCCCTAAAGAGGTTATGTGGAAATATATTGAAAGATATCCGTGCATTGCTTTAAATATTATCAAGGAGCTTGACAATATAGGAAAGACCTATTCTTTCCTATGGCTAAGTTCGGATTGATGTGTTCATTAGTAAAGGATTTATTTAACATATTTAGTGAAAAATTTCCTTACATTCAGTACGGTGATATTAAACAGTTTGCTTATATAATATTCTAAAAGCAGATGTTTATTTAATGCTTTCTCGTTGTGTAGCTGTTTTTTCATTCTATGGAAATCAGCTACATTTACATTTATAAAAAGGAGGATATTATGTTTTCACGTAACGGAGAACTTATTGAAAAGAAATTTATGCAATATCTGTTAAGTACTATATTAATGAGTATGGCACTTTCACTAGGAACAATAGTTGATGGTATAATCGCTTCAAATCTTCTTGGTACAGATTCATTAGGAGCAATAAATACTTGTCAGCCAATAATTCTAATTTTCGGAGCAATATATTCTGTTTTTGGTGTGGGTGGGTCAACGCTTGCAGCTACCGCTCTTGGTGCAGGACGAAAAAACGATGCTAACAGTTATTTTACTCTTGCAATTTCGGCACTCATATTTTTCGGTGTTCTTGTTACTGTGATTGGAATCTTTGCGATGGATAAGATGGTTGAACTAACCACATCGGGAAGTTCCCTTGGTGCATTGGCTAAGGATTATCTTAGTGTATTGGTTTACGGAGCTATAATACTGTTTGTCGTTCCTGGACTTTCTTTTTTCATAAGAACAGATGGAAAACCAGTACTTGCAGCACTTATTCTTATAGTTGCAAATGCAGTCAATTTACTTTCCGATATAGTTTATATTAAGTTTTTGAACTTTGGAATCAAGGGTGCGGCATTGGCAACCTTGACAGGCTATTTTGTGGGAATATTTGTTTCTATTCCATATTTTGTATCTAAGACACGTTTTTTCCATTTCTCTTTTAAAGGATTAAGAATAAAACAGTTAGGAGAAATATTCTTGTGTGGATTGCCTAATGCAATAAACTCGGTACTTATGACCGTAAAAATGCTTGTATTGAACAGAACTGCTATTGCTACATTGGGCGATAACGGTGCAAGTGCTGTAGCTATATGTAACAACTGCCTTTCTTTCGCATCAATATTTATTGGTGGTACAGCACAAACTATGCTTCCAATAATAGGAGTCCTTTATGGCGAAAATGACCGTAACGGAATGATTTCAGCTGTAAAGAAAGCTTTGAAAATTGTCTTGATTGCAGGTGCAATAATGATAGTCTGCTTTGAATTTTTCCCTACACAAATCTCAAAGCTTTTTAACGTTGAAACAGAAGAACTTATGGCAATCTCTGTAATGGCTGTTCGCTTGTTTGGACTTTCACTTCCTTTTTTCGCTATTGTATATGTGTTTATGTCATTCTATCAAGGTACGGGAAAAAGGTCACTTGCAATAACTATAACCGTATGTGAAGGTTTAGTATTTATAGTTCCTTTTATTTTCATCTTGAATGCTCTTATTCCCGATAGAGGCATTGGAATATGGCTTTCATTTGTATGCACTGAAATATGTACACTAGTGCTTATTTTCATAATGAGCAGGGTTGTTTCTGCAAGAACTAACAAGGAAGGAATATTGCTCCTTGACCCCGAATCTGACAAAACCCTTGATTTCTCCATAAAAACAACCTTGGAAAATGCAGTTGAAATTTCTAAAAAAATTAGTGATTTTTGTAGGGAAAATGGCGTGGATAATAATAGGTCAGATATGGCTGGTCTTGCCGTTGAAGAGATGGTGGTAAATACTATTATCTATGGCTACAAAAATAAATCCGATGAGAATATTGATGTTTTTGTGGGTATTCAAGCACAAGAGATAATAATAAGAATAAGAGATAGTGGTATTCCTTTTAATCCTTTAGAATTTTTACCTAAGGAAGATGAAGAAAGTATTGAATATAAAATCGGTGGAATAAATATTCTCAAACAGATGTCACATTCTTCTGAGTATTCAAGAGCATTAGGATTTAATAATCTTGTAATTAAAATTTAGTTTTATATGAGTATGGATAATAAAAAAATCACCTTGATAACAGTACCTTATGCAGGTGGCACATCTGCTACCTACATAAGACTGCTAAAAAATAAACTCGATGGCAATATAATATACTATGATTATCCTCATCATGGGGCAAGATTTGGTGAAAAATCTTCTGACAGTATAGAGGAAATTGCAGTACAATTGGCTGAAACAATAGCTAATAATATAATCGTAGGAAAAGAATTTTCTATCTTTGGTCATAGTATGGGTGCTATGGTTTCATATTGTTGTGAAGTAATTCTTGAACAAAACTATGGACTCTGTGCAAATACATTGTTTTTATCGGCTTGTTTGCCACCTAAACTTTTTTATCGTACAGCAGATTTTTTCAAAAGCTATGATGAGATAACAGACTATCTTATTAACAAAAGGAATCTATCTTACGATTTAATTAAATCTGAGGAGTTTTTTGAGTGTGGTATCAAACCATTTTGCAATGACCTTGAGCTTATAAAACGTTTTATCCCTAATACAGATTCAAGGATTTCTGCACCAATAGTAGCTTTATGTGGAACTCAAGATGAAGATATATCACCTGAGGATATGTGTATGTGGCAAGAACACACAAAAAATGACTTCCGATTATTTAAAATATTCGGAGACCATTTTTTTATTGAAACCAATAAAATCGCTGTACTTGAAATACTTATGCAGTATGGAATATGACATCAAAAGCAAGTGGTTGGCAACATGGATTAAAAGCAATACCCTTTGAATCTTTATATGCAGTGTTGCTTTTTATAGTAAACTTCAAGTTATATTGAAAGGATTAGGTGTAATGGAAAAAAAATTTTACAACCTTAGCGGTTCGCAGAAAAATATTTTAATGGCTGAACAGTATTTTGCAGGTAAGCCCGTAAACAATGTATGTCAACTTATTCACTGTGGAGTTGTTGATGTTCCTCTTATGATTAAGGTCATAAATGATTTTATCGAGCATACACAAGCTATTAGATTCGTTCTTACCGATGTTAATGCACTTACAGACGAGGCTCAACAGTATATAAAACCATATTTATATGAAGAAATTCCTGTGTATGATTTGGAAAAAGACAGCGATGAGTATAAAAGGATTCTTAATGAAATATATTCAACTAAACTTGAGCCTACAAAGAAAATGTATCGCTTTGCAATAATCCGTTTCCCCAATAATGCGGTAGAAATTGCTATTTGTACACATCATTTGGTTACAGACGGATATTCTTATTGTGAATTAACAAAACTTCTTATGAGGAATTATCTTCTTGCAGTAGATGGTGAACCTATGTCTGTAAGAATGAATGATTACACAGATTTTATTGAAACAGAACAAAAAGCTTTTAGCGGAAAAACCTTTGAACGTAATGTGAAATTTTGGAATGAATATTTGGAAAAGGAATTCACTCCTGCCAAATTTACAATTAAAGATGCAGGAAATAACATAGTTTCTGACAGATATGTTTTTTATCTTTCACAAAAAGAAAAAGATGTTATTCATACACTTATGAAAAGTACAAGTCAAAGTCTTGTTCCAGTAATGATGGCACTCTATGGTGTGTATTTTTCAAAGAATACCGATAGTGAACGTTTAGCAATAGGAAGTCCATATTTTAACCGTATGTCATCAAAAGAAAGAAATACCTTTGGTGTTTTTGTAAATATGCTTCCAATGTTAATGGATTTGAAAAAAGATAAAAGCTTTGCCGAGGTTTGTGAGAATATCGGTAAGACATCTCTTATGCTCCTTCGTCATCAGAGATTTCCTTATACCGAAATACAAAGAATTGCTGACAAATTTCATGGAACAGGTGATAAGCTTTATAATGTTATGTTCAACTATATTCCTATGGATTTAGAAGGCTTCGATTCAGATTGGGTGGCAAACGGTACAAGTGAGTATGAACTTTGCATACATATAACTGAGTGCAAAAAAGGAGAATTAAAAATCTCCTATGATTATCTGCCCGATATTACCGACATAAAAGATATAGAAATGCTCCATCAGACTATTTTTGAAATGGCAGAGTGGCTCTGTAATTCTCCTTCGGCTTTGATTTGTGAAATACCTATGGTTTATGACTATGGCAGAAAACTCTACAGTAAGCTTAACGATACCAAAACAGAGTTTGATGATGCACTTACTATATTTAAAGTCTTTGAAAAACAGCGTCATAACAATGATATAGCAGTAATTTGTGAAGATGAGAGTATTACATATGCACAATTGCATGAAAAAACTGATATAATTGCAACTGCTCTACAAAATAAAGGTATAACTACAAATGACGTGATTGCTATATGCATGAAACGTAGCATAAGCTTTATTTGTGCCGTCTTTGGCGTGATTAAAGCAGGAGCAGTATTTTTACCTATGGATATAAATTGGCCAGATATACGAAAGAAACACGTCATTGAGGATAGTGACGCTAAACTCATTATTGATGATAATATATATGCAGAGATGGAAAATAAAGAGCATAATATATCCCTCTATACGATGCCTAAAACATCTTCTGAGGATATTTGCTATATGATTTATACATCTGGTTCTACAGGAAAACCTAAAGGTGTTATGATATCACATAAAAATGCTGTTAATTTTTCTCTGCCATTAAAGTATAATTATCTTGTTAAGGAAATATGTTACAACTGTAAGACAATCTTGTCTATAGGAAATCTAGCTTTTGATATTTCTATAAGTGAGTATTTTCCTGCATTGCTCAATGGCAAAAGATTGGTTTTGTGCAGTGATGAAGAACTTAACTCCATTGAAAAGATGACTAATGCTATAGTTTCAAATAATGTGGATTGCTTACAATGTACACCCTCACGTTTGCTTGAATATCTTGATAATTCAGACTTTTCATTTGCTATGAGGCAAATGAAAGTTATAATGTTAGCTGCTGAAGTCTTTCCTGATGCTCTTGCTTCAAGACTTAATGATATTACAGATAATACAATTATTTTAAATGGTTATGGCCCTACTGAAACTACAATGGGAACGTCCTATGCTTATGTATCTAATAGAAGAATAACTATAGGTAAACCAATATCTAACGTATCTATGTATATAATGAACAGCAGAGGAACGCTACTTGCCCCCATGCAGATAGGAGAACTATGCATAGGTGGAAACGGCGTAGGAATAGGTTATAAGGGAAATATTGAACTTACTGCAGAAAAATTTGTCGATACAAAAGATTATGGAAGAATATACCGTACAGGTGACCTTGCACGTCTAAATACCGAGGGAGAAATTGAGTTTTTCGGACGTATTGACAGACAGATAAAGTTCCACGGACTTCGTATAGAAATATCTGAAATAGAAAATGTAATGCTTATGTATTCGGGTATCTCTGGAGTAGCAGTTACTGTAAAAGGTGAGGGCATGAATGCATTTCTTGTAGGTTATTACTGTGCTTCGGAAGAAATAGATGAAGATAAGTTTACAGAATATCTTTCAGAAATTCTTACCTATTATATGGTTCCTTCTGTTCTATGCAGAGTTAATGATATTCCTAAAACATCAAATGGAAAGATTGATTATGCAAGTCTACCCGATGCTCAAAGCAATGAGATAATTATACCTTGCGAAAATGAACTTCAGAAAAAAATATTTTCTCTTGTTTGTAATCTTCTTGGTACAGAAAATTTTGGTATCACAACGAATCTTTTTCGTGTAGGTATGACCTCATTGCTTGCATTAAAGTTTAATACTATGTTAAACAATAGTTTTTCTGTCGATATAGGTGTAAGTTCAATTATGAAGAATCCTACTATATCTGCCATAGAAAAGCTTATAGATGCAAAATCTGATAACCTATGCGATAAAGTCCTTGAAGATGTTTCTGAAAAGAAAGTATTCCCTATTATGGGTAGTCAGCTTTCTATTTTGCTTGAATGTGAGGGCGAACAGGATAATTTTGATTATCATATACCTATGAAAGCAGTATTTTCATCTGAAACAGAGCCTGAAAGACTTTGTAAGGCAGTGGCTATTGCTGTAAAGATGCATTCTTATCTTTTATCGGTTATTAAGAAAGATGGTAGCGAAAAAGTGCTTGTAAAAACTGATAATATCAATATTTATATCCCTGCCATAAAGTGCGATACACCCGAAAATGTTGATTTTGTATATCCTTTTGAAATTGAAGAAGGAGAACTTTTCAGAGCAGTTGTATATTACAATAGCAGTAAGACTGTACTATATATTGATGTACATCATATTATATGTGATGGACAATCGCTTGAAGTACTACTTAAGGATATTGAACGTGCATATAATGGCATTACTATACCTGCTGAATCTTGTGATGGTTTTACTTGCTCTCTTATGGAAAGAGCAATGCTCAATTCGGAACAGTACAGAAAGGCTGAAACTTTTTATGATAAGCTTTATAAGGGTGCTGAATCAGTAAGCAAGTTGTATTCAGAAACTAATGAAAGCAGTGGAATATCGGGAAATTTATATTATCAGATGAATAAAAAGATTGCCGAGGATACTATCCGATTCGCTACCAAATATGGTGTCACTGCAGGAAATATTCTTCTTGCTACAGTTGAACTTGTTATTTCAAGATATACTATGACAAATGATGTAATTATAGCTGTTGCTGAAAATGGAAGGTCTAAGGCAAAATACAACACCTCTGTAGGTATGCTTGTAAAAACCTTAATGCTTAGAAATATGATAGATGTTAATTCATCTGTAATTTCATTTGTTCGAAGTACAGCTGATAATCTTTATAGCAATATGGAAAATGATATTGTGCCTTATGCTCATCTTACATCAAATTATGGTATAAGACCTGAGATTATGTTTACCTTTCAAAATTACGGTATTTCAGACTTTAAAATAATAGAGGAAACTGCTGAAATAATACCCATAAGTGTGAAATCAAAGCCTAAATTCCCTATAAGCTTTGATGTTTCTGGAAATAATATCCGTATTGAATATGATTCGGGACTTTACAATGAAAAGCAGATTGAAACTCTTCTTTCTTCAGTAATATATGTTTATACTACTATGCTTTCTAATCCCGATATGATTATTTCTGATATAAGTACTATATCCAGTGATGACGAGATGACAATCGAAAGGTTTAATTGCACCGAGGACGAATTTTCTTCCGAAGATTCTATAGTATCTGTATTTGAGCGTACAGTTTCAGCTACTGCACAATCGGTCGCTGTTATTGCATCAGATGGAATACTTACATATGACGCACTCAACAGACAAGCTAACAGAATTGCAAATGCACTTATAAAAAAAGGTGTGAAAAAGGGAAACATTGTTACTGTAATTCTTCCAAGAACAACAAAAATAATAGCATCTATGTTAGGTATAATGAAAGTAGGTGCGGTGTATCTTATTCTTTCGACAGATAACACCAAGGAAAGAATAAGCTTTATCGAAAATGATGCCGATGCAGTATTCCAAATAAATGAAAACAACATCTATGAACTTCTAAATGAGGAAAATGAACTTTCTGTTGGAATAAATGTAAACGGAAATGATATGTGTTATGTTATCTATACTTCTGGTTCTACGGGAATACCAAAGGGTGTAATGATAAATCATATTAGTGTACTTAACTATTCTCTACCACTTAAATTTAATTATCACGTTACAGATGTTCTTGCTGTATGTAATACGGGATTGTCTATAGGCAACTATGCATTTGATATATCAGTTGCTGAAATATATCCTATGTTGCTTTCGGGAAGAACGGTCGTTATTGCAGATGATGAACAGATATATGATGTGCAAAAACTTGCTGAACTTATAAAGGATAATAATGTTGAGTTTATGGTATGTACACCTACAAGGCTTATGCAATATCTTGAAAATGCTCAGTTTAAATCGGCAATGGCTCATATAAAGGTAGCTATGCTTGCAGGCGAAGCGTGTACGCATACAGTCTTAAATAGATTTAGACAAGTTTCTTCTGCAATTCTTTTCAACGGCTATGGCCCTACTGAAACTACCGCAGGCTGTACTTTTAAGAAAATTATATCCGATGATATTACCATTGGTTCTTCTATTTCTAATGTAAAAGCATATGTAATGGATCAATGCCGTAAGCAACTTCCGATTTTTGTCCCTGGTGAACTTTGCATTTCTGGAAAAGGTGTTGCAAGAGGATATATAAAACGTGATGAACTTACTGCAAAATCCTTTGTATATTCATCAGATGGTACTCGTATGTATTGCACAGGTGATATTGTCTACCGTACAGAAAATGGTGAATTTAAATATTTAGGACGAATGGATAATCAAGTAAAGCTTAGAGGCTACAGAATTGAGCTTTCTGAAATTGAAAAGGTAATTTTAACATATACTGGAGTAAACGGTTGTGCCGTTATTGTAAACGGAAGTGGTAATATGGCTTCTCTTTATGCATATATTGCAACTGATGTAACAATAGATGAAGATGAACTGAAAAAGTATATGATGCAGAGAGTTACAGAATATATGATACCATCATGCTTTGTATATATGGATAAGCTCCCTGTAAATGCAAACGGCAAAACCGATATAAAAGCATTACGCCTTATGGATATTAAAGAGGAAGTTATTCCTTGCAAAACAAAGATGCAAAAAGAACTTTGCAATATTATTTCAGAACTTTTTGAGTGTGAAAATCTTGGATTGAATACAGATTTCTATCGTATAGGACTTACATCGCTTACTGCTATGCGTGTTGCAGTACGTCTTGAACAAGAATATGGGATAACTATATCTTCAAAGCAGATAATGAAAAATTGCAATATAGAACGTCTTGCAGAATTTATCAACAGTATTATACAAACTAAAGATATCGTAAGAATAACCGAGGATAGAGAACTTTATCCTTTAACAAAATCACAGATTGGTATCTTTGCCGAATATGACAAGAACAGAAACTCTGTAAGCTATAATATGCCTATGCTTATAAGCTTTGATAGAAATATCGATGTTGATAGGCTTGCAAATGCACTTGAAATTACTGTTCAATCCCACCCTTATTTGAAGTCTTATTTTGTAAGACAGGGAACAGATGTTTTTCTTTATAGAAATAAGACTACTGTATCAAATATTACGCTACATGATGATGTTGAACTTAAAGAAGATGAATATATAAATCTTATTCGTCCGTTCGCACTTGAAAAAAGTCCTTTATACAGAATCGAAATATATAAGTGTAGCGATAAAGTATTGCTCTTTATGGACTTCCACCATATTATTTTTGATGGAACTTCATACAATATCTTTCTTGAAGATGTTATTGATGCCTTCAATGGCAAGAAAATAAAACCCGAAGTATGCAATGCATTTGAATATGCTATATTACAATCCGAAAATGTGAATTTTGCAGTGGATAGGGAATACTTTGTTAATATGTTTGGCAGTATAGAAGACGGTAGCAGAATTTTTGCCGATAACAAGGAACAAGAAAACTTTAAGGCTTCATATTATGTTTATCCTATTTCAAAGGATATTAAAAAGTTCGTATCTAATATTTCAACATTATTGAGTATTACTCCTGCTGATGTATATCTTTCTTGCTTTATGTTTACTCTTTCAAAATATTGTATGAATAACAGAGTAGCTATAGGAACGGTTGAAAATGGAAGAGATACAGCAAGATATCAGCGTACACTAGGTATGCTTGTAAGAACTTTCCCTCTATGCATAGAAGTTTTAAATGACGAAACGGTATCTGACTTTGCACGCAGAGTTCACAACATCATGATTGAATCCTCTGAACATTCATCGTATACATATACCGATTTTGTTTCTGATTTCTCAGTAAAGCTTGATACACATTTTGTATATAATGAGGAAACAATAAAATGCTTCGAACTGGAAGGTATGCCTGCAAAGGAAATTCCACTGCTACTTAAAGATTCTAAATTTGCATTTTCGCTTTCTGTTAGTGGTGATATGGTTCAAGTGGATTACAGAAATGATATCTATAACGAACAGACGGTTAGCAGATTTGTAAAAACTATGCTGTATTGTGTAGAAAAGTTCAGTACAGAACTTAATTCTAAGATATCATCTATCTCTCTTGCAACTTATTCCGATATAGAGGCATATCGCACACTAAATAACACAGATGTACCTAATGAGGATACAACTATGGACAGAATGTTTGCAAATGCTGTAACACAGTATTCAGATAAGGTTGCTGTTGTCTGTGGAGATTCAGATTGCTTAACCTATAAGGAGCTTGGAGAGGTAGCCGACAAAATATCCGCTGGACTTAAAAAACTTGGTATAGGCAGAGGAAATATAGTCGCATTCGGACTTAAAAGAGGAATAGGTATTGTAAAAGCAATCTTTGGTATTATTCGTGCTGGTGCGGCAATCCTTCCTACCGATATTACATGGCCAGAGGATAGAGTGAACTATGTTCTTGAAAACAGTGGAGCAAAACTTTTGATTAACGAAGAGGTTCTTTGTGAACTTGAAAAGTCAAATCCCGATGAAGCACCTATACTTGATGTTAAACCTGATGACCTTAGCTATGTAATATATACATCGGGTTCTACTGGAAAACCTAAAGGAGCAATGCTTATTCAACGTAATCTCACAAACTTTTTGAAACCTCTTGAACATAACTGTCTTGTAAGAGAAATGTACAGCAAGTGTAATTCTATTCTTTCTATATCGAATGTAACCTTTGATATTTCAATCTGTGAGATATTCCCTGCAATCTTTTATGGTAGAAAGCTTGCTTTTGCAGATGACAGAGCATTCGATATCCCTTATGTATTGGCTGAATTTGCTAAAAAGCATAATGTCGATTGCATACAAGGTACTCCATCAAGAATAGGACAATATATGGAAGATTCTGCATTTGTTGAGTGCCTAAAGAATGTTAAGGTAATGCTTGTTGCAGGTGAATCTCTTAATCATTCTTTAACAAACAGAATAAGTGAGGTGTCGGATACTGTCATTCTTAACGGTTATGGCCCTACTGAAACAACACTTGCGGCATCTTATCAATATGTAACAGAACGTAAGATAACTATAGGCAGGCCAGTTGCAAATGCAAAAATGTACATTGTTGACAAATCGCTCAATCTTCAACCACAAGGTTGTGTGGGTGAACTTTGCATAGGTGGGTGGAATGTAGGAACAGGATATATTGGCAGAGAGAATCTTACACGAGAAAAGTTTGTAAGAAATCCTTTCCATTCTGGTATGCTTTATCATAGTGGTGACTTTGCAAGACTTACCGATGACGGAGAGATTGATTTCCTCGGCAGAATGGATAATCAGATAAAACTTCATGGTTTGCGTATAGAACTTGATGAGATTGAAAGCGTAATGCTTACACATCCACAAGTAAATATGTGTGCTGTAAAGGTATCGGGTAAGGGAAAAAATGCTTATCTTTGTGGATATTATACTGCAGATGGTGAACTGTCATCAGATGATTTAAAAAATTATCTTAGACAGCAACTTACCTATTATATGGTTCCTGGAATTTTAGTCAGACTTGATGCAATGCCTATTTCCACAGCAGGTAAAATTGACCGTCAACATCTTCCAGAGGTTGAGATGAATGAGGAAATAATTCCTTGCGAAACAAAACTTCAGAAAAAGTTATGTGATTTAGTTTGCAGTGTTCTCGGTGATAATGAAATTGGAATAAATACTGACCTTTTCAGATTAGGACTTACATCATTGCTTGCTGTAAAGCTTGGAACTTGTATATACAAAGAAATGAACGTTGAACTAAGTTCTGTGGATATATTAAAAAATAATACTGTTCTTCTTCTTGAACAGCTTATAAAATCACGCAGTAATACAGAAGAATTGGAGCTTAACTTTGAAAAACTATCCGAATACTCTCTTACGGATAATCAGATGGGAGTTTATCTTGATTGTGTCAAGTTCCCCGAACAGATGAAATATAATATTCCATGCGTTTATAGATTTGACAGCAATGTATCTCCAGATAAGTTGAAAACTGCTTGTGAATCAGCAATATCGGCTCATATTTATCTTAAGAGTCGTATTAAGGACAATGGTGCTTCACCTATGATTATACGAAATGATGATGAAAAACCATTAGTTAAGGTTTCATATTCAGATTATCCCGACAGAATAAACTTTATTCGTCCGTTCAATATAAGTGATAGTTCACCACTTTATCGTATAGAAATATACTATAACGATGAAATGACTTGTCTATATATGGATTTTCATCACTTAATTTTTGATGGTGAATCAATGAGTATCTTTATAGAAGATATCAAGACTTCCTACGAGGGCGGTTTGCTACTGAATGAAAAATACACGTTCTACGAATATTCACAGCTAAAGAATTCCTGCCCTCAGAATGATATTAAATATTACTGCGATATGTTCAGTGGTGTTGAAACCGCAAGTTCTTTACATCAAGATAAGAACGAGAATGGACTACCATTGGGACGTATAAAACACACGATTGATGAAAAAATGTACAAAAAATTGGAAAGCTTTGCAATTAATACGGGTGTAACATTGTCGTCGGTATATCTTGCAGGATTTAGACTTGTAATATCATCTGTTACGGGTAAGGACGATGTTACTCTTGCTATGGTATGGGACGGAAGAAATGACAGACGATTCATTAGAAGTATTGGTATGTTTGTAAAGACAATTCCTATGCGTATTAAATCAAATGCAAATGAACTCAGTTCACAGTATGTAAATCGCATTCAACAGCTTGTATATATGAACGCCGACCATGATAAATTTTCTTATGCCTCATTCTGCTCAAAGACGGGTATATTGCCTGAAATTTTGTATGTATATCAGAACCATTCTGAAAACAACACACGTTTGGGAAACTTTAAAGCAGAGGTTGTTTATAACAACGAAGCAGATAAGCTCTCCGCAAAGTTCCCTGTTACTTTTAATGTGGTAGGCAATGAACTTATACTTGAGTATGACAGCGGAAAATATGAAAGCACAACTATGACAATTATTATGTCTGCTCTTGTTACCGTTTTGGACAGAATGACGGAATCAACAGATATTGATATAACAAGAATCTCTCTTGCGTCCGACAGTGAGCTTGAAAAACTTGAACAGTTCAACAGAAGGGAAACAAGCTTCCCTATAGGAGAAACTATTGTATCGATATTTGAAAAACAAACAAGAAAAACTCCCGATGCTGTTGCTGTAATTGCATTGGATAAAATACTTACTTACAATGAACTTAACAGAAATGCTAACAGAATTGCACACAGTCTTATAAATCAAGGTATAGGTACAGAGGATATTGTTGCCGTAAAGTTGCCACGTACAAGTGATATAATTACTGTTTTTCTCGGAATAATGAAAGCAGGAGCTGTATATCTGCCTTTGGATATTAATTATCCCGAAAGTAGGATAAACTATTGTATGACTGACAGCAGAGCAAAACTCCTTATTGATGAAACTAATTGTGCAGAACTTTTTAAAAACAGTAATGAAAGCAATCCTATGGTAATGCTGACTGAAAGGAATCTTTGCTATGTAATATATACATCGGGTTCAACAGGAAAGCCTAAAGGTGTACTTGCTGAACACAGAGGTGTACTTAATTACTCATTACCTTTAAAATATAATTATCATGCTGTAACAATAGCAAATGAATGTAGTGTATCATTGGCGATAGGAAGTTTGGCATTTGATATAGCGGTAGCTGAAATATATCCATTCCTTTTATCGGGAAAGACTGTTATCCTTTGCGATGAAAATTCCTCAAACGATGTTGTAGAACTTGCTACATTGATTAAAAAATATCATGCAGATGCACTTCTTTGTACACCTTCTAGATTGCTTAAATATATTGAATACAAGCCATTTGCAGAAGAACTTAAAAACTTTAAAAGTATTTCTGCCGTGGGTGAGGCTGTACCAATGGAGTGGCTTAATAAAATGAAAAAACTCACAAGTGCAAAGCTCTATAACGGATATGGCCCTACGGAAACAACAGCGGGTTCAGTATTCCTTGAAATGAATGATGACTATGTAAATATAGGCAAACCACTTTCTAATGAAAAGATACATATTGTAGACCATCACAAGAATATTCTTCCTGTGGGTATTGCAGGGGAACTATGCATATCTGGTTATGGGGTTTCAAGAGGTTATCTGAACAGAGATGAGCTTACCGCTGAAAAGTTTATTCAAACAGATTATTCACATGGCAGAATGTATTGCACAGGTGATTTTGCAAAATGGAATGAGCGAGGTGAAATAGAATATATAGGAAGAATAGATAATCAAATAAAATATCACGGTTATCGCATAGAGATAGGTGAAATCGAACAGGCGATAAGTAGCTGTAATAATATAGGTTCAGTTGCGGTTGTTCTTCGTGAACTTAACGGAGTACAATATATGTTTGCATATTTTACTGCAAATGAAAATATTGACACGGAAGTTCTTAAAAAAGATTTACAAGCTATGCTCCCACATTATATGATACCATCTGCATTTATGCAACTTGCAGAAATGCCTCTTGACCTTAATGCTAAGATTGATAAAAAGGCTTTACCTAATATTGATTTCGATGCTAACAAAAAATATGTTGCTCCTTCAAATCCGAAAGAAGAAGCAATATGCAAGGTTTTCGCAAAGATACTTGGACTTGAAAAGGTAAGTGCAGATGCAAGTTTCTTTGAGTTGGGTGGTGACTCTATAAAGGGTATTCAAGTTGCCTCTGAAATTACAGAATACGGTTACAGAATGCAGATGAGACAACTTTTTGAATCACCTTCTGCTCGTGAAATGGCACAGCACCTTACTGCTATCTTTGAAACAGATGATGATGCTTGCGGTGAAATACCATTAAGTGCAATTCAACATTATTTCTTCACTTTAGATATTAAAAATCAGAATCATTGGAATCAGTCGGTTATGCTTACAGCAAGTCAAAGAATAAATATTGATGCCTTACGTGATGCAATGCTAAAACTTACAGAACATCATGATGAATTAAGAGCTGATTTCACAGTTACAGAAAATACTATTGTTCAGTTTATCCCACAGATAAAAAACAATGCTTTCATTATAAGTGAGTGTGATGAGATAGAAGAAACTACTTCTATTGCAACTGCCTTAACTAGCTTGAAACTTAACGGACATAAAATATATGCTCTAATAATTAGAGGTGAAAAATGTGATAAGTTGTTTATAACCATACATCACTTAGTTGTTGATACCGTTTCATGGAGAATATTACTCGCTGACTTGGAAAAATTGTATAATGCATACATAAAAGGTCAGAATGTAACTCTTGGAATAAAAACCACATCTTATAAAAAATATGCACAGTTACAGCAAAAGTATGCTGAAAGTGATTCTGTTTCGGCACAGCGTGAATATTGGGAAAAAGTTACTTCGGGTATGTTCGATGTAATTCCTACCGATAAATCTTTTGATGGCGTAAGAAGAGATTCAATGCTTGATAAGGTATCTATATCCTTTAATGAAAAGGATACAGCGAAGATAAAAAAAGCAATTGCTTCCGATAACGGATTTATGACAGATGATATTATGGTATCAGCTTTGATGCTTGCAGTAAAAATTAAGTTTGGAATCAATAGTACTTCATTTATGCAAGAAAGTCATGGACGTGAAAATTTTGATAGCAGTATTGATGTATCAAGAACAGTTGGTTGGTTTACTAGCTTTTATCCTGTGGGCATTACAGCAGATAAAGATGAACTCAGTACATTATGCAAAGTAAAAGAACAGATTCGTGCAGTACCTGAAAATGGTTATAGTTATGTTCCTCTTAGATATCTTACCGATTCAGCTATTGAATTTACACCAGAGATTCAATTTAATTATCTAGGTGAGTTTACAGATGACAGCAGTAGTAATATGTTCACAGTATGCGAAAACAATGCTGTGGTTAATACTGATGATAGTAGCCCATGTATGGCAAAGCTTTCTTTTTCGGGTTCTGTGGTTCATTCTTGCATGACGATTGAAATTGAATATAACAAGTATGAATTTGAAAAAGATACAATAAAAGAACTTATGAACATAACTGCTCAGAAACTTATTGATATCTCTGAAATATTACTTAATGTAGACGAGAAAATAATTATGCCATCGGATTTTGGTATTCAAGGAATGAATATGGCAGATTGGAAAAAGATTTCTAATGTTGTTGGTGATATAAGTCAGATTGAAGCAATCTATCCTGCTACAGATATGCAAACTGGTATGCTACTTCTTGCAGAACATTATCGTGAACGTTCCTATTATCATGAACAGATTATGCTTGCAGTTGGACATAGTATATTAGATAACGATTTACGTGCAAACTTACAAAAAGTTGTGGATAAGCACCCCGTATTGCGTAGTATTTTCGTATCTGAGGGAATGAAAAATGTGTATCAAGTTGTTAAAAAAGGTGTAAAACCTGAACTTGAAATCTTGGACGCTACACGCTACGGAAAGGAATGGAATACAGATTTAGCTCTGCCAAAGATACTTGAAAATTACTTGACAGGTTACATGAAAATGGACAGATACAGAGGTTTCGATACTCAAAATGAAGTTATGTTCCGTACTACTTTGTTTAATGTTGGTGAAAATAAATCTGTTATTATGTTCTCATTCTCTCATGTAATACTCGATAAATGGAGCATGGACATAGTTCTGAAAGAAATATTTGAGGGCATAAGTGCAGAACCTGATAATTTCAGTGGATATGCAAAATGGCTTAAAACTCGTAATATAAGTATCGCAAAAGAGTTTTGGAAGGATTATATGAGTGGTTGTCCCGATTCTGTCTTTCCGATAACAGGAAAAAATACACAGATTCCTGATTATTCAACAAAAAAACTTTCTCTTGGTATTGAAAATGTAAAAAATATTAGAGATTTTTGCAATGAAAATACAATCACAGCAAGCACATTTATGCAGTATGCATGGGGTTGTACACTTATGGAAATACTTGGCACAGAAGATGTTTCATTCGGCTATACCTATTCGGGAAGGTCAGAAGAAATATCGAATGTGAATTCAATGGTAGGTATGTTTATCCGTACACTTCCTATACGAATTACTGCTAATGATACTCCAAAAACTGCACAACAAAAAAGCTTAGATATAGAAAAATATGGTTATATCTCTTCTTCTGATATTCAGAAGTCTGCTAAACTTAGACACCCTGCATTTAGATATTTTATGACGTTCCAGAATACTCCTGCCATACAAAATGAAAGTGATATCTATGAACTGTTTAACCATAATCGTAGCAGAAATGATTTCAATGTTTTTATCAAGATGGATAACAGCATAGACATTATATTTGATTTTGATAAGGATAAATTCTCAGATGAATGGATTGACTACCTTGCAGATGCATTTATTCGACAGATAAAACAGCTCCCATTATAATTTAAGAAAGCACCTATGAAAAAAATCATGGGTGCTTTACTTTTCTGAAGTGTGGACTTTTTTATTGACTTATTATACATAAGATGCTAAAATATAAGATATAAAATCATTTAAGGAGATAAAAAATGAAAAAGTTTTCAATATTTTTAATGGCGTGTATCTTTGCAGTATTTTCGAGTGCGTGTAGTTCTGAAATCGTAAATCTAGAAGATACCACTACTTCAACCCAAACTGTTGAAGATACTACTATAACTACTTTGGAAACCGAAGTAACTACAGAAACATCGACTGAAAAAGAGTATTTGCTAAGTGATTCAACAGACCCAAAATTCGATGAATATGTTTCAAATACGTTGGTGGCAACGGGTAATAATTATGTGGTCGAAAAGGCTGATGAGGTTACCTATAGAGCATACTTCCCCGTAGAAGAGTATGGTGAGTTAGAGTATTGTTTCTACTTTTCCAACACCGTAGATTCTACTTATAAGTATGGCGAGCTTGCATATGTGGGCAGAGTGGGTGAGGGTTACACCATAACGAGTGCCTATATAGCTGATGGTGGTACTTCTATTGAAGATGAAATTACTAATAGAACTGCTGTTACTTTCGATGATGGTAATATATCTAAAGAGGTTGGTGCAGGTGAAACTTATTGGAGCGACAGTATTACCTTTGATGTCCCACAAGACCATTACTTAGTGTGGGAATGGACTGTATCGGGTGAGAATATTGCTTGTACCTATATGTCATCGTTGACTTCTACTACCGCCGATAGTGGCGATGGTGACTTTAAATATTGCGACCAGATTCCTCTTCCACAGTTAATAGGTGCAAAACGTGATACTAAACTTAACATAGTTGCTATTGGTGATTCTATCACGCAAGGGTGTCAAACTGAATTTATGAAGTATGAGTTTTGGAGTGCAAGAATATCGCAGATGTTAGGCGAAGATTATGCCTTTTGGAATTGTGGTCTAGGTTGGTCACGTACTAGCGATGCCTCACAGTGTGGCGATTGGTTATCTAGGGCATCTACTGGTGATATAGTTATAGTGGCCTTTGGTACTAACGATATCAATACGGGTGAGTATATGGGCGATGGTGGAAACTCGGCACAAGAAATTGTAGACTATCTAAAGGTTATTTTAGATGAACTTACACACAAAGGTTGTGAAGTAATTCTGTTCAATGCACCCCCTGAAGATTATGGTGAAGAAAAAGAAAGTGTACGTCTTGAATATAATCAAATGGTTGAAGAACTATCTAATGAGTATGGCATATACTTCTTTGATTTTGCATCTTACTTGAGCGATGAAGAGAATCCTGCAAAGGCATTATATGGAGGTCACCCAAATGGTGAGGGCGGTCAGATAGTTGCCGATGCTTTCTTAGAACAGTTTAAGGATTTACTCCAAGTTGAATAGATTTACTTTTTATTAATATTTTAACGCATGGAATGGCTACAAGTCATTCCTATGTTGTTCATAAGTTAGGAGGAATATTTTTCTATATGAACAGTAAACTATCATATACACATACTATGTATGCTAGTTTTATAGCATATGTGGTTCAAGCTATAGGTGGTAGTTTTATACCATTGTTATTCGCTACTTTTACAGATACCTATGGAATCTCAATATCTAAGATAACCTTTTTAGTAACCCTTAACTTTGGATTACAGTTAATAGTAGATTTAGTATCTACTACCTTCATCGATAGGATAGGCTATAAAACATCTATAGTTATTGCACATATATTGTCTGCTTTAGGATTTATACTTTTAACTATACTTCCAAATATACTATCAGATGCTTTTACAGGATTGTTAATATCCGTTATGATATATTCAATAGGTGGCGGACTTATTGAAGTTTTAGTTAGTCCAATAGTAGAAGCTTGTCCCACCGATAACAAACAGACTGCTATGAGTCTATTACATTCGTTCTACTGTTGGGGTTGTGTAGGTGTAATTTTAATATCCACTATATTCTTTAGTATATTTGGAATTGATAGTTGGAAAGTATTGTGTATAATATGGGCTATAGTTCCAACGTTGAACGGCATATTTTTTACTCAAGTTCCTATAGGTGATTTAGTCGGTAGCGATGAAAAGACTCTATCCTTTAAAGAACTGTTCGCTAATAAGGTATTTTGGATAATGCTCTTACTTATGGTATGTGCAGGTGCTAGTGAGCAAGCAGTTAGTCAATGGGCGTCTACGTTTGCGGAAAAGGGTCTTGGCGTCAGTAAGACTATTGGTGATTTAGCAGGCCCTATGTTCTTTGCTATATTAATGGGAACATCTAGGGCTATATATGCAAAGTTCGGCGATACTTTAGATTTGAAAAAGTTTATGTACCTTAGTGGGATTTTATGTGTAATAAGCTATCTGTTGATATCATTATCACCATGGGAAGCACTTAGTCTAATAGGTTGTGGTCTATGTGGACTATCTGTAGGAATTATGTGGCCTGGGACTATTAGCTTATCTAAAGGAATCATTAAGGGTGGTGGAACTGTTATGTTTGCCTTATTGGCTCTTGCTGGTGATGTTGGTTGTTCAGGTGGCCCTACGTTCGTTGGCTTGATATCGGGGTTCTTCGATGATAACTTAAAGTTGGGCATACTTATGGCTATAGTGTTTCCATTACTTTTAGTAGTTAGCTTGTTATCTACTAAAAGAATAATTACCTTAAAAGATTAATTCTTAGCGAAAGTGAGATTTATACTATGAAAACTAAATATAAAGGAGTATTATATATAATAAATTCGGCACTGTTCTTTTCTTTAATGAATACCTTTGTTAGACTCTCTGGAGAACTGCCATCTATTCAAAAAAGTTTCTTTAGAAACTTTATCGCTATGATATTTGCTTTTATCCTACTTTTAAAAAGTAAGGATTCTTTTAAATGGAAAGACGGCAATCTAAAGTATCTATTGTTGAGGGCTGGTTTTGGAACTATTGGCGTACTGTGTAACTTCTATGCAGTTGACCATTTAGTATTGTCCGATGCCTCTATGTTGAATAAGATGTCACCTTTCTTTGCAATAGTATTTTCGTATCTTATATTGAAAGAAAAGGCTAATTTTGTACAGTGGGGTAGTGTGATAGTTGCATTCTTGGGAAGTCTATTAATCATAAAACCTACGCTTTCCAATATGGATTTAATACCATCTTTGATAGGTTTAACTGGTGGTCTATGTGCTGGTATAGCCTATACTATGGTTAGAGTGTTAGGTCAACATGGTGAAAACAAAGGATATATTGTATTCTTCTTTTCTGCATTTTCATGTTTGGTTACTCTGCCATATCTAATATTTAACTTTACTCCTATGAGTATTTCACAAGTTATATATTTGCTACTTGCAGGTACTTGTGCTTGTATTGCACAGTTTTCTATAACTACTGCATACTGCTACGCTCCTGCAAAGGAAGTGTCTATATATGATTACTCTCAAATAGTATTCTCTGCAATAGTTGGATATGCTATATTTAATCAAGTTCCAGATTTCCTTAGTATATTAGGCTATGTAGTAATATGTTGTGTGGCACTTTTAATGTTTATATATAACAATAAGGTGAAAGATAAAGAATCTGCTAGTTAGTAAGTTTTTTTGTGAGTATAAAATCCCCTTACTTTTAAGTTAGGGGATTTTATTATGTATAATACTTACCTTTCACATAGAGGAACGTATGGCTTATTCTTAGCGATTGCTTTATATGCTGGTCTAATAATTCTATTACCTGTTAGCATTTCTTCCATGCGATGTGCCGACCAACCTGCAATTCTAGCAGATGCAAACAGTGGAGTATATATATCTTCGGGAATGCCTAACATTCTGTATACGAATCCGCTGTATAGGTCTACATTGGCACACATAACCTTATCGCTACCTTTTACCTCTTTGAATATGGTAGGAGTTAGTTTCTCTATGTTGTTTATTAGATTAAACTCTCTTTCAAACTCTGTATCTTTTGCAAGTTCAAAAGCCTTTTTCTTTAAGATGACTGCTCTAGGGTCTGAAAGAGTATATACTGCGTGTCCCATGCCATATACTAAACCGCTATGGTCATAAGCCTCTTTATTAATAATCTTTCTTAGATGGTCTGCAACTTGACCTTCATCGTTCCAATCTTGGACGTTGTTTCGGAAGTCTTCAACCATCTTTACGACTTTCATGTTAGCACCACCATGTCTTGAGCCTTTTAATGAACCTATAGCAGCAGAATACGTTGCATAGGCATCAGTACCCGAAGATGTTAATACTCTACATGAGAATGTGGAATTATTACCACCACCGTGTTCGGCGTGTAACATTAATAGAATATCTAATAGTTGAGCTTCTTCTTTAGAGTACTCTCTATTTGGTCTAAGTAATGATAGTATGGTTTGTGCCGTACTCTCATACTCACGTATTGGGTGCATAATCATGCTTTTATTGTCAAACTTTAATCTTTTAACCTGTAAAGCGTCAACCATAATTACAGGAAGTTTAGCTATTAGGTTTAAAGCTTTTCTCATTTCACCCTCAAGTGACATATCTTCAGCATTATTATCATATGAATATAGTGCAAGGATAGAACGTGACATCTTATTCATAATGTTGTTAGATGGTGCTTTCATAATCATATCAGCGAAGAAACCCTCTGGGAGAGGTCTATTTATAGACAGATATTGAGTAAACTCTTCTAACTGTTCAATATTAGGCAGTTCACCAAATAATAGTAGATATATAGTTTCTTCAAAGCCAAACCTATCTTCTTTTTCGACGTTTTCTACTAAATCCTTAACGTTATAACCCCTATAGATTAGTTCACCTTCGGCAGGTTCTTTTTCACCCTCATTTATAACGTATCCGTGAACGTTACAAATGTTAGTAATTCCTGCGATTACACCAGTACCATCGTTTCTTCTTAGACCTCTTTTAACGTGGAACTTTTCATATAAATTTGGTTCTATCTTTGAACTATCCTTCAAATTATTACAAACGTTTTCCATCTTTGAATATACTGTATTCATTAGACCTGCTCCTTTCGATATAAAAAATCAACTTTAGAATTGCATAATATTATTATACAACCTTAAATGATTAATGTCAACCTATGATGTAACGCTTAGAACCGTTGAAAAATCTTAAAAAAGTAAAGATAAGCAAGTTTTTTTTTAAGAATGATTTAAAAATTATCGTGCCGAACAGATTTTTCTAAATATAATTAAGTCGATGATGCTTAAAAAAATATTATCATTATTTTGAAAGGAGTGAAAATAGCATACTTGCAATATTAGGTGATAATATTATGGTATGCAATCTTGTTATGAAAACTTATGTTATTATCATTAGTATATTTACTGCATTATTGATACTTATTCCTATGGTGACCTTTTTAACGTTATCAAGTGATGACTCTAAAAAAGATGAATCTTTCATTTTAGGAAGTTCTAATCAAGAGATTACTACCACCACCATAGATTCTACTGAGGAAACTACTTCAAATACTCAAAGTTTAACTATTAGCGATGACTACACTACTTTTAAGGTTTTAGACAGTACAACCTATGAGGTAATAGACGTATCTGCTAAGGATTACGTTATAGGTTCGGTATGTGCAGAGATGCCTGCCCTATTTGAAGTTGAGGCTCTTAAGGCTCAAGCAGTGGCATCGTATACCTATGCTATTAGACTAAAGGATATTCAAAAGACTACTCCTAGCGATGAACTACATGGTGCAGATTTTTCTAATGATAGCACTAAATATCAAGCATTCTTAACTAATAGTCAGATTAAAGAGTATTATGGTTCTAACTATGATGAGTACTATGAGAAAGTATCATCTGCAGTGGAAGAGGTACTCGGTCAAGTGATAGTCTATAGTGATGAACTTATAGTACCAGTCTTTCATTCTATATCTAGTGGAGTTACTGAAGATGCTCAAAACGTTTGGGGTTACAGTGTACCTTACTTAGTATCGGTGGATAGTTCTCAAGATGTTTCTGCTAACGACTTTGAAGAGGTTACAACCTTTACCCCCACTGAAATAAAATCTAAGTTTACCGAAACCTATTCTGATATTACGTTCTCTTCAGATTGTACTAGCTGGATTTCTATACAATCTACTTCTGAGGCGGGAACTGTTATATCGGTGAATGTTGGTAGTAAGACTATTAGCGGTCAAGAGTTTAGAAACGTTTTAGGTTTACGTTCTAGCGTTTTTGAGGTATCTTATAATGGCGATACTTTCGATATCTCTACTAAGGGTTACGGTCATGATGTCGGCATGAGTCAGTATGGAGCTAATCAACTTGCCCTAGAGGGATATTCCTATATCGATATTCTTAAGTATTACTACAGTGGTGTAGAAGTGGTGGATATTAATTCTTTGCAATCTTAAATAGTTCACAAAATATTTACAATTTTGACTATTGACTTTTACTATCGTATATGATATAATAATTAAGCTGATTGATTTCAATGAGCTTAATATTCTTGGAGAGGTATCGAAGTGGTCATAACGAGGCGGTCTTGAAAACCGTTTGCCCAAAAGGCACAGGAGTTCGAATCTCCTCCTCTCCGTTTAACAGTGTTTAATTTTCACAGTTGGAGTAGTACCCAAGTGGTGAAGGGGCTCCCCTGCTAAGGGAGTAGGGCTCGAGAGGGTCGCAAGGGTTCAAATCCCTTCTGCTCCGTTAAAAAAGGCTTGTAATCTTTAGAGATTATAAGCCTTTTTTGTGGTGTCGGAGATATTTATTATAAAAAAATCAGTGTACTATAGAAAGAAAAGTATACTGATTTTTTTGTTATCATTCTTCTTTGATGTACTTCCAACAACCCTTTAGATACTCACAACCAGAATAGATTGTTAAAGCCACGGAAATCCACACTAGCACTTGTAATACCACATAAGGTACACCGCCAGTTAAATCTAAGATGCAGTATATCAAGATGTAGATTATAGATACCATAGTAAAAGCAGTCTTTAACTTTCCAGACATTCCTGCTGGAATCACTACACCCTCACCACTTGCGATTAACCTTAACCCCGATACCATAAACTCCCTAGAGGCTATTATAATCAAAGGTACGCAGTTGATTAATCCTATATCTGTAAAACACGCTAAAGCAGATATTACTAGAACCTTATCGGCTAGAGGGTCTAAGAACTTTCCAAAGTTTGTAACTAGATTATTCTTTCTAGCAATGTAGCCATCTAAAAAGTCGGTTATAGATGCTACTGCAAAGAGTATCAAAGCCACAACGTACCACTTCATAAGGAATGACCATACAAAGAATGGTACTAAAATAACTCTCATAAGAGTTAGTTTATTAGGTAGATTTAATTTCATTCAGATACCACCATTCCACATAAATCATAGTCTATCACGTCGGTAACTTCAACTTTAACGTACTGTCCAATAGATAGTTTTTCGTCACTTGAAAAGAATATCTTACCGTCAATATCTGGAGCATCAGCAGAAGTTCTGCCAAAATAGCATTCTGCCCACTTGTCAAATCCCTCAACTACTGTATCTACTATAGTATTGAGTTTCTTTTCGTTGTTTTCTTCGCTAAAGAGCATCTGTTGTTCCATGATGATTTCTGCCCTATGATTTTTAATTTCTTCATCTAATTGACCGTCCATCTCACTAGCAAGAGTACCTTCCTCTTGAGAGTATGGAAAACAACCTAACCTATCAAAATGGATTTCTTTAACGAACTCAGCTAACTCAGTGAACTGTTCTTCAGTTTCTTGAGGAAAACCAGTAATTAGAGTAGTCCTTAATGTAACGTTTGGAATAACTTCTCTAATATGCTTGAAAAGTTCTCTTAACTTTTGAGCATTTCCACCCCTACGCATATTTTTCAATACAGTTTCATTGCAGTGTTGAATAGGAATATCTAAATACTTAACTATCTTATCTTCTGTAGCAATGACGTTTAATAGTTCGTCAGTAATCTTTTCGGGGTAACAATATAATACTCTAATCCATTTAAGATTATCTATCTTACAGAGTTCTTTTAAAAGTTTTGGAAGTCTGTACTCTTTGTAGAGGTCATAGCCATAGCGAGTAGTATCTTGAGCGATAACTATTAATTCAGTAACTCCATTGTCGGCTAACCAGTTAGCCTCTTTTAAGATATCTTCCATAGGAACGCTTCTGTAGTTGCCACGAATATTTGGTATTGCACAGTAGGAGCATCTGTTAGAGCAACCCTCAGCAATCTTTAAGTATGCAAAGAATGGTAATGTACTTATAATTCTGTCCCCAGTGAGTTTAAGTCTGTACTTGTCGTCAAAACTTACAACGTGTTGACCATGTAATACTCTGTCAATAACGTCTACGATATCTTCTTGATTGCCAATACCTAGAACTGCATCTACTTCGGGGAACTCTTGAGCGAGTTCGTCTTTGTAGCGTTCCACTAGACAACCCGTAACTATAATCTTTTTGATAGTACCCTCTTTTTTAAGTTGTGCAATCTCTAAGATGGTTTCTATAGCCTCTTCTTTAGCAGATTGAATAAATCCACAAGTATTTACTACTGTTATATCACTTTCGCCATATTCAACTACAAGTTCATAACCATGTTTTCTAATCTTGTCTAACATTCTTTCGCTATCCACTAGATTTTTACTACAACCTAGCGATACCATACAGACTTTAATAGCCATATTTAAAAAATCCTTTCTTTATTCCCAGTATGTTCCAATCAACTTGAAGATACATACCATAAATGATACTTTAATCTAATACTTGATTTATTATATCGTAAGAGTATCCTAAACGTACTAGAGCGTTCTTAACCTTATTGATACCCTTATCATCATTAAGATATCTTGCATACTTACCATTGATTAAACTTTCAAGACGTTCAAGTTCTGTATCCTCATACTTAGATACTATTTCTTGAGCTAAATCGTCATCTATACCTTTAAGTTTTAATTCTTTAATGGCACGATATGAACCATACTTCTTACCTAATATCAACCTTTCAGCTAAATTTTTAGCATAGCGATTATCGTCTATAATTCCTATATTTACCAAATTAGATAGTACCTCTAGGCAAATATCTTGTGGATAGTTAGCTTCAAGTTTTTCATACAGTTGAACGTAAGAGTAGTCTTTGTAATCTAGTAGGTATAACGCTCTTTCTTTGGCTTTTCGAAAAGTATCGGCATGGATAACTTCGTTCAAACGTTCAACAGATATCTCCATATTAGTTTTTAATCCATATTGCAAGATTATTTCACCATTTATATAAACTTTTTCATCGTTACCTAATGATATCTCATAGGTATTACCTTTATACTTAACTATAGAATATATTAACATATAAAATCACCGAATATAGTTTTAGGCGTGGAAAGTTCACGCCTAAACTGTATCTTGTTTCTTTAAGTCCACGCTCGGTATATTATTGGAGTGCGTACGCATAAATTAACCTCATGTCAGTAGGGAATACCGATTTCTCTCCATCACCATTGCCGTCAAGTTTTCTTTTAGCAATTCATCTTGCCGCTTACACTGTTGAAGAGGGGGGAATTCTTGCTGAAATTAGTAAAAAAAGATATTATCTACTTTAACTCATCTAAGGGTTTAAGAGGTTGAATCCAACCGAAAGTATCCTTAACCTTGCCCCATTGCATACCTGTCATAGTATCATATAGCATTTGAGAAACTGGGCCAATCTTATTATCGTTTATTTCCATAACCTTATCGCCCCACTTTAAGTGACCTACTGGAGAGATAACGGCAGCAGTACCAGTACCAAAACATTCAGTAAGTTGACCATTATCGAAAGCGTCTGCAATCTCTTGAATAGAAATTCTCTTTTCAGATACTGTATAACCTTTAGATTTACAGACCTCAATAGCAGACTTTCTAGTGATACCACTTAGTATAGAACCATGTAGTGCAGGAGTAACAACCTCGCCATTGATAACAAAGAATATGTTCATAGCACCAACTTCTTCAATATACTTTTGTTCTACACCATCTAGCCATAGTACTTGAGAGTAGTTCTGCTTATGAGCCTCATCTTGAGCGATTAGCGATGCAGCATAGTTACCACCAGTCTTAGTATAACCCATACCACCACGAACGGCTCTAACGTGCTTAGTTTCAACGTAGATATTTACAGGGTCTAAACCAGATGAGTAGTATAAACCTGATGGTGACATGATAATCATAAATAGGTAGTGATTAGCAGGTCTAACACCTAAGTAAGGGTCATCAGCGATTATAAAAGGTCTAATGTATAGAGAAGTTCCCTCAGTATAAGGAACCCAATCCTTGTCGATATTAACTAGAGTATGTAATGCTTGTAAGCAATCTTCTTCGTTAATTGCAGGGATAACTAACCTTTCATTAGAAACGTTTAGACGTTTAAAGTTTTCATCTGGACGGAAGAATTGAATAGTTCCATCAGCAGTTCTATAAGCTTTTAAACCCTCGAAGACCGTTTGACCATAGTGCAAACACATAGATGATGGATATATGGATAGTGGAGCATAAGGTACTATTCTAGCATCGTGCCAACCCATGCCAACATCATAATCCATAATGAACATATGGTCTGTGAATATGTGACCAAAGCCCAATTTACTTTCATCAGCTGGTTTTTGCTTTGGATTTTCAGTAAGTTGAATCTTTATTTCCATTTCAAATTCATTCCTTTTTGATAAAGTTTATTTTAATCCTTTTCGGAATTTAATTATTTCCATTATCATTATATCACAACAGTTTGAGTTTTTCAATAGGTTTAAAGATTTTTTTTATAACAATGTTGATATTCCTTTGAAAGATTTCCAAATGCGACTTTCACAAAAACAGTATACTTTTAATA
>JAJQGV010000027.1 GCA_021200215.1 Ruminococcus sp. | reverse complement strand
TGTAGATACCACTACTGAAACTATTGTAGATACTACCACTGAAACTACTGTAGATACTACTACTGAAACTTCTGTAGATACTACTACTAACTTCATTACATTAGAAGATGGTCAACGCATACTCTTACTCTTAGGAGATATCAATTGCGATAATCAGATTAAGAGCAACGATATACTAATGCTAAAGAAATGCCTATTAGGGTTAGAAGAACTATCCACTGAGGCTATGAATAATGCCGACTTAAGCGGAGATAACTCTATTAAAAGCAATGACCTACTCCAATTAAAAGCACTACTTTTAGGGCTTTAATAGTGTAGTTTGATATATCTAAAATGAAAAAATCTTCTTCTAACTTAAGAAGAAGATTTTTTTTTATATCTTGAAACCTTTTACCCCTATGGATTGTCTAATATATAGAAAGGAGGATAAAACAATGGATAGTAACAAAGATACTCCAAACATAGTAGAACTTATGAACCTATACGGCAACGATATCTTAAGAATGTGCTTAATATACGTTAAAGACTATCATCTGGCTGAAGATATTACTCAAGAAACGTTCATTAAGGTTTATCAAAAGTTAGATACTTTCAAGAATAAATCTAATATTAAAACTTGGATAATTAGTATTGCCATAAACAATTGCAAGAACGCCTTAAAAAAGAACTCCAAAGAAGTAGTTGCCCTTGAAGATATAAACTTAAAATATAATGAAAACTTCTCAAAAGATGAGAACATACAGTTAGTATCTAAAGAGGTTTCAAAGCTACCATATAAGTATCTTCAAGTAGTTATGCTATTCTATTATCAAGAGTTGAGCATTAAGGAGATTAGTCACATACTTAAAGTACCTCAAGCCACCGTTAAAACTAGACTAAAGAGAGCAAGAGAAAGGTTAAAAATCAGTTTAAAGGAGGAAATGTTTTATGAGTAAACTTAAGAATATCATTAACGATGAACTACAAGATATTCAACTTAGTGATGACATACATATGAGTGTTTTAAATAGTAAGTTCACAGCTAAAAGAAAGAGATTCAACTTTAAGCCTTTGGTAATAACAATAGTTAGCCTATGTACGGTATCTATGTTGACTATAGGAGCAGGTGCGGTGGCTTGTGGTAGCGTAAGTGAGTTCATAAATGGAGTAAACATTCTATTTGAACCTATTAATGAAACTCAAACTGATAATGGTATTAAGATTACTGTACTATCCGCAGGTATCGATGACGTTAATAACAAGACAATGTCCGCATACGTTACCGTTGAGGATACTACCGACCAAGATAGAATCAATAAGGATACTTCACTATCCATATTTATAGAAGAGGAAAACAACACTACAGATGATGAACATTCCTACATACAGTATGAAATGGTTTCCTTTGATGAGGATACTAAAGTGGCTACATACAAGTTTGTGGCTACTATGGATTGGTGGCATACCTTTACTAATAAAAATACTATACATATAAACGGTATAAGTAATACGAAAATTACTGAAAAGACTGTTGACAATATAGACCTCTATGAATTAGCTAAAGATAAGCTAGATAGCGAATATACGTACTATGACGCTATAAATTTAGGTCGCTACGGTTACTACGGCTGTTATACCTATTCTTCTGCACCTATTAGAAGTAAACTTCTAAATGAAAATGTAGAACCTATTGAAATAGGAGAAAATGCTGAACTTACTGCTATAGGCTTTATAGATGGACATCTGCACGTTAAAGTGCGTTACGTACTTATAGATTTTGCTACAACCGATTTAGAAACATATATAAGCTTACAGAATATTAGATTGGTCAATAGTGCTGGTGAAGATGTTCTAAATACTTCTGAATATCAAAGTGAGATTACAGAATACACTACAGACTACATTACAGACTCTGATTCACAGTATGCAATGGAAAGTAAAGAAGTATGTTTCCCAAAGATTAAAGATATCTCTCAACTAGAGGACTTAACCATTGCCTACAATGAACAGTCAGATGAAAATATTCTTGGTAATTGGAATATAACTTTTACATTAGATGATATCTCACAAGAATAGTAATACACGTTCACTTTAAGGAATGGTTTCGACCATTCCTTAAAATTTTTTTCAATAAACCCCTTGACAAAATCAAAATTATAGTATATACTTATAAAGGTTTATAACTTTACACTTATGGGAGGCATAGTTGTGAGTAAGAATATGGACTTTGTTCCACTAATAGATTGCTATAGCTCTTTATTGACTGAAAAACAACGCAACGTGATTGAACTATATTATTACGATGACCTATCCCTTTCAGAGATTGCTGAACATACTCACACTACACGTCAAGGAGTATATGACAATGCAAAAAGAGCCGAATATTACCTAATCGACTTAGAAAATAAACTCGGCTTTGTAAAGAAATCCAATAGGTTGAATAAACTTCTCGATGAGATTGATATTCAATCGCAGAAGATAGTATCACTTAATGAAAGTAACTCTTGTGAGATTGTCAATATAGCTGAAAATATTTCTCAGCTAGTGGAAAATGGTAAAAATTTTCTGATAGATTTATGAAAAGGAGATTAAATTATGGCTTTTGAAGGTCTTTCAGATAAACTTAATAAGGTATTTAAAAAGTTAAAATCTCGTGGTAAGCTTACCGAGGCAGACGTTAAAGAGGCTATGCGTGAAGTCAAATTGGCTCTCTTAGAGGCAGATGTTAGCTACAAGGTAGTTAAAGACTTTATTAAAAAGGTTTCTGAACGTGCAGTAGGTGCAGAAGTTCTTGAAAGTTTAACCCCAGGACAGCACGTCATTAAAATAGTCAACGAAGAACTTTGTGACTTAATGGGTAATTCTAATGAAAAGATTAACTTTGCATCTAAAGCCCCTACCATCATTATGATGTGCGGTCTACAAGGTTCTGGTAAGACTACTCACTCTGCTAAGTTAGCAAAATATCTAAAAGAAGAAGGTCATAGACCTATGTTGGTAGCTTGTGACGTGTATCGTCCTGCTGCTATTGAACAACTTAAGGTCGTTGGTGAAAAGGCTGGAGTGTATGTGTTCGATATGGGACAAACAAGCCCAGTTACCATATCTAAAGAAGCAGTTAAGTACTCTAAAGACCACGGTTACGATGTCCTAATAATAGATACTGCGGGTCGTTTACACATAGATACTGCTCTTATGGACGAACTTAAAAACGTTAAAGATGCTGTTAATCCTAGTGAAATAATGTTGGTAGTAGATGCTATGACTGGTCAAGATGCAGTAAACGTTGCTAAAGCTTTCGATGACGTACTTGGCATTACTAGTGTGTTGATGTCTAAATTAGACTCCGATACTCGTGGCGGTGCTGCGTTATCAGTGCTATCTATTACTGGTAAGCCTATTAAGTTTGTAGGTAATGGTGAACACTTAGATGACTTTGAAAAGTTCCACCCCGAAAGAATGGCTAGTCGTATCTTAGGCATGGGCGATATACTATCACTGGTTGAAAAAGCAGAACAAGTAGTTGACCATGAAGAGGCTGAACGTCTTACTAAAAAACTTCAAGAAAGTAAGTTCGACATGAACGATTTGCTAAAACAACTCCAACAGATTCAAAAGATGGGTTCTGTTAAGAGCATCTTAGGAATGTTCCCAGGTGTTAGTGAAAAGATTAAAGACGCTGACATAGATGAAAAACAGTTCGTTAGAATACAGGCTATGATAACCTCTATGACAGATGCTGAACGTATTAAACCTAGTATAATAAATCCATCTAGGAAAAGACGTATTGCTAATGGTAGCGGTTGCAAGGTGGAAGACGTAAACAGACTACTACGTCAGTTCGACCAAATGCAAGGCATGATGAAACAGTTCGGTAAGAACGGTAAGGCTACTAAAAAGATTAAAAAACGTCTAGCAGGTATGGATTTAAGAAAGTTTGGTAATTAACTTTCAAAGTTGTTACTTTTATGGGGTGATTATTAATGGGTACTCAAATTGTTACAGCGGTTATATGTGTAGTGGCTGGAATATTCTTATTAATACAATCGTTTAGTAACTTTACGGTTCTATCACCTAAGAATGAAAAGATGTTTAAAAGAGTATCACAAAAGGCATTAAGAGTGTACTATGGAATCTTTGGAGTACTATTCTTAATATTTGGTTGTATTACTCTATTTATGAATAACGTTAATTAGTGCTTTTAGCATTAATATAGATTATTTCTCCCCTTAGTTTAGGGGCGTTACGCTCCCTTACACATACTCTATGTGTGAGTTCACAGCGTTATATTTTGTTCACATGGCTTATTACGGAGGTGAATTTAAAATGGCAGTAAAGATTAGACTTAGAAGAATGGGTGCTAAGAAAGCTCCTTTCTATCGTATAGTTGTTGCTGATTCAAGATACCCAAGAGATGGTAGGTTTATTGAAGAGATTGGTTACTATGACCCAACTAAAGAACCTTCAATAGTTAAGGTTGATGCTGACAAGGCTAAGCAATGGATTGCTAATGGTGCTCAACCTACAGATACTGTTAAGGTTATCTTTAAGAAGAATAATATTCTTTAACTAATTTGGGATAGGGTAGTCTTTTGACTGCCCATTCTTGCTATAAGGAGGTTTTTTTATTATTATGAAAGATTTACTATATACCATAGTAGAACAGCTCGTTGAAGATAAATCTGCTATTGAGATAACTCAAGATGAACCAAATGCAGAAGGTGTTACTATATTCCATCTACACGTTGCTACAGATGATATGGGCAGAGTTATTGGTAAACAGGGCAGAATTGCAAAATCTATACGTGCTATAATGCGTGCAGGTGCAAACAAGTATAATATGAAAGTAAATGTAGAGATTGAATAAAAAAGTTCACAATCTTAAGAGATTAATATATCTAAGAGGGGTAGAGTTCTCTACCCCTTTAATTTAATACGAAAGGTGATGTATTCACATGAAAAAACAGTTCCTTGAAATAGGAAAGATTGTAAATGTACATGGTTTAAAAGGTGAAGTTAAAGTGTATCCGTGGTGCGATAGCCCAGAGTTTCTATGCGAATTTGAAACTTTATATACACATCAAGGTAAGAATATTATAACCGTTGAAAAGTCTAGGGTTCAAAAAAATATGGTGATTATGAAGATTAACGGCATAGATACCATAGAACAAGCTCAAACTATAAAAAACATGGTTATATATATGAATCGTGATGATGTGGAACTTACCGAGGGTTCTTACTTTATACAAGATTTAATAGGCTTGGAAGTATATGATGCCGATACCAATGCGTTCTATGGTACACTAATAGATGTGCTTGAAACTGGTGCTAATGATGTATATACTATCCAAAATGAAGAACTTCACAAAGAATATCTAATACCTGCAATTCCCGATGTAGTGATATCTATAGATATTGAAAATAATAAGATGACCATTAAGCCTTTGGAGGAATTTTAAGTATGCGTTTCGATATTGCTACTCTTTTTCCTGAAATGTGCAATGCCATTCTAAACGAAAGTATATTAGGCAGAGCTAAAAACAGAGGCTTTGTAGAGTTCTACTGTCACAATATTAGAGATTTTTCCGACGACAAACATAGACGTGTCGATGATATTCCATATGGTGGTGGCATGGGAATGGTTATGCAATGTAAACCTATATATAGTTGTTGGCAGTATGTGTGTAATCAACTAAAAGAAAAACCACACACCATATATATGTCACCTAAGGGAAAAGTATTGACTCAACAGAGAGCCGTTGAACTATCGCAGTTAGATAATATATTCATACTATGTGGACACTACGAGGGCATAGACCAACGGGTATTAGATGTCATCATAGACGAAGAAATATCTATTGGTGATTATGTTCTAACTGGTGGTGAACTCCCTGCACTAGTACTTGCAGATACTATTACTAGGCTATGCGATGGTGTATTAGCTTCAGATGAGTGCTTTAAAGACGAAAGTCACTTTAATGGATTGCTAGAATATCCACAGTATACACGACCTGAAGTTTGGCAAGATATCTCAGTGCCATCTGTATTACTATCTGGACACCATAAGAATATAGCAGATTGGCGTATGCAAGAAAGCTTAAAAGTTACTAAAGAACGCCGTCCAGATATGTATAATATGTATACTAAAGGCAAAGAATAAACATATAATGTGGTACTTACTTTTTTTATATATTGTCTATATTTTTATTGTGCAGATTATACTAAAATTTATTAGATTGGTGAATATTTCAAGAATCGTGGTGAAGTTTGCACATATTTCTATGTTGAAAATTGGTAATCTTCAATAAATTTTAGTGATTATAAACAAAAAACGAGTAGTGAAAACTTTGTGGGATTATCAAAGCGTAGAAAATTACGAAAAATCTCAAGTATTATGAATTTATAAGTTGACGAAGTCCAAATAAATGAGTATAATAAAATATGGAAACAAACATATAGAATGTAGTTTTATGACATTCTCATGATAATTAAAGGAGAGATTAATTATGTTCGTAAAAGAAGTAACCGTTCAAAATCAAGTAGGTTTACATGCTAGACCAGCAACTTTCTTCATTCAGAAAGCTAATGAGTTTAAGGCATCTATTTGGATAGAGAAGGAAGAACGTCGTGTAAATGCTAAGAGTTTATTAGGTATCCTTTCACTAGGTATAGTTGGTGGAACTACTATAAAGATAATCGCTGATGGCACAGATGAACAAGTCGCTGTTGATTCTCTTATCGACCTAGTTGAAAGTGGTTTTAGTGACGAAAAGCTTTAATTAATTTCAGCAAAAATTCCCCACTTCAACAGTGTAAGTGGCAAGATGATTTGCTAATAGGAAACTTAACGGCAGTGGTGGGCAGAGAGAAATCGTTATCCCATACTGTCACGAGGTCAATTCATGCGTACCAATGTACGCA
>JAJQGV010000162.1 GCA_021200215.1 Ruminococcus sp. | reverse complement strand
GTTTAGCAGTAGTGTTCTTTGTAATATTGCTATTAATCCTTATTATTTGGTTCATGGGTAAGGTAATACCTGCTATATCTGATATGTTAAACGGTAAGGGTAAAACTACCGAGATAGCTGAAAGTAAATCAGTACCAAAACCAATGCCTACTCAAAGTACTCCAAAGCTAGTACCTTCGCAAGATATTGCCCAAACCGACGATGATGAGATTATAGCAGTAATATCTTCTGCTGTAGCTATGATGAGTTTAGCAGATGGCAAGAACTACAGAGTAAAATCTGTTAAAGCTATTAAGGGCAATACTTCTGGTAGACCTGCTTGGTCTATGGCTGGTCTTAGAGAGAATACTCGTCCATTTAGACACTAAAATTAACTGGTTATTCCCAGTAGAAAGGTTATTTTGTTATGGAAGCAATTAATATTTTCCTTGAAGCAATTTCAGGTCTTATTAGTAGTAGCGGTATTGCTAACCTAGATATAAAATCTATTGTGATGATACTTATATCTTTTGTGTTTATGTATCTAGCTATTGCCAAAGGCTTTGAACCATTGCTACTTTTACCGATATCTTTCGGTATGATGCTATCAAATCTTCCACTTACTGAAATGTATCACCCAGAGTTATTTAACTTAAATGCAGAAGGACATATAGATGTACTAAATGTTCTTACAGAAGGCGGTCTGTTAGACCTGTTGTATCTGGGAGTTAAGTTACAGATATATCCACCTTTAATATTCTTAGGTATAGGTACTATGACAGATTTCTCGCCATTGATTGCTAACCCTAAAAGTTTCTTATTAGGTGCTGCTGCACAAGGTGGTATATTCTTTACATTCTTAGGTGCTGCATTGTTAGGTTTCTCTGATGTTGAAGCTGGTTCTATCGCTATTATCGGTGGTGCTGATGGCCCTACTTCTATCTATGTATCTAGTAGATTATTAACTTCAGATAGTACTATTGATACTGGTACTATTGCTCTTGCTGCTTATACATACATGGCACTTGTTCCAGTAATTCAACCACCTATTATGAAAGCTATTACTTCTAAAGAAGAAAGGTTAATCAAGATGCCTCAACTTAGACAAGTTTCTAAGACTGAAAAGATTATCTTCCCAATTGCGGTTACTGTTATAATCTCATTGTTAGTTCCATCTGCCGCACCACTAGTTGGTATGCTTATGCTTGGTAATCTATTTAAGGAAAGCGGTGTCGCTGACAGATTATGCAAGACCGCTGGTAACGAACTTATGAACATAGTTACCATATTCTTAGGAGTTTCAGTAGGTGCTACTACCGTAGCTGATAAGATTCTAAACGTATCATTTGCTAAGGTTATAGTATTAGGTGTAATTGCATTCTCAATAGGTACTGCTTGTGGATTGTTAGCTGCTAAACTTTGGTGTAAACTATCTGGTGGTAAGATTAACCCATTAATCGGTTCTGCTGGAGTTTCTGCCGTTCCTATGGCTGCACGTGTTGCTCAAAAGGTTGGTGCTCAAGAAGACCCTACTAACTTCTTACTTATGAATGCTATGGGACCTAACGTTGCAGGAGTTATTGGTTCTGCCGTTGGTGCGGGTGTACTTTTAAGTATCCTACCATTTTAATTTAATTATGCACGTTGCACTCCGATAATCGAGCGTTGATTCAAACTATGTTAAAGATATTAATCCTACTACTATGGTAGTAGGATTTTTTATAAGAGGTGATTATTTATATGAAAACGCAATCTCAATGTGATATGTGTGCCTACTACGTCTACGATGATGATTGTGATGGTTACATCTGTGAGGTTAATTTAGATGAGGACGAACTTAGCAGATATCTTGAGTTTGGCAATAGGTTCAACTGTCCGTACTTCCATCTTGGCGATGACTATGCCATAGCTAGAAAACAATAGACTCCATTATATATTTTTAAGTAACAGAAAGGTTTTGATTTTTTATGTATAGATTAGTAATCTTCGACTTAGATGGTACTCTTGTAAATTCCCTAGAGGATTTAGGTACTGCCATAAACATATCTTTGGAAAAGATGGGTTTACCTACTCATAATATGGAAAGGTTTAAATACTTTGTAGGCAACGGAATAAAAAAACTCTGTGAACGTTCAGTAGGTGAACATCAAGATAGGGTAGAAGAACTATATAGACTCTTTAGTGAATATTATGGTTCACACTATGCAGTGTATACTAAGCCATATCCTAACATTGAAGAGGCTTTAAAGACTTTAAAAGATAAAAACATAAAGATAGCAGTTGCTAGTAATAAATCTGAAAACTTTGCTGTACAGATAGTACATGAACTATTTCCAACTATTTCATTTGATTGCATTAAAGGGCAAGTAGAACATCGTGATAAAAAACCATCACCTGATATAATTTTCGAAACTATGCAAGAGTTAGAAGTATCTAAAGAGGATACTATCATGGTGGGAGATACTAACGTAGATATCGCTACTGGCAAAAATGCGGGTATTAAAACTATAGGCTGTTTATGGGGTTTTCGTGATTATAACGAACTCTCTAAGGCTGGTGCAAATTATATTATTAAAAATCCAAACGAGATTATATCATACATAGGGCTATGATTTTTTAAAAATGTATATTGACATTTTTAATCTATGTGTATATAATATATATTAGAAAGATATAAATTCCTTAAATTTGAAAGGACGGCAAAATATTACTATGAAAAAATATAATACCATAGCTTGTATTGTATCCGTAGTGTTACTAATGAGTACGTTATCGGCGTGTTCACAGATATCTAATAATTTAGACGGTGAAGAAAGTCTTGAAACTCAAGATACTACCATCGGTCAAGAAGATACTACTACTACGCAGGATATTCAAGCATCGATTACAACCATATCTACAGATGTTACTACTACCGTAAGTAACAATCTAACTGTATTAGACGAAAGTTCTACTAGTAGTGTTGTTACTGATGATGATTCTAGTACATTATCAACTACGACTGCATCGGCTATCCCAGTAGATGGAATAGCATCTTCTAGTGGTAGCGTAGTGCAATCGATAAGTTTAAGTAAGACCTCTGTTACTATTGAAGTAGGTGAAAGTGATATGCCTATAGTTACAATGTATCCAACCGACGCAGATGATAAATCAGAGATTTGGAACACTAGCAATCCACAGATAGCTACAGTAGACGATAAGGGTAATATTACTGGCATTTCCGAGGGTTCTTGTACGGTTACCGTTACTGCTAAAGCAAATACTTCAGTATATGCCGAGATTAGTGTGACGGTTGTCGCTAAACAAGAAACTCAACAGAATACCGATGATACCGTTACAGAACCAACATACATCGATGGAATATTGATAGTAAATAAGACGTATGCTCTACCTAGCGATTACAATCCATACGATGGCGATATAGCTCCAGAAGTTCAAGAGGCTTTTAATACTATGGAACAAGACGCTCGTGCAGAAGGTTTAACACTATATATATCATCGGGTTTTCGTTCTTATGACTATCAAGCTGGACTATATGAACGCTATGCCCAAAGAGATGGCTATGATAAGGCTGATACCTACTCCGCTAGAGCAGGTCATTCAGAACATCAAACAGGACTTTGTTTCGACCTTAATACCATAGATGACAGTTTCGCAGATACCGCCGAGGGCAAGTGGGTTGCTGAAAATTGTTACAAGTATGGCTTTATAGTTAGATACCCTGAGGGTAAAGAGGATAAGACGGGATATCAATATGAACCGTGGCATCTACGTTACTTAGGTGTCGAGTTGGCTACTAAAGTATATAATAGTGGTCTTTGTTTAGAAGAGTATCTAGGAATCACCTCTGAATATGCAGATTGATACATTAATTTTTAATTTTAGATAACCAAATCTTAGGGTAGATGTAAAAACATCTGCCCTAAGGTTTTACCTATAAAAGTAAGTAAGCACATCGGCTGATGTGCTTACTTAAAAGGTTATGTTTATGTTGTTCGTATCGAAGGTTTTTTTAACTTATAATATTTATCCTAGCAGATTACCATGGGCTACTTGGGTTAGTTGATGAACTACCAGTTACTTGAGTGCCACCAGTAATAGTACCACTTACATAACACTCTTGGTCGCCAGTGCCAGTTAGAGCATCACCTGTGATAGTACCGCCAGAGTATACTACTGCGGAAGTGTATCCACTACAACCAGCTATTACACTAGTTACGTTCTTATCTGCTAAGAATGATACTATTACATTTCCGCTCTCATCAGCTATAGTAATTCTTTGACCCGCACTTATACTACCAGATACAGATACGGTTTCAGTTAGGTTACTTGTACCACTCATACCCATACCACTTGAGCTACCAGTGTTCTTTACGTATACACCACCACTATAGTTTAATGATGCACCATCGCCACAGTCAAAAGGTTCATTACCATTTGAGATGACGTATCCACCATTAATATTTAGGTCGCCGTTAGAGTCAAAACCATCATGGTCACCATCTTGAGCGTTTACTAATACAAATCCACCGTTTATGTTCATAACACAATCAGAACTACTCATGCTACCTTGATTCCAACCGCCTGGTGAAGTATTACCAGAACCATCAGCACCGCCAGCAGCGTTATAGCCATCATCTTCAGAGTTTACTATTACCGTACCTGCATTTTGGTTGATAATAGAACCCTCTAAGCCTTCGTAACATTCTGAAATGTAGATAGTGAACTCATCTAAAGCACCACCAGTAGTACCAGTAGTCAAAGTACCATCAGCATGAATACCATCATCGCCACTAGCTAATGTGAAAGTACCACCAGTAATTTCAATATCGCCATTAGAGTGAATACTATCATCGGTTGAGTTAATATTTATAGTACCACCAGTAATGTTTATAATCTCGGTGATGGTTAATGTAGAGGACTCATCTAAACTTGCCTTGATGCCCTTAGCACTAGTATCATCGGAAGTAGTAGATGAACTATTATCTTGTCCCCAACCACCAGGTTGGCTACTTGAACTACTGCTACTAGAAGATTGTTGTGCAGTAGTAGTAATATCTAAGTCACCGCCATTGATAGTAACTTCTTGTTCAGCTTGTATACCATCACTGTAAGCAGTAAGGCTAATAGTACCACCATTAATGATTACTCTACCATCGCCCTCATCTTCGTAGTTAGTAGACTTAATAGCGTCACCGCCTTTAGCATTTACAGTAACAGATAGATTTGAATAATCACCGTCACCACCATTAGCAACTAAATCGTCTGGGTCGCCTATTCTAACGGAGTCTTTACCACGTATACCGTCATCTTGTGCATTTACAGTAATATTACTGTTCCAAATCTTTATATCATTCTTAGATACTATACCATCTTCGTAGTTACCGTTTACTATTAAAGTACCTTTACCTTTAAACTTAAGGTCATCTTTAGAGTATATAGCACCTACGCCATCATCGTAATTGGCATAAGCAGAACTACCATCAGAGATAGTATTAGTAGTACCTTTCTTAGATGAGATTACACATTCATCGTCAATGCTTTCAACGTATATAGGTGAATTCGTTGAATTTGATAATGTTAAGCCTTCAAGACTTAAAGTTACAGTATTACCATCTACTGAACTTGGATAAGTATCCTTATCAACATTTACTATTATCTGACCCTCAGAACATTCACCATCGAAAGAGTATTCACCAGGAACAGTTATGGTTACTATAGTACCATCTACCATCTGGCTTTCTACTTCGTTTCCGTCAGAATCGTAAGCAGTTATGCTATCTTCTGAGAACGTAAACTTTACAGCATCTTGAATTACTACAGGAGCTTCAGTAGTAACGGTAGTAACATCTCCACCATCATCAGTAGTAGTGGTAGTAGTAACATCACCGCTATCATCAGGAGTAGTAGTAACATCTCCACCACCATCAGGGGTAGTAGTAACATCGCCTTGAATACCTAATACAGTGTTTTTCAACATAAGTAAATCAAGTACATTTACACTTCCATCACTGTTCATATCAGCTATTTCACTCTTACGACCATTTAACTGAGTCATTCCTAGCACTACCTTTTTCATTTCAAGGACATCAGCGGAATCTACAGAGCCGTTTTCATTCAAATCACCTTGAACTTGTTGTTGTCCAGGGAATGACATTGCAGAAACGTTTATGCTCATAGTTGCCATGATGCATAGAGCAGTAACACCAGTTATAATCTTCTTTAAGTTATTAGATTTCATTATAACACTCCTCACAGAAATTTTATTGATACACTATCATAAGCATATCCGTCATCAATTTATCATAGTTTAATTATAATCTAGTTTTCTTAAAATAGTCTTAAATATTTGAAATTTTTAGAAACTTTTTTAAGTGAAAAGGAATATCTAGCAAGATATTCCTTACTTTTAATTTTAACTTACACGTCTACATTGGCGTGGCAATAGAGCAGATAGTTTTTGTAGTCTACAGAATAGATTTTCTACTAAAGCACAATACTTATCTACAAATATTATAACATAAGTTTCCTTGTACTTAGGACGCTCTTTAGTGATGGGAAACATATGCTTAGAAATAATATCCTTTTCTATAGGAGATAGACAAAAGTTTTCACTAGCGTTCTTTAAGGCAATCTGAGGGTGGTTTTTTAGATGTAATTTAGATGGTCTGTTGTTAGTACTATAAAAGTATAGGTCATGGAGAAGTCCAGCCCTAGCCCCCGCCTTTTCATCAAGACCAAAGAAATGACATACCTTGTAGTTGTAATAAGATACGTTTATGCTATGTTGAAATCTAGTAGTGTATACATGATGAGTATACTGTTTTAAATCTTGTAGTAGACTGCTTTCTATAATGTCACTGATATAGTTATAGTATAACTCATCTTTTAAATCTTTCTTTGAGCCTATGGCATTAATCATATATAATATCCTTTCAAAAGAGTATTAAGGTAAGTTTCCCTTTTAGAGTTAATTATACAATCTGTTTATTAACGTGG
>JAJQGV010000153.1:29043-32354 GCA_021200215.1 Ruminococcus sp. | reverse complement strand
TTGAGCGAGAAGCCCCGCCTCTATGCGTTAGCATAGGCGGTGGGAGTAGGTCACGATATAATATATTAGGAAGAGATTTCTATGGAATATGTAAAAATAGGAAACGTTAAAATAGCTAAAACATTGGCACTTGCTCCTATGGCTGGTGTCGCTGATAGACCTTTTAGACATCTTTGTATGGAATATGGTGCTAGTTACTGCGTTACAGAGATGGTATCATCTAAAGGGTTATGCTATTCTGATAGTAAAACTGCTGAACTTTGTACCATCACACATAATGAAAGACCTTGTGCTATACAACTGTTCGGTTGCGAACCTGAGTATATGGCTAAATCTGTTAGGTTGATACTACCATACAATCCAGATATTATAGATATCAATATGGGTTGTCCTGTCCCTAAGATTGTAAATAACGGAAGTGGTTCGGCACTACTTAAAGATATTCCTTTAGCTATGGATATAGTTAAGGCAGTGAAAAGTGAAACCGATATACCTATAACCGTAAAGATGCGTATCGGTTGGGACGATACTTCTATCAATGCACTTGAGTTTGCGAACGCTATCGAAAAGGCTGGTGTGGATTCTATTGCCGTACATGGACGTACTAGAAATCAATTCTATTCGGGTAAGGCTAACTGGGATATAATTAAACAGATTAAAGAAAATTCATCTATACCTATAATAGGTAACGGAGATATCAATACTTTGGAAGATTGTCTAAAGATGTACGATTACACCAACTGTGACTTAGCTATGGCAGGACGTGGTGCTTATGGAAATCCTTTTCTATTTAAGGAAGTGAACTCTTACTTCAATGGAATGCCTTATAATCCACCTACCATTGAAGAACGCATGGATACTATGTTATATCACATTAGATTAATCTTAGAAGGTAGTAAATCTGAAGAGTTGGGAATAAGAACTGCTAGAAAACATTCTGCATGGTACATGACGGGTCTATATGGCTCTGCAAAGTTTCGCTCAAGATGTTATAGCCTATCCTCTTATAATGAGGTGGTTCAACTTGCTAAAGATTTCATACAGTTACAACGTGAACATAAAGAAATCTAACTAAACTATATTAAATAGTTAGTGTGACGGGTTTTCCTCGAGTGTTACGTGGTTTGAGGGCATTTTGTGACGGGTTGTGACGGGTTTATAACAGCTCAAATCACGTATTTACGTCATTGTGACGGGTGTGACGGGTTTTTCTATAACTTTCACAAAATTTTTTAGTCTATGATTTTATATATTAAGTTTGAAAAAAGGTGTCACACCCGTCACACTCGTCATAACCGCATAGGTATGTGCTTAAATGAAATAAAATCTGTGACGAGTGTGACGTGACTTCACCTAATTTTCACACATTTCACTAAACTATCACTTAAATGGATTTTATACTACAATTACTTGACTTTTCTTTGGGATAGTAGTACAATGATATTAGATAATCGCCCGTTTGGACGTATTTTACATTAACATTAATGAAATGAGGTATTTTAAAAATGTCAAAGGAATTTATTGTTGAAACTTCTGCACGTCACGTACACGTTACTCAAGAAGATTTAGAAATCTTATTTGGTAAGGGTGCTACACTTACTAAGAAAAAAGATTTATCTCAACCTGGACAGTTTGCTTGTGAAGAGAAGGTTACTATAGTGGGTGCTAAAGGTCAAACTAAGGCATCTATATTAGGCCCTACTAGAAAGGCTACTCAAGTTGAACTTTCTGCAACCGATGCACGTTCTATTGGAGTAGTTGCTCCAGTTCGTGAAAGTGGTGACGTTGTTGGTTCTGGTGCCTGTAAGTTAATAGGCCCTGCTGGTGAGATAGACCTTAAAGAAGGTGTTATAGTGGCTAAAAGACATATCCACTTAACTAATGCAGATGCTCAAGAACTCGGTGTTACTAACGGTCAGATAGTTTGGGTTAAGTTAGATACTGATGGTAGAAAGGCAATACTAGGTGATGTAGTGGTTAGAGTATCTGATACCTATGCTAAAGCTATGCATATAGATACTGATGAGGCTAATGCAGTACTATCTAATGGCAAGTTAATGGGTACTATCATTAATATTGATTAATATACCAAACGTGAGTTGAAATATAGGTGGAAAATATATGGATAATAAACAGCTTTTATTTATAGATGGTATTGGTAGAGAAATACTATCGTACATAGATGATTTACAGCACAAGCCTTTTATAAGTATCGATAACTTTAATCCTCAGAATACTGTTCTAGTAGTGGTAGATGTAATCAACGGCTTTACTAAAGAGGGAACTATGGCATCTAGTAAGGTAGCAGAGATTATTCCTACCGTTAAGGTTTTGATGCAAAATGCTATATCTAAAGGCATTAAAGTCTTAGCATTTGCGGATTGTCACACAGAATGTTCCTCTGAGTTCGATACTTTCCCATCTCACTGCCTAGATGGTACTTCAGAAAGTGAGATTGTAGATGAATTGAAATCTATAAAAGAGTATACTTTAATTAAGAAAAATTCTACTAACGGATTCCATGCTCCTGACTTCCAAAGGTTTTTAAAGGAAAATCCACAAGTGGATAACTTTATAGTCTGTGGGGATTGTACTGATATATGCGTTATGAACTTCTGCTTGACTCTTCAAACTAAGTTCGACCAAGATAATAAATCTTGTGAGATAGTTATTCCTATAGACTGCGTTGAAACTTATGATGCCCCTAAACATTACAGCGAACTTATGAACATTATGAGTCTTAAACTTATGGAAAATGCAGGTGTTAATTTAGTATTATCCATATCTTAAATAATTTCAACATTCAATAACAAATCCCCACCTATATAGGTGGGGTTAATTGTGTATGGAAATCAATCTTTAGAGTCTAAAACAATGAAATTTGATTTTTGTGAGAGGATAGAAAAAATCATCTTGACATTCCACACCATAAGTTATATAATATTATAGTATAGGAATTTTTTTAGTTATGAAAAGCGAGGTACTATAAAACTATGGCTGAAAAGAAACAAATGTCCCGTGAGGGATTTAGAAAGTTAGAAGAAAAGTTAGAATATTTAAAAACCGTTAGACGTGTAGAAGTCGCTGAAAAGTTGAAAGAGGCTCGCTCATATGGTGACCTTTCAGAAAATGCTGAATATGATGCAGCTAAAGACGAGCAAGGTATTCTTGAGGCAGAGATAGTTGAACTACAGATTACTATTGAAAATGCTATAATAGTAGACGACGATAGTATATCTACTGATGAGATAGGTATGAGTTCTATAATAGAGATTAAAAATATGAATACTGGTAAGGTCGAAAAGATGCAG
>JAJQGV010000153.1:0-29033 GCA_021200215.1 Ruminococcus sp. | reverse complement strand
CGAAAAGCTCCAGATAGTTAGTACTAATGAATCTGACCCTATTAATGGTAAAATCTCTGATGAATCACCTATAGGTAAGTCTGCTATGAGAAAAAAGGTTGGAGAGTTCTTCTTGGTCGAAGCACCTGCAGGTGTTATAGAGTTTGAAGTTATCTCTATTTCAAAGTAATAAGATAAGGAGTTTTTATAGATGGCAGAAAATCAACATAATAGTAATGCTCCAGTTGAAGAAGAATCTCAGCAGGATATTAACATACTAAAGAAGATTAGAATAGACAAGTTGGACGAACTTAAGAGCAAGGGTTGTAATCCATATGAGATTACTAAGTTTGATTACACTCATAAGAACGCTCAAATTCGTGAAAATTTTGAATCTATGGAAGGTCAGACCGTTAAGATAGCTGGTAGAATCATGACTTGGAGAAACATGGGCAAGGCTAACTTTATAAATATTCGTGACGGTTCGGACAGAATGCAAGTATACGTTCGTATGAACGATATCGGTGAAGATGAGTTCAAAGAGTTTAAAAAATGGGATATCGGTGATATAGTAGGTGTTGAAGGTTTTGTCTTTAAGACTCGTACTGGTGAGATATCTGTACACGCTACTAAGATAGTGCTACTATCTAAGTCACTACTACCATTACCAGAAAAATGGCATGGTCTAAAGGATACTGATACTCGTTATAGACAACGCTATGTGGACTTAATCTGTAACCCAGATGTTAAGGATACTTTCGTTAAGAGAAGTCAAATTTTAAAGGAGATTAGAAACTATCTCGATAACTTAGGTTACATTGAAGTCGATACTCCCGTACTACACACCCTTGAAATAGGTGCTGCTGCTAGACCTTTCGTTACACATCACAACGCATTAGATATAGATATGTATCTTAGAATAGAAACTGAGTTATATCTAAAAAGATTGATAGTAGGCGGTTTTGACAAGGTGTATGAGGTCGGCAGAATCTTTCGAAATGAGGGTATGGATACCTCTCATAACCCTGAGTTTACTACTATTGAGATGTATCAAGCGTACACAGACTATTTCGGTATGATGGATTTGATTGAAAATCTATACCATCACTTAGCTAAGACTATCTGTGGTTCAGATAACGTAATGTATCAAGGTGTTGAAATTAAACTCGGTGAAACTTGGGAACGTCTAACTATGGTTGACGCTGTAAAAAAATACGCCAACGTGGATTACAACGACTGGTCTACTGACGAAGAGGCTAGAGCGTGTGCAAAGGCTCATAATGTTGAGGTTGAAGAGGGTGATACGGCTACCAAAGGTCACGTCCTGATAGCTTTCTTCGATGCTTTCGTTGAAGATAAATTGGTTCAGCCTACCATCATCTATGACTATCCAGTGGAAAACTCTCCATTAGCTAAGAGAAAGCCATCTAACCCAGCGTTTACTGAACGTTTTGAGTACTTTATCTACTGCCGTGAGATGGGTAATGCATTCTCTGAACTTAATGACCCTATAGACCAACGTGAAAGGTTTGAAAAACAAGTTAAAGCTAAAAGGGCTCAAGGTGGCAACAATGCTCAAGTCGATGAGGATTTCGTTACTGCTCTTGAGTATGGTATGCCCCCAACTGGTGGTTTAGGTCTTGGCTTAGATAGGTTGGTTATGCTCCTTACTGATAGTCCATCTATTAGAGATGTGTTGTTGTTCCCAACCATGCGTCCACTAGTGTAGTTTACCTATGTTATTAATGCAGAATGTATATATACTTTTCATTCTGCATTTTTTATATAGATTGGAGGTAGTTTTTTGCAAAAGAATCAAAAGGATATTATTTCCCAAGACGATGATAAAGAGTCTAAGGAATTAGAAAACACTACTGACATAGAGTCTGAACCTAATGAAGATACATCTAAGAAACAGAAGAGCCTTTTCGATATGGCTAAGGAGATTGAAGAGAAAGAACGTCAGCTAGAGGTCGAAAGAGAACGCAAGGCTATTGAACAGCATGAAAAAGAACGTGAAGACTATGCTAAGAAACTTCAGCAGGATAAGATTGAACTTATACGTCTAAAACAAGGCGTAATAGACCATTCTGATACCATTCATGAGGTGCATGAAGAAGCTTCGGTGTTGACATTCCCTCAAAAGATTAGTAACTTTTTCTATCATAACGCTTGGTGGCTTTGGATAGCTATATTTCTCTTAATCATAGCTACTTACATTACCTACGGAATAGTCACCACACCTAAGGCAGATGCTACCGTCCTGCTCTTTGTAACTAACGATGAGCTTTCTAACTATACGGAACAGATGTCTGACTACTTTGAACAGTTCGTAGATGACAACACAGGCGATGAAGTATCTACAGTGAATGTGTACTATATCCCTGTAGCTACTGACTCTAATGATGTAAACTATACTAGTTACATGGCAAAGTTCTCTGGTGAGATGCAGTCGGCAAACTCTTTAATAGTTATCGCCGATGATTCTTGCGAGGAGATTTTAAAACCTAGTGAGGTACTATACAAGCTCTCTAAGGACTTTGAAGATATCGACAATATCGATGGCTACAAATATTACCTAAAGGATACCGATTTTGCTCAACAGATTGGTTATGAGGGTACTATATCTGATGATATGTACATAGGTATTAGAAAGGTTCAACAAGTATATGATTCATCTAAAAAGATGGAAGAAAACTTTGAAGTGGCTTATGAGTTTATAGAGAGGTTTATAACGTATCAAGAGGAAGGAGAAGATTCTATTGGCTAAAGAATGTAGATTCTGCGGTGCTGAAATGGACGACAATGCTATTAAATGTCCTGAATGTGAAAAGATGGTTGCAAACGCTGAAATTATATTGGATAAGCAACGTCAACATATAAAGAAGAGAAATACTATTCTCTTAGTAGTGTTAATATGTATTATCTTTGTGGTGGGTATGGTTATTGCCTATATAGTTAGTAACAAAGATAAGTCGGGTGCTAAATCTTATGTAGATGCTATAGATATGAATATTGCCTCTATGATAGATAATAATCCAACTAATTTTTTGAAATCATACCCTATTTTTATGAGAGATTTTCTTTCGGAAACCCTTGGACTTATGACTAATGACAACTTCGACGAGTATATTGACTCTTTAAGTGATGAAATAGTTAAGGCTTATGGCAGTGATGCTGTAGCATCTTATGAGATTAAAGATAAACAACACTTAGATGACGAAACTATAGATGAGTATTTAACCTCTATATTTGAATATATTTCTGAATATTCTGAAGAGTATCAAATGGAGGACTATCCAGTTGAAGATGCTTATCAACTAGGTTTAGAGATAACCTTTAATGGTTCTATAGGTACTCAAACTATGAATACAACGGTGGCAGTTATGAAGTTTGATGGCTCGTGGTATATTATGAACATAATTAACCCTATAAATAACGCTGTAGATGATTTACAATAAGGAGGCTTTTTATGTCCACTATTCGATTAAACCATAATAAAAGTTCTAAAAAGAAACGAAGGTTAAATGTTGGTGCTGTAGTAGTATCTTTGGTGATTATATTCTTGATATTTTTCATACCAATATCTATTTCCAATGGTGGGTATAAGGGCGTTATGAAATCATATTGCAGAGCCATCACTAAACAGGATTATAAACTATATAAAAGTGTGTTTCCTAACTTTTTAACGGAAAATGGTTTGGAAAGTTTAATGCTCTTTGCATATGATACTGGTGACAACTATATGCAAGAGATGCATAATTCCTATGTCGATAAGTATGGAAAGAGTTTTAAGGCATCTTATAAGGTTATAGACAGAACTAAACTCTCTAAAGATGAGTTGGCTGAGTATTCCGAAGATGCAACATCACTGTGTACTGATGGCTCGGAGATTAATATAAAGAAAGGATACAATCTAACGGTATCCATGAAGTATAAAGGAAAAAGTGGTAGTAGTACTGAAGAACTATCTGTGATAGTTATAAAGTACGATGGTAAGTGGTATATCTACGATAGTGATATACACTTCTGCTAACACATTCTATGTATATAAGTTTTGAAACGTCTTTTTAGACGTTTCTTTTTTTAATATGGTCACTAGTTGCTAAGAATCTCAACCTTGTGAGTATAATCTACACCACATGGAACGACTACATTGCCAGATAGCCCATATATATCAGTAGATGTACTCTCTAAGGTACAGAACCTCTTGCATTCAGAAGATAGCTTTTCTAGTTTCGCAAGTGATGTTCCTATAGGTATATTAGAAGTCTTTTTAGCCTTAGATAGTATCTCAATACCTCTTGTGTTCATTGCAAGGACTCTAGCGTATGGGGGCATTGTAGATATATCATCTTTGGTGATGCCTAACAGTAGGTTCAAGATAACCCTTCTTATACGTGCAAGAGTATACCTTTTGGATTTTATATTGAACAGTAGGTCGTTTAGGTTAGTAGATACTTTACTAGCTTGAAGTATTCTATGCTCTAAGCCATGAGCAACATCGAAAGTAGATTGAACTTCCTCAATAGATGTAGTTCTTAACTTATATAGTATAATCTTATTTAAACTATCCATGTTGTGAATAACTGCATGGTTAAAGATATCGTTAGAGTACGTAGGTATCAAATTTTTAAACTCTCTACCTTGTAGAATACTTTCTCTAATGTACGATGCACTGGCAAAGCCATCTAAAGGCATATTAGAGTTATGTTCAACATTCTTTCTACTTAGAGTAGTAGGTTGAATGTTAGAGTTTAATCTAATTAAGGCACGTATATATTCAAGTCCAAGTACATTGTTAGGTTCGTTTAGAACGTTCGCAAACTTGTTACCATATAGCTTTTGTATAACCTTATTCATTGCATTTGGAAAGGTTAGTCCATCTTCCATGAGTTTTAAAACTTCATTGGAGTTACGGACCTCTTCAGATAGTTTAGCTACCATAGTTAAATCTTCTATGTTGGAACTACTTCCAAAGGATAAGCTATCTACACAGCCTAACGATTCCAATAGATATATTCCACCAAAAGCGAAACGTTCTGCAGTCGATAGTGCATAGGCTACTGGTAGTTCTATAATCAAATCTGCACCCCCACAGATAGCCATTTTAGAACGTTCAAACTTATCTACTATAGATACATCGCCACGTTGGACAAAGTTTCCACTCATTACTACAACTAGATGCGTTATATTATGGTCTGCCTTAAAACGTTCTATTTGATATCTATGCCCATTATGAAATGGATTGTATTCAGCTATAATTCCACCTATTTTCATATAAAAAATACTCCTTACTACTAAAAAAGACTTGAAATTTTATAGAATTGGATATATAATAATATTATCATACATTTTATATTATATGCGAAAGGATTTAGATTATCATGAAGAAAATATTAGTAATCAATGCAGGAAGTTCTTCCTTAAAGTATCAACTTATCGATATGGACGATGAAAAGGTTATCGCAAAGGGTAACTGTGATAGAATCGGAATAGGTGGACATATCTCCTATAAGACTGCCGACGGCATAACCCTTGAAAAAGATGTTGACTTCCCAACTCACACAGAAGCTTTTAATGCTCTTATTGAGGCTTTAACTACTGGTGAAACTAAGGTTATTCAAAGTATGGACGAAATCTTAGCGGTAGGTCATAGAGTAGTCCAAGGTGCTGAGGTGTTTACTGAGGCTTGTATAGCTACCGATGAAGTTATCGCTAAGATAGATGAACTTGCTGAACTTGCTCCAGTACATAACCATGCACACGTTTTAGCGTTAAACGCTTGCAAGAGTGTTCTACCTGCTAATGTACCTCAAGTAGTAGTTTTTGATACTTCTTTCCATCAAACTATGCCAGAAAAAGCATATATGTATGCTCTACCTTACGAGTGCTACGAAAAGTTTAAGATTAGAAAGTATGGTTTTCATGGTACATCTCATAGGTATGTATCTCAAAAGGTTGCAGAACTTATTGGCAAGGACGTTAAAGACCTAAAGATTATTTCATGTCACTTAGGAAATGGTTCTTCTATTACTGCTATACAAGGTGGTAAGTCTATAGATACTACTATGGGATTCACTCCACTAGATGGTTTAATCATGGGTACTAGATGTGGTTCTATCGATGCATCTGCGGTTACGTACCTACAAGAAAAGATGGGACTATCACCTAAAGAAACTAGCGACTACCTAAATAAGAAGTCAGGTTTTATAGGTGTTTCAGGTATATCTAGCGATAATAGAGATATTACTAAGGCTAAAAATGAACATAACCATAGGGCAGAGATTACTTCTGAAATGCTATGCTATGAGATAAAGAAGTACATAGGCTCATTCATGGCAGTTATGAACGGTGCAGATGTTATTCTATTCACTGGTGGTATAGGTGAAAACGCTCCAGAAGTTAGAGCAGAAGCTCTTTCTAACCTTGAAAATCTAGGCATTAAGTTAGATACTCAACTTAATGAAGTTAGAGGTAAGGCTCAAAAGATTTCTACTCCAGATTCTAAGGTTGAAGTTTGGGTAGTTCCTACCAATGAAGAACTATTAATAGCTAGAGATACTTTAGATATTATATCTAAGCAGTAGTATACAACATTACTATAGAAAGAACGTCTATGATATCATTATAGGCGTTCTTTTCATTCAATATTGGTATTCTGTTTCAGTAGAAGAGTATGCATCAGTTTCGGTAGTAGAACCATCATCTGTATCGGCTAATATTTTTTCGGCAGAACGTAGGACTATAGAACCATCTAAATCTCTAACAAATTCCAACTTAAGTAAGATAGTATCTATCTCTTGAGTCTTGTGTTTTTCTATTATAGACGTTGTAGATGCATATGCTAACTTAATCTCTGCATGATATAGTACTGCACCGTCTATATCGTCACTAGTTTCACCGTAAACTGATACGTTACTTATATGGTTAAGTTGACAGTCTGGTAACATATTAGATATCAACGAGTTGTAGTACTTTGAGTTAGTAATCTTTCTGATGCTGTCGGTATCGGAGTCAAATATTGCCTCGCAGTATGTTGATAGACTTTCTACAACGTTCTTATAGTCATCTAATGCAGATACACCATCTGAAACGGGATTCTTTATAGTAACTGAGAAATCTTTATCGAAGATATTAGACGGTATATATAGTGAAGAGTAGGAGCATCTACCATCTTCATCGGCGGTTATTATTGCAGTAATGTTGTCCTTCTTTACCTTAGCGGTATCGTTATCGAGTTCGTAGCTATCCCAATCTTGATATAGTTGTATGTTTCCTACACTATCGAAGAATATTTTTTTACCGTTTTCGTTTAAAGTTCCAATTCTAAAGTATTCATTCTCTTGAGATATACTGCTAAACAACATAGGAGTGACTACGTTTTCATAGTCATCGAGGATACCTACAGAAACCGATGCACTGTTTAAAACTCTACCGACTATAAATCTATTTTCAGATAGTACTTCAACACTGTTCCAAACTGGAGATATAACCTCTCTACCGTTAGCGTTTACTATTCCATAGTAGCCTCTAGCAGTCTTAACTAGATATATTGAATCATCGAAGTAACTGTTTACTATTTCATTGTTGTTTATATCGTAGTTTATGTGGTTTTTATCAATGTGCTTAGAGATATATACAGTATCTGCCATCTGAGAACCTAGTATTAATATTCCAAATATTGAACATAATATTACTTTGTTTTTATTTAGTTTAGTATCTTTCATATACCATCACCAATCTAAATAATGTTGATGTTTACATGGAATATCTGTCTTAGCGTTCCATGTATTAATAGATGAGATTTATCTTTCAATGACACCTTTTTCAGTTTCACGTACTATGTATATAGGTCTGTTTTTAATCTCCATGTAGGTTTTGGCTAAGTACATTCCATTTATGCCCATACAGAGAAGTATTATACCACCTATGAAGAATGCACCTGTAAGGACTCCCGATATACTACCAAATCCAACTATGGCAAAGACTATTAACATTATTAAAGATATGATACAGAATACTATTCCAAAGAATATTGATAGCGTCAGCGGAAACGTTGAGAATGCCATAATACCTTCTAGTGAGTACTTAAACAGATTGATAAACGACCATGAGGTAGTTCCTGCTGCACGTTCAACGTTTTCATACTCAATGTACTTAGTCTTGAATCCAACCCACGAGAAGATACCTTTAGAGAATCTGTTATACTCTGTCATAGATAGAATACTATCTACCATGTGACGTGTCATAAATCGGAAATCTTGAGCACCGTCTACAATTTCAGTTTGGGAAATTTTGTTCATAATCTTGTAGAATAGTCTAGCGAACCATGAGCGTATTGGCGATTCTCCATCACGGCTAACACGTCTAGTAGTAGCACAATCGAACTCACCATCTTTAACGTATTCATACATTTTAGGAATAAACTCTGGTGGGTGTTGAAGGTCAGCATCTAAGACCACTACGTAATCGCCTTTAGAACTCTGTAGACCTGCATACATACCCGCTTCTTTTCCGAAGTTTCTCGAAAAAGATATGAACCTTACTCTACTATCTTTGTGAGATAGTTCTCTAAACTTTTCTAGAGTCTTGTCTTTAGAACCATCATCTACGAACATTAGTTCGTAATCTATACCATACTTTTGCACCATGTCACTCATAATTTCTGTAATCTTATCGTAGAAGAGAGGTAGAACTTCCTGCTCATTGTAACATGGCACTACTACTGATATCAACTTCATAATATAAAGTAATCAACCCTTTCATAAGAATAATACTTAATAATAGTATATCACACGTAGTGGATTTTTTCAACCTTTTTGAAACAAAAAAAAATTGGCATGGATAATGTTTGCAATATTCCTAGTAGTATGATATAATTATCTAAAAAAGTGGTGGTGATTACGTTTGAACGCATCGAACATAAAAGGTTACATATTCGATTTAGATGGCACTCTTATTGATAGTATGCCCCTTTGGTACAATGTGGATAGAATATTTCTGTCGGAACATGGAGTAACCCCTCCAAATAATATATCGGATATAGTTAAAAAGATGACCGTTGAGCAATCGTCTAAATACTTCCTCGATACTTTCAATCTAAAAGTATCTCAACAAGAGATTATCAATCGCATAGAAGAGATTGTCGCCGAAAACTACAGAGATACTATTCCTCTAAAGTTAGGAATACTTGAACTTTTAGACTATCTTGATAGTAAGAATATCCCCTATGGAGTGGCTACTGCTACCTATAGAACTCTAGCAGTTTCTTGCCTCACTAGGTTGGGCTTAATCAATAGGATTAAGTTCCTTGAAACTTGCTCAGAAGTGGGCAAGGGTAAAGAATATCCAGATATATTTTTTAAGTGTGCCGAAAATATGGGATTATCTCCTAAAGATATTGCAGTGGTGGAAGATAGTCTATACTGTCTTGAAACTGCTAAAAATCATGGATTTTTAACTATCGGTATTTACGATAAGTCATCTAAAAGTGATTGGATAAACATTCAAAATACTTGTAATTTGACATTTCAATCTGCTAAAGATTTTTTAAACTATCTAGTTATAGGGTGATGTTAATATGTATGTAAGGAGTAATATTTTATGAATAAAAAAGTTATGGTGGGAATGTCTGGTGGAGTAGATAGCTCAGTTACAGCATTACTACTAAAAAATCAAGGGTATGATGTTATGGGAGTTACTTTAAAACTCTTTGCTAATGATGATATAGTTCTATCTGATGAGGCTAAAAGAACCTGTTGTTCCCTTGATGATGTAGATGATGCTCGTAGAGTAGCGTACAAAATCGGCATTGAACACGTGGTGTTCAACTTTAAAGACTACTTTAAAAAATCGGTTATGGATAACTTTGTGGATAGTTATATCAATGGAGAAACTCCTAACCCTTGTATTGAGTGTAATAAGCATATCAAATTTGATGAGATGTTAAGACGTGCAGAAACTCTAGGCTATGATTATATAGCTACTGGACACTATGCACACATCATAAAAGATAAGGCTACTGGTAGATATCTGTTAAAGCGTCCAGCCGATAGACACAAAGACCAAACCTATGTACTATATAACTTAACACAATATCAACTAGCAAGAACTCTTTTTCCACTTGCTGATTATGATAAGGATACCGTCCGTAAGATTGCTGAAGATAATGACTTAATCAATGCACGAAAGCCTGATAGTCAAGATATATGTTTTGTGCCTAATGGTAGGTATGTAGAGTTTATCAATAAACAAGGATATCAAGCAACTAAAGGTAACTTTATAGATACTAACGGAAATGTATTAGGGCAACATCAAGGAATTATTAACTATACTATAGGGCAACGTAAAGGGTTAGGCGTAACTTTTGGAAAGCCTATGTTCGTAATAGATAAAAATCCAATAGATAATACTGTAACTCTAGGAACTAATGAGAAACTATTCAAATCGGAACTTATTGCCGACAATGTAAATTGGATATCCATTGAAAGTTTGACAGAACCCTTAAAAGTAATGGCAAAGACTAGATATAATCAAGTAGAGCAATCTGCAACGGTATATCCATTAGATGGCAGTAAGATTAAAGTAGTATTCGATACTCCTCAAAGGGCGATAACTAAAGGTCAAGCAGTAGTAATGTATCAAGGGGAGTACGTACTCGGTGGTGGTAGTATACTCTAGTTAATTTTTTACCATTCTAAAATGGAATATTACTTGAATTTGTTTAGGATATAGTGTATAATATCCTTATCATAATCTAATAAAGGGGAATTTGTTATGTTGACTGATATAGAAATCGCACAAGGGTGCAATATGAAACCTATAGTAGATATCGCTAAGGGTATAGGTATCGACTATGAGGATATTGAACAGTATGGGCATTATAAGGCTAAGGTATCGGAGAACCTATTTAAGAAAGTGGAAAACAATCCAGATGGTAAGTTGATATTGGTAACGGCAATCAATCCCACACCTGCTGGTGAAGGAAAGACTACTATCTCGGTAGGCTTACAACAAGCTATGGGTAGGTTAGGTAAGAAGTCTATAGTAGCTTTAAGAGAGCCATCTTTAGGGCCAGTATTTGGAATTAAGGGTGGTGCTGCAGGTGGTGGATACTCTCAAGTAGTGCCTATGGAAGATATCAATCTGCACTTTACGGGTGATATGCACGCTATAACGTCGGCAAATAACTTGCTTTGTGCCGTTATAGATAACCATATGCAACAAGGAAATGAGTTACGCATCGACCAAAGACGTATACTATTTAAGCGTTGCATGGATATGAATGACCGTGCTTTAAGAAATATAATAGTAGGTTTAGGTGGTAAGATTAACGGTGTACCTCGTGAAGATGGTTTTCAAATTACGGTGGCATCAGAGATTATGGCTATACTATGCCTTGCAAAAGATTTAGATGATTTGAAATCACGTTTTGAAAAGATTCTAGTAGCCTACGATTTAGATGGTAATCCAGTGTATGCAAAGCAACTTGGAGTATGTGGTTCAATGGTTGCACTCATGAAAGATGCTCTAAAGCCTAACTTAGTACAGACCTTAGAGGGAAATCCAGCATTTATTCATGGTGGGCCTTTTGCTAATATAGCTCATGGTTGTAACTCAGTTCGTGCCACTAGATTGGCTTTAAAACTCGGTGATTATTGCATTACAGAGGCAGGTTTTGGCTCAGATTTGGGTGCTGAAAAGTTCTTCGATATTAAGTGTAGATTTGCAAACTTAAAGCCATCATGTGTAGTAGTAGTAGCTACTATCCGTGCATTAAAATATAATGGTGGAGTCCCTAAAGCAGAACTATCTACCGAAAACCTAGAGGCTCTTAAAGAGGGAAGTATTAATCTAGTAACTCACATTGAAAATATGAGAAAGTTCGGAGTCCCTGTAGTAGTAGCTATAAACAAGTTCTACACCGATACTCAAGCCGAGATAGAATACATTCAACAACTTTGTGAAAGTCTAAACGTTAAGGTATCATTAGCGGAAGTATTTGCTAAAGGTGGTGAGGGTGGTATAGACTTAGCTAATAAGGTGTTAGAAACTATACAAGATGAACCATCTAACTTTGCCCCTATATACGATGATAAATTATCTATTATGGAGAAGTTGAACGTGATAGCTAGAGAAATCTACCGTGCAGATGGCGTAAACTTTACTAAGCAAGCTGAAAAATCTATTGCAGAGATAGAAAGAATAGGTATGGATAAGATTCCCGTATGTGTGGCTAAGACACAATATTCACTATCCGATGACCCTTCTAAGCTAGGTAGACCTAAAAACTTTACTATCACCGTTAGAGATGTAAAACTATCCGCAGGTGCAGGTTTTATAGTTGCCCTTACTGGTGATGTTATGACTATGCCTGGTTTGGGTAAAAAACCAACTGCTATGGTCATAGATTGCGACAACAACGGCAACATTACTGGACTATTCTAAGGTGGCGAGTTTACATGGAAAAGATAACTCATTCTGCCGAGGAAAGCATAGAGTTCGGTAAGTATATAGGTTCTAAGTTAAAGAAAGGTGATATGATTGCATATCTTGGTGGTTTAGGTATGGGAAAGACTACTCTAACTAGAGGTATAGTTATGGGTTTAGGTCTTAAAGATGATGTGTTTTCACCAACCTTTACGTTATCTAATGAGTATAGGGGAGATAGCATTAACGTCTATCATTTCGATATGTATCGTATTAATGGCTTAGATGGTCTTGAAAGTATAGGGTTCTTTGACTATCCACTAGAGGATAACGTATCCATTATAGAGTGGTCGGAAAATGTGAATGGAATCTTTAACGAGAGTACCATAAGAATATCCATTGAACGCATAGATGACGATACTAGAAAGATTATCGTTGATGGAGGTGATAGGTTTTGTTAATACTTGGCATAGATACTTCGGGTAAGGTGGCATCGGTTTCTTTAATGCAAGATGATATCTTGTTGGCAGAAAATACTATATATACTACCTTAACACATTCACAGATTATTATGCCTATGTGCAAAAAGCTTCTTGAAAGTGCTAATAAGACCCTTAAGGATATCGATAGGATAGCCGTATCATGTGGCCCTGGTTCTTATACTGGTCTAAGAATAGGTATATCTGGAGTTAAAGCTATGTGCTTTGCCTTAGATATCGGTTGCAATGGGATATCTACGCTTGAAAGTTTAGCGTATAACGTTTTCGGTTTTAACGGCGTGATATGTTCTGTTATGAAAGCTCGTTTAAACTTAGTTTACTGTGGTATCTTCCAAAGTGATATGAAATCTATTAAACGTTATGATACTTTTCCTAACGATTGCATTATAGATAGGTTAGAACTGTTTGAAACTCTATCTGCTATGGATAGAGATATAATATTGGTCGGTGATACTGCTCAAGATTTATATAATTCGTTTGATTTTAATACCAATGTAGTATTATCATCTACTAGAGATAGATTACAATCTGCTAGTAGTTTGTGTGAGGTCGCTAAACGCTTAGATGCTCAAAGTCCACATAGCTTAGAGGCTTTCTATCTACAGCCTACCAAAGCTGAAAAAGATTTAACTTCTAAAATTTAACACATTTTACATATATACTAAAAACCTCTATTGAGTAACATCAATAGAGGTTAGTTCTATATAACTTTGACTATTCTACAGTAACAGATTTAGCTAAGTTTCTAGGTTGGTCTACATTATTTCCTCTATGGACTGCAGTGTAATATGCAATCAACTGTAGAGGTACAGTAGTAATCATAGGCATTAAGATATTGTCAGTAGCAGGGATTCTAATAATGTAGTCTGCAATATCATCGTCCACATTAGCAGATTCTTTACATACTAATATAACTTTAGCACCACGAGCTTTAACCTCTTTTATATTGCTAATAGTCTTGTCAAAGAGTCTATCTTGGGTAGCTACTGCAATTACAGGCATTTCGTCATCTACTAATGATATAGTGCCGTGCTTTAACTCTCCTGATGCGTAAGCCTCTGAATGAATATAAGAAAGTTCTTTAAGTTTTAATGAACCTTCCATGCTAAGAGCATAATCTAAGCCACGACCGATATACAATAGGCTAGTAGCGTTCATAATCTTAGAGGCAATCTTTTGACAGATATTCTTGTGTTCTAACGTTTCAGTGATTAGGTTAGGAATATCCATAAGTTTAGAAGTATACTCTTTACAAGCATCGAGTGAGATTTTCTCCTTAGCGTAAGATAGTTCAAAAGCTATTAAATACATTATTGCCAACTGTACAGAATACGCTTTAGTAGACGCTACAGAAATCTCTGGACCTGCATGGGTATATATAACCATATCACTTTCACGGGCAATAGATGAACCTACTACGTTTACTATGGATAGAGTCTTTGCTCCACATTGCTTAGCAAGTTTTAAAGCAGACTTAGTATCGGCAGTTTCACCCGATTGAGATATTAATATAACTAAGTCGCTTGAATCTATAATGGGATTTCTATATATAAATTCAGATGCCATATCCACAGTAACGGGTACTCTAGCCAAATCTTCAATTACATACTTTCCAACTATTCCAGCGTGCATAGCCGTTCCACAAGCTACTATAAATAGTCGGGATATTCCTTTTAGATAGTCTACAGTAATACCACACTCTTCTAAGTTAGGCATACCGTCGAAAACTCTAGGCGATACCGTATTGGTTATAGCAGTAGGTTGTTCATGGATTTCTTTAAGCATAAAGTGTTCATAACCACATTTTTCAGCCGAATTGATATCCCAATCTGCGACCATAACTTCTTTATTTAGTAAGTTATGATGTACATCATATACTTTAACTCTATCTTTTTTTATAATTGCGATTTCATCTTGTTCAAGTAGGTAGTAATTTTTAGTGTACTTCAAGATGGCAGGAACATCTGATGCTATAAAGTTTTCATTTTCACCTAAGCCTACTATCAATGGACTATCTTTTCTAACAGCGAATATAGTATCTGGGAAATCTCTAAATATTATGCCTAAGGCATAAGAACCTTCTATCTCTGTCACTACTTTAGTAATGGTATCTAATGGGTTGCCGTCGTAGTAGTAATCTAATAGTTTAGCGACGGTTTCGGTATCGGTTTGACTTTCAAAAGAATATCCCTCATTAGATAGGAAGTCTTTAAGTTGACGATAGTTTTCAATGATTCCATTATGAACGATGGTAACTCTTTTATTACCATGTGGATGGGAATTAATGTCAGATGGTTCTCCATGAGTAGCCCATCTAGTGTGACCTATACCGCAGTGACCTAAAGGTTTGTGTTCGGACTCCAACTTAGTTACTAAATTTTTCAACTTACCTTGACATTTTTCGACTACTATTTTGTTTCTTTCAAATACGGCAATACCAGCTGAATCGTAGCCTCTGTATTCCAATTTAGATAGTGCATTTATAAGTACATCTGTACAATCTCTGTCACCTACATAGCCTACTACACCACACATAATAAAAAACCTCCTTGTGAACAATTAATAATTAATCTCTAACGATTGATTAAATTACTTAGTACCAAATATTCTGTCACCTGCATCTCCTAAGCCCGGAACGATGTAGTTATTTTCGTCAAGACCCTTATCGATACAACAGCAGTATATATCAATATCAGGGTGTGCGGAAGTCAATGCTTCTAAGCCCTCAGGGGAAGCTATTAAGCACATATATTTAATATCTTTAACGCCGACTTTTTTTAGTTCGTTGGCAGTTAGAACACCTGCACCACCAGTAGCAAGCATAGTATCTACTATTATAGCATGGCGTTCATTGATATCGGCAGGAAACTTAGCATAGTATTTAACAGTTTCACCAGTAGATGGTTCTCTAAAAGCACCAACATGACCTATCTTAACGGTTGGTATTAGTTTAGATACACCCTCAGCCATAGGTAGACCACCACGAAGTATAGGAATCAAAGCCATTTTATAGCCAGATATAACCTTAGATTTAGTATAGTGTCGAGGAGTCTTAATCTCTACCTCTTTTAGAGGTAAGTTTCTAGTAGCCTCATAGGACATTAACATAGCAGTTTCAGATACTAATTCCCTAAACTCTTTAGAGCCAGTGTTAGCGTCCCTCATTAAGGATATTTTGTGTTGAACAAGAGGGTGTTCAATAACGTGTACGTTTTGCATATTCATAAAAAATCACTCCTATAAGAATAAATATTAATCTTCTAACGTAGATATAAGGTCAACACGCCTTTGATGACGACCACCTTTTTCGAATTCGGTATTAAGGAAGATATCTACCAACTCAATAGCTGTACCAGTACCGATTACTCTAGCACCAAGACAAAGAACATTGGCATCATTATGCATACGAGTAAGTTTAGCTGAAAAATAGTCAGAACATACACAAGCACGAATGCCTTTTATCTTATTAGCACATATCGACATACCTACACCAGTTCCGCAGAAGAGTAATCCAGTAGAACAAGTGCCATCTGTAATCTTGTTACATAGTTTTTTTGCTATAATAGGATAGTCACAAGACTCCCCATCACAACCCACATCTATAAAATTTACACCTTTTTCGGTCAAATATTTGGTAATTTCAACCTTTAATGGATATCCAGCATGGTCGCAACCTAATACTATCATAATATTAAAACTCCTAATGAAAAAATATTACTAAATCTTTCATAACTCAAATAGATTTAAATGTAAGATAAAGTACTTTTTAATTGTACCATAATTCTTAGTTTTTTGCAAGTCATTTTCACTAGATAGCATTACTATAAACTTATACAAATAATATCCTATACATTTGTACATTATACACAAATGATTTTCTCAAGGTCAAAAGTAAATTATTGTATCTTGACAATAGACATTTATTTAGTTATAATGATAAGTAAAGTATTAATTTCTGTGGTATGGTGCGTTATGTAATCGATATTACAGAACTTGAGTCGAAATAGTTTAATTAATATGTATAAAGAAAGGTGGAAAAGTATGGTTAGGAAAAAGATAGTTGCATTGGTAGTTTCTTTGTGTCTAGTTTCTACTACCGTTGCCTATCCTAGGCTATCCATTCGGGCTGAAGATGATACCATAGGTTCTTCTACTAGCGATTTGGATACTACTACAGACTCTGATACGGAAGAAGAGCTATACGTTGAGCAGACTACCTATAGTGACTATTATGATGAATACTCAACCCAAACTCGTCCAGATAAAGAAATCGTTATCAATGGAACGGATTATGTTTCAGTTGAAGATGGTGAATTCTCTATTGGAGAGTATGAAGGCTCTAATGGTGACGTTTTAATTTGGAACAGCTTAGAAGGTTCAGTTACTTATCAGTTTGACGTTGAAGAAACGGGTATATACTGTTTAGAAATGTCTTATTATAACATAGTATCTAGCTCTAATACTATTGAATTTTCAATAGAGTTAGATGGTGAAGTTCCATACAGTACGGCAGATAGAGTTCAGCTTAATAAGGTTTGGATTAATGAAGAAGATATTAAGGAAGACTCTAGTGGAAATCAAATAAGACCTTCACAGGTTCAATATGGTATGTGGCAGGTTACTGATATTAAAGATATTGATGGACTCTTTAATGACCCGCTTATCTTCTACTTAGAAGAGGGTTCACATACTATTACATTGAACGGTACTAGAGCCGATATTTGTATTGAATATCTTAAGTTCCATAACCCTGAAAGCGTTCAAACCTATGATGATTATGTATCTAATATAGATACTGATGTTACTATCGAAAGTACACCCTCTACTTTAATTCGTATTGAGGGCGAACAGGCTACATATAAGTCTAGTTCAACTTTATATCCCACCTATGACAAGGATAGCTACTTAGTATCACCATCTGACCCAGTTAAACAGATGTATAATACTATTGGTGATGCTACATGGTCACAGGCTTTACAAACTATTACTTGGGAAGTAGAAGTTGAAAATGATGGTTGGTATAAGCTTGGTATTAAATCTAGGCAACAAGAAATGCGTGGATTCTATTCTAATAGGCGTATCTACATAGATGGCGAAGTTCCTTGTGAAGAGTTGAATCAAGTTAAGTTCTACTATAATACCGATTGGAGCGTAGTTACTCCACAAGATGAAAACGGTGAAGACGTTTATGTGTATCTGACTAAAGGTACTCATCAACTTTCTATGGAAGTAATACCTGGTGAGATTGGTGACTCTATGCGTCAACTAGATGATATAGTACTCAAGATTAACAACTACTACAGACAGATTTTAATGATTACTAGTCCTAACCCCGATAAGTATACCGACTACTATGTACATACTAAAATTCCTGACCTAGTAGATACTTTTGCAGAAATCTCTCAAGATTTAAAAGATATTCAAAATAATATAGAAACACTATCTAATTCTGAGGGTTCGGAAGCATCTACCCTTGAACAGATGACCGTAATACTCGATAAGTGCGTGGAAAAACCTTTAAAGATTCCTAACTATCTATCACAGATTAAAGATAACGTTACGGCAATATCCTCTTGGATGAGAGATTACAGAGAACAACCCCTTGAAATAGATTATATTGAGTTGGCATCTGCTGACCAAGAATTTACCTCTGTAAAGGAAAACTTCTTTAAATCGGTATCGTTTGGTTTTCAATCGTTTATAGGCTCGTTTACCGATGATTATAACGTGCTTTCTGATACCTCAAGTGAAGATGCCATAACGGTATGGGTAGGTTTAGGTCGTGACCAAGCTCAAGTAGTTAAAGAGTTAGTAGAGTCTGAATTTACACCTGAAACAGGTATTCCAGTGTCAGTAAACCTAGTGCAAGGTACTCTAGTAGAGGCTACCCTTGCGGGTAAAGGGCCAGATATCTCTCTGTTCTCTGCGGGTGAACTTCCAGTAAACTTAGCCGTTAGAGGACTCTTAACAGACTTATCTCAATTTGATGACTTTGACGAAGTCGCTAGTCGTTTTCAAGAGAACGCTATAGTTCCATATACTTATGATGGCAAGTGCTATGGTATTCCATTAGAACAGAACTTCCCTATGATGTTCTATCGTAAAGACGTTCTTAGCGAACTAGGTTTCGACCATGCTCCCGAAACTTGGGACGAACTACTTGAAATGCTCCCAGCATTCCAAAGAAGTTATATGTCGGTAGGTTTGGTGACTCCAACTGTAAACGTTTCCGCAGCTACCGAGGCAGGACATACCTATGCAACTCTTTTATTACAGAATGGTCTAAACTACTATAATGAAGACCAAACTGCTACCTCTTTCGATGATATAAAAGCTGTACAAGCTTTCGAACAATGGACAGACTTCTATACTAAGTATGGCTTTGAACAAACTTATGATGCTTTTAATCGTTTTAGAACTGGTGAATATCCAATAGTAATACAGAACTATACATTCTTCAATCAACTTTCTGTAGCTTCCCCAGAGATTAACGGTCTATGGGATATGACTGAAGTCCCTGGTACAGTTCAAGAAGATGGCACAATATCTCATGCTACTAACTCTACAGGTACTTGTGCAATCATATTTAACAAAGTATCTAGTGAAGAAGATGCTTGGGAGTTCTTAAAGTGGTTCTCATCTACAGAAGTTCAAGTAGAATATGGTACGTCTATTGAGGGCTTAATGGGACAGATGGGTCGTTATGCTACTGCTAATACCGAGGCTTTAACTCAACTATCATGGTCATCTAGTGAGTTATCTAAGCTACAAGCACAGCAGAGCGAACTTGATGAGATTGCCATCATTCCAGCATCATATGCGGTTACTAGAAACGTTATGAATGCCTTTAGAGAAACTGTAAACAACGCAGAGAATCCTAGAGATACTCTAATGTGGTATAACAGAGATATTAATGCGGAGATTACAAGAAAACGTGAAAATCTTGGACTTGACGACTAGAACGACAAATTTCATTTAGGAGGGATAACTTTGATTGAAAAGGATAAGATAGGGGTTCGTGATAAGAAAGAACAACGTCGTATTATGTGGCTTCAAGTCAAGCAGAATAAAGAGTGTTATCTTATGTTACTTCCATTTATGCTACTATTCTTTGTATTTACAATAATACCTGTTGTGCTATCATTACCTATGGGTTTTACAGACTTTAATATGGTACAGTTTCCAAAGTTTATAGGACTTTCAAACTTTACCACATTATTCCTTTCAGATAAAGTCTTTATAAGCTCTATTAGAGTAACCTTAGTTTTTGCCATATTTACAGGCCCTATAAGTTATATTCTATGTTTTGTATTAGCTTGGTTGATTAATGAACTTCACCCAAGACTAAAGACTATATTCACTTTAATATTCTATGCACCATCTATGGCAAACGTATATACAGTTTGGCAGTTAATATTCAGTGGTGACTCTTATGGTTACTTAAACTCTATGCTTATTAACTTAGGAATAATCACATCACCAATACAGTGGCTAACAGACTCTACTTACATCTTAGGTGTAGTAATAGTGGTTCAAATGTGGATTTCCTTAGGTGCAGGATTCCTTGCCCTTAGAGCGGGTTTCCAAAACATAGACCGTTCTCAATATGAGGCTGGTGCTATTGAGGGCATTAAGAACAGATGGCAAGAACTTATATACATTACTATTCCATCTATGGGGCCACAGTTGATGTTCGCAGCAGTTATGCAGATAGTATCTTCATTTACTGCGGACATAGTTGGTAGAAACCTTGTAGGTTTTCCAAGTACAGACTATGCAGCACATACCATTATGACACACGCCTATGACTATGGTTGGGTTCGTTATGAAATGGGATATGCATCTGCTATATGTATGGTTCTTTTTGTAGCTATGTATGTGGCTAATAAGTTAATAAGTACTGCACTTAACAAATACTTAGACTAAAGGAGGGGAGTATACTAAATGATTGATACACGAAAGATGAAAGAATCTAATAAGCAGGCAGGTACTAAGGTAGGTAGTACTACTGGAATATTTATATTCTTGCTTATATTAGGTTTATTTATGGCATTGCCCATATATCTAGCAGTAGTAATGTCTATAAAGCCTGTGCAAGAACTTTTTATATTCCCACCAAAGTTATATACGTTAAATCCAACACTTGACAACTTTAAGGATATGTTTAAGGTCGCTGGTGACCTATGGGTACCATTTTCAAGATATGTATTTAACAGTGTGTTTATAACCGTAACGGTTACAGTATGTCATTGCTTTGTATCGGCTATGGCAGCGTTCATACTTGCAAAGTGTAGATTCCCTGGTAATAAGATACTTAACTCTATAATAGTAGTATCGCTATTGTATCAAAGTAATGTTATATACATAATGCAGTATATAGTAATGGCTCAACTTGGTATGATAGATACCTACTGGGCTTTAATACTTCCATCGATAGCTACTCCTATGGGATTGTTCCTAATGCGTCAATCTATGACACAAGTTCCAGACGCTATGATTGAAGCCGCTAAGGTTGATGGTGCTAATATGTTTACAATCTGTTGGAAGATAGTTATGCCTAACCAAAAACCTGCTCTTATGACCTTGATAATATTTGCTTTCCAAAACGCTTGGAACATTGCAGGTGGTGGCTTAGTATATGATGAAAGTTTAAAAACTCTACCTACAGTAGTACAACAAGCTGCTGCGGCAGGTTTAGCAAGAGCTGGTGTTGCTATGGCATCAGCAGTGTTTATGTTAATACCTCCTATTTTGATATTCGTAATAGCACAGAAAAACGTTATAGAAACTATGGCTCATTCGGGTATTAAGGATTAATCTACTACGGAAAGGGTGAATTTAATAAGTGCATAAACGTTTTAAAAGATTATTTACTAGTGTTTTCACTGGTATGTTGACCGTTAGTAATATGATACTTCCTGCCTTTGCAGATGAGCCTTATGAAGTGTACAACTACGACCGTTGGGGTGAGGCAATACCATCACAAGCGGGTTACTTGGCTGAAAGAAGTATTTCGGGCGAAGATTTCGATATCGAACATTTTTCTTCCCCTAATGATATATTTAAAGATGATGATAATAACTTCTACTTGGTAGACAGTGGCAACAACAGAATAGTAGTCTTTGATAGTGAGTTTAGCGAGGTAGTAAACATATACGATACCTTTACTGGTCTTGATGGGGAGCCTACTACTTTAAGTAATCCTATGGGTATCTTTGTGGACAGTGCAAACGGTTATATGTATATCGCCGATAACAAAAACTCTAGGGTTATAAAGTCTGACATGAACGGTAACATCGAGGCAGAGTTCACTAAACCAACCTCTGAAGTGTATTCTCAAGATTTAACGTTCTTACCTCAAAAGGTATTGGTGGATAGTGCGGGATACGTATACGTAGTAGTAAACAACATAACTAGCGGTGCTGTAATGTTTGATAGTACGGGTGAGTTCGTGGGTTTCTATGGTGCTAACAAGGTTAAACAGACTGCTGAGGTTATAAGTAACTATATGTGGAACTTAATCGCTACCGATGAGATGCGTGCTAGACGTTCTAAGAGCGTTCCAGTAGGCTTTAATAACTTTGATATCGATGGACAGTTTATATATACTTGTACACAATCGGAAGATACTGACATCGTTAAGAAGGTGAATCCAGCAGGTGATAACCTCTTTGAAGGCTTAGATGTAGTTTGGGGTGACAGTACTTCCAATGTGGATACCGACAAAACTGTGGCTTTTACTGATATAGATATTAGTGATAACGGATATATTAACTGCTTGGATTTAACCACTAATAGAGTGTTTCAATATGACTCTGAATGTAATCTACTGTTCGTAGTAGGTACTACTGCTGAACAGTTGGGTGGCTTTAAGCAGGTATCTGCTGTGGAAAGCATGGGAGCGAATCTATACGTAGTAGATAGCTTAAAAAATACTATAACCATATTTGAAGAAACTGAGTTTGGTTCTATAGTTCATCAGGCTACAGACCTATACAACGATGGCTACTATGATGAGGCTTTAGACTATTGGTATGAAGTCTTAAAGTATGATGGTAACTACAGAAAGGCTTATCTTGGTATTGCAAGTGCTAAGTTAAACTCTGGTGAATATGAAGAATCCATGAAGTACGCTAAACTTGCCGATGCTGGTAGTAGGTATAATCGTGCATTCGAGGGTTATCGTCAAGATTGGATAGATTCCCACTTTGACTTGATAATATTCGTTATAGTGCTATTGATAGCTATATGGTTAGTAGATGTGATTCTTAAAAAGAAGAAGAATACTACTCTATTTAAGATGTTGGTACAAGCTATAAAGTCTAAACTTGCAAAAAGAAAGGGGATTAAAAGCTCATGATGGACTTAACTAAAAGACAATGGGTAAAGCATACCATTATGCACCCTTTTGAGGGCTACGAGGATTTGCGTTGGAAAAAAGGTGGTTCTTTAAAGTACTCATTTATTATAGTAGTACTGTTGTTTGTGGCTCAAATAGCTTATGACAGATTGTATGGTTTTCAATTCTATGTTTCCTATGATAAAATCTTTAACATTATACCATATTTAGTACAGAGTATTATATTATTTGCTACATGGGTTATAGGCAACTGGGCTATAAGTACTCTATTAGATGGTGAGGGTACTTTAAAAAACATATGTATATTTAGTGCCTATGCGTTGATTCCTTACATTGTACAAGTGTTTATAAACGTGTTTCTATCTCATTTTTTGGTTCGTGATGAGTATATATTCATGCAAGCAATACAGGTAATAGGTACTCTTTGGAGTATTATATTGATGTTTATGGCTATTAAAACGGTACATCAGTTTAGCGTATTAAAAACTATAGGTGATATAATATTAACTATATTTGCTATGGTTATAATACTATTCTTGTTAGTGCTGTTACTGTCATTGTTCCAGCAAGTTTACGTATTCGTTTATTCGGTATATACCGAGATTGCTTACAGATTGAAAGTTTAGAAAGGTTGGTGATTTTTAAATTATGAATGGGAAAAGTTTTAAAAAGTTTATTATCGCCATGCTAGTGCTTTCAATGATAACTACATCTCAAATGAGTACATCGTTTATGGTTGATGCCGAAGATGATGTATCCGTTGAGGCTACCGTAGATGGTGATGACGATTCTGTTCAAGAAGAGTATGAGGCTGATGCCGTCGATGAAGACTTCATCGCTAGAGATGAACAAACTCTTTTCAATAGTATGACTACCATCGCTGAAAATGATAACTTTATTCTAAAATATAATGATGATGAAGAGGCAGATGAGGATTTATTAGCTTTGCAGAATAAATCTAATGGGTTTATTTGGTGGTCATCACCTGTAAACGCTATGGGCGATGTAAATGCTACTAATACTTTAAGGCAAGAACTTAAATCTGCTTTAACTTTTACCTATGGTAAACCTGCTGACAGAACTACATCTAATCAACGTTCTGCTAAAAATGGTACATCTAGCTATGAAACTATTGATAATGGTATAAAGATTACCTTTAAGTTTAAGAAGGCTGGTATAACTATTCCAGTAGAATATACTCTTGAAGATGATTACTTAAAGGTAGTGGTCAACACTGCCGATATCGTAGAGGACAACCCTTCTGATACTGAGGGACAGATACTTACATCTATGACCTTGTTAGGTAGCTTTGGAGCAGTATCTCAAGATGATTGTGATGGTTACTTTGTAATTCCAGATGGTTCGGGTGCTTTGATAAACTTTAACAATGGTAAGACTTCTGCTAAATCTTATAGTGGAAAGGTTTATGGCTCAGATGTTGCTATGGTATCAACTACAGCATCTGCGTATACTCAGCAAGTAAACTTTCCAATGTATGGCATAGTTAGAGATGATGGTAATGGAATCATGGCGGTAGCAGTTCAAGGTGATGCTAATGCCACTATAAAGTCTAGTGTTAGTATACAGTCTAAGAGTAGCTATAACATATGTAACTTTGAGTTTACTCTACGTAGTACCGACACTTACTATATGGGTAGCGATACTACTCCATTGACCGTATTTGAAAAGAACGGCATAAAGATGGATACTATTGAAGTTAGATACTATCCACTTGCAGACGACAACTTAGACTATACCGACATAGCAGAATGTTATAGGAACTATCTACTATCTGATGGGGGAGTTACTCAAAAGGAAACGGAAAACTCATCTAATATGTATGTAGACTTATACGGTGGAGTTGAAAAACTTACTCCAGTGTGTGGTATTCCTATAACCTTAAAGACTTCTATAACATCTTTTGATGATGCTCAGACCATACTTAGTCAACTTAAAGATAACGGTACTGATAATATGGTAGTAAGCTATCATAATTGGACTAATGCAGGTATTAAGAATCAAGTAGATTATAAGGCTACACCATCTAATACTTTAGGTGGTAGTAGTGACTTTAAATCTTTGAAAAAGTTCTTAGATGAAAACGGCATCTTACTTTATCCAGTAGTAGAAAACGATACCTTCGTATCGGGGCAAGGTTACTATACTTTCCAAAATACTAACATTAGAGTTTCAGGCTCATACTCAAGAATAATTTCCTATGACCTAGCTTTCGGTGAACAGGATAGTGACAAAGATTCCTATTCATTACTATCTCCAACAGTATTCAATGAGATATATTCAAAACTTGCTAAGAACTATTCATCTGCAAAGTTAAGTGGAGTATCTATAGGTGATATGACGTCTTTGCTATACGGAGATTATGGTAAACAGAGCCTTTGCAGAGAAGATACTCAAAACATAGTAACCGAAAGTTTAAGTAATATACAATCCACAGTAGGTTCAGTATTAGGTATAGGTGCGAATGAGTATACTTTACCTTACTTAGACCATATTACTGATGTACCGTTATACTCTAGTGGCTATGACGTCTTTGATGCCGATATTCCATTCTATCAACTAGTTATGCATGGAGTTATTCCTTTAGCTACTACGCCTATAAACGCTAGTGCCGATAGTGATACTTTACTACTACAAGCTATTGCAACGGGTATGAATCCTCGCTACGATATGATTTACGAGGAAACTAGCACACTAAAGGATACTGAGTATGATACTCTTTACTATGCTAACTATGAATATTGGGTCGATACTGCATCGAAACAGTATCTGTTTGCAAAGGATATCTTAGATGCCGTTAGTGGTTCATATATAACATCGTATAAGCAAGTAGATGATATTATATTTACAGAGTATGCAAACGGCACTAAGACAGAAGTCAACATTGAAGATATGTCTGTTAAGCTCAACGGTGTTGAGTATAAATACTCCGACTATGTAACCATTGAAGGAGGTATGAGTGATGAAGAAGAGTAAAGGTATTCAAATGCCTTATGAAAAAAGAAAAAGCCTTTATGGTTATGGTTTTATAGGTCTTTGGTTAGTAGGTACTATTAAATGGTTTTTGATTCCACTTATTACTTCTTTGAAGTATTCATTTGAAACCGTTACACCTGCTACGGGTGGTGTTCAAGAAACTTGGGTAGGTTTTGAAAACTATGTTTACGCTTTCGGTGTAGACCCTAACTATTCTAAGTATTTAGTATCGGTACTTGAAGATACAGCTATTAAAACTCCACTGATAATAATATTCTCACTGTTCGTAGCAGTAATGCTTAATCAAAAGTTTAAAGGCAGAGGTTTCGCTAGAGCTGTATTCTTTCTACCAGTAATAATAGCAACTGGCCCAGTGTACGCTATAATCTCAGGCGATATGAGTTCTAGTGGTAGTAGCGATGCTTCACAGTTTTCTACTATGTTTGAAACCGATTTGGTGGGTGAGTTACTTGAGTTTGTAGGCATATATGGTATAAGCGATACCATAACTGAAACTATACAGAGCGTTACAACCGATATATTTAGCTTGGTTTGGAACTCTGGTATTCAAATATTGATATTCTTAGCCGCTTTACAGAACATTCCAGTTTCCGCTAAGGAGGCTGCTCAAATGGAGGGTGCTACCGCTTGGGAATACTTTTGGAAGATAACTTTTCCTTACGTTTCACCTATGATTTTAGCAAATCTAATATTTACTATTATAGATAGTTTTACAGATACTTCTAACTCAGTTATGAACAGAATCCTAGAGGTTCAATCCGACTGGAAGTACGGTGAGGCTGCTGCTATGGCGTGGTCTTACTTCGTTATAGTAATGATTGCAGTAGGTATCATTACGGTTATTGTGAATAAGTTTATCTACTACGAAGTAGACTAAGGGAGGGAGTTTTAAAATGGCAATACCAGGTTCAAATTCCTTGGGAGATAAAAAGTTTGAGGCTAAAATTAGTGACAAAGTTCATAAGGCTAGTATGACTAAAGAACAGCGTACATATTTGCGTAATAAATCTTTGTTAGAGAAGGTTTGGCCAGTATTTAGGTTTCTTATTCTTTTTGGATTGTGTTTTGTAATACTGTATCCATTGATATTTATGATATCGTGTGCCTTTAGACTACAAACCGATATGAATGACCCTACAGTAATGTGGATTCCTAGACACTTAACACTGTCAGTAATTAAAGAAACTGCTGAAGCTATGAATTTCGGTGAAACTTTAAAGAATACTCTATTACTTAATATTGGTTGTTCTTTAGTTCAAGTAGTAACGTGTGCCATCACAGGTTACGGATTCGCTAGGTTTAATTTTAAAGGTAAGAACATTCTATTCGCTATAGTTATCTTAATGATATTAGTACCTCAACAGATTATATTAATTCCCCAGTATACTCAATTTAGATACTTTATGGGTACTAATATTAACTTGATTAACAGTCCATTGACTATGTATCTACCTGCTTTAATGGCTAATGGTATTCGTGCTGGTCTTATGATTCTAATCTTTAGGCAGTTCTTTAAAGGACTCCCAAAAGAGTTAGAAGATGCTGCTTATTTAGATGGTTGTGCTCCATTTAGAACTTTCGTACAGATTATGGTACCTAATGCAAAGTCTAGTTTCTTGATAGTCTTTCTATTTAGCGTAGTTTGGTATTGGAATGACTACTATGTAAGTACATCGTTCTTTACAGAGAATAAAACCATAGCCTTAATGCTTAAAAACTTAGATACCACTCTTAATACTACGTTATTCAATAGTGCTACTGCACAGGTATCGGTTCGTGAAAAGATTGTTTGGATGGAAGCAGGTTGTTTGATATCTATTACACCTATATTAGTGTTATATAGTTGCCTACAGAAACAGTTCGTCGAGGGCATTGAGCGTAGTGGTTTAACGGGTTAATATATTTTAAATCTTAGGGAACGTCCTTTGGACGTTCCTTTTATGTTTAATATAGGGAACACTCAAAGAGCGTTCCCTACATGGATATTTCTTAATTTTACTATCTTAGCTTAGGTAAAAAAATAGGTAGATTCAAAAAAACCTACCTATTATATTTAGTTTAAGCAGTTTCACTGGATTGTGTTTCTATTCTGTCCTTAATGTATTGGTCTACATCTTTAGCAGATATATTCAAAGCAAAAGCTAGTTCATCGTAGAGATATTTTTCAGCTATATGTAAATACTTACTATCTGCATTGGATAGTTTTTTGCCTATAGAAGAGTTATACTTATTCTTTCTATAGATACTTTTAACTATTCTAGCATAAGAGTTGCAATCATAGTTATGAATAACACTTCTGTATTCGTCATCGTTAAGTTTTTCAATAGTTTGTAGATAAGGCATACTATCGATTAAAGATATAGCATCGTCTTTATTTAAAGGTTTTCTAACGGAGTCTGTATTCGTTATAGGAATATAGAACGTTTCCTTTTCATATAGGGAACGTAGTATATAATATGTTACATCTTTTTTGAATCCCATTTCGCTGTAGTCAAGCTTTTTTATATCAATAACTTGGCAAACCCAATATTGATATACTACATAATCATTAATGCTAAACATAGATAATATCACCTCATTAAAAGATAATCACATATGTGATTATATAACCATAAAACGTTTATTACATTATGATTATAACACATTTTCCAAATAAAATCAAGCCGATAAAATATTTTTGTGAAAAAATATCTATATCACCCATATTGATTTTATCTAATTTCAACAATTAACATATTAGGATAAAT
>JAJQGV010000132.1 GCA_021200215.1 Ruminococcus sp. | reverse complement strand
CCTTAAAAAATATATATGTATAAGTGTATTATATCACGATATTACTTTAATTTCAAGTAGAATTTTAAAACTCACAATATAAATTTTTTAACATATACTTATATAAGGGATAGTTATATGAACAGGATAACATATTTGACACAGAAATCTAACCATGATATACTATATCAAGTTAGCATATGATAACTAGAAAATATATTATCAAAGGTGAGGCGATTATGGAAAAAGAAGTAGTTCAAGGGTTATTAATACCATTCTTAGGGACATCATTAGGAGCATCATGTGTATTTTTTATGAAGAATACACTAAACCATATATTACAGAAATCGCTAACGGGATTTGCATCGGGTGTTATGATGGCTGCATCTATTTGGAGTTTAATAATTCCATCTATAGAGCAATCAGCACACTTAGGAAAGTTAGCATTTCTACCAACTACCATAGGATTCCTATTAGGCATAGGATTTTTATTAGTCTTAGACGTTATAATTCCACACCTACACGTAAACAGTACGCAATCAGAGGGTGTAAAGAGCCATCTAAAAAAGACTACTATGTTAGTATTAGCCGTAACGTTGCATAATCTACCAGAAGGAATGGCAGTGGGAATAGTCTTTGCAGGATATCTAACAGGAAGCTCAAGCATAACACTCATGAATGCTATAGTACTATCCATTGGTATAGCCATACAGAACTTTCCAGAGGGTGCAATAATATCCATGCCACTAAGAGCAGAGGGCATTACTAAACCTAAATCGTTCCTATATGGAATATTATCAGGCATAGTTGAACCTATTGGAGCAATTATAACCATACTATTTGCAAACTTTTTAGTTCCAATATTGCCATACCTATTAAGTTTTGCATCTGGTGCTATGATATACGTCATCGTGGAAGAGTTAGTTCCAGATATGTCTAAAGAGCCACATTCCAATATGGGAACTATATCTTTTGCGATAGGTTTCGCATTAATGATGGTGCTAGATGTAACTCTAGGTTAATATATATATAACTATGGCGGAAAGTAATGCATTTCCGCCATAGATTAATGATATATTATTTCAATCCACGCTAGATAATTTCATAGAGTGTGACATACATACCTAGTATGCGTAGATTGACTTCGTGTCAGCTATGGATATCGATTAAAAAATCAAGCAATATATTCTTTAATTTCATCGATAAAAGTACCTACAGAGTTATCTTTCTTACCAATAATAATATCGATAGGTTTAGTCATATCTAAAGAGAATATTCCCATAAGAGAACTACCATCTACTTCATACTTTCCTTGAGAAAGAGTAACTTCAAAATCGTAATTGCTGACAATTTTAACGAACTTTTCCACATCTGCAATTCTTTCAAAATTAATACTTAATTTTTCCATAAAAACAAATCCTTTCTGCTATACTTAAGTATGCTCTATTATTATACTCAATCCATTTAGATATGTCAACAGAAAGGTTAAAAGTTTTATAGAATTTCAGTGAACATATATAGTTATTCCCAATCCATTAAACCTAATAGATACTTTTTAAGCATTAATAGGTCTGCGGTAGTAACCTTGCCATCAAGAGTAACATCACCACGAGGGAATGTGCTGTCACCTATAGTGAACTCAGTAATAGGTTCTTCTACCTCACCAATGGTAACGGTTACCTCAACTGGATTTTCATAACCAGTAGCGTATACTGTTAGATTGTATGTGCCATCTTCAGCAAAGATTTTAACAGCGTTATCACCACTACCTTGAGTTATATCTGTATTTACAGAGCCATCTTCATTAAATATAGCTACGCTACTACGTCCAGATAGACTATAGGTATCGTCACCCATAGTAGCAGTAGATAGGTTTGCTAAGAAGTTAGCAAACTCTTCATCGGTAGCACCATCAGCCTTAACTAGAGCATTACCCTTAGCAACTGCAGGAGTTTCATCTGTAGATAGTATAAACGATGCAGAAACATCAGCATAAACACCATCTTCGTCACTAATTACTAGAGTATATGAACCAGGAACGGCATCTGTAAAGGTAATAGTATCATCAGATACGGTAGCCTCAAGACCATCAATAGTGTAGGTCTTAGCATAATCTTCAGGGAATCCAGTAGTAGTTAGAGTAGTAGAACCATCGGATATATTAGCATCAGACACCTCTAGGGTGTTTACGAACTTCTTAGGAACGTAAAGTTCAGTATCTACAGTGAAGTAGCCTTTTTCAGTGATATATGTAATAGTATCTATGGTTGCACCGTTTAGACCTTCAAAGTTTTCATATGATAGTGTATTGCCAAGTGGTTCTTGAGTAGTAATGCCTACAGACCAAGCAAACTCACCTCTCCATATGTTTTCAAGGTGACGAAGTGCATAGTTATCGCCATCTGTAGTAGTTAAAATAACGCCATAGGTAGTTCCAATAGTTTCACTACTTAAAGCATTTTCTTCTGTAGCTTCAACATCTAAAAGATAGTCACCCCATGGAGTACTTGTAGAGATAGTAGCAGTAGCATCAACGGAAGTAGTTTCACCCTTAACTGCTGAAAATTCTACTCCATCTTCAGTGATGGTTACTTCTTTATACGCAGAAGGAATGTCTTCAACTTCAGTAAAGTTGTAGTTATCCTCACCTAAAGCCTCAAGGGTTTCATCGGTTAGAGCAACGTAGTAAACAACACCTAATATAGTACCAGTACCATCTTCTGTACCGTCCTCGTTTAGATTTGGCTGATTATAAGTTCCAGCAACTAGACTTTCCTTGTTCCACTTGCTAGTAGTAGCAGATGAAACGGCATCTACATCGTATTCTATACCCTCATTTGCATAAAATTCAGCATATGGAATTTCCATAGTACCATATTTAATACTTTCGTCATCAGCGTTAGCGACTATAGGCATTGTACTCAATACGGTAGCCATGCAAAGTGATAGGCACATTAAAGACTTAATCTTATTCATAGTATAATCTCCTTTTGTATAGTCATAGTTAGTCACAGCTAACTATATTCAATTTTTTTAGATAGCCTATAAATGACGCTTAGACTATCCATATAAGATATTATCATAGCAGAAAGAAAATGTCAAATAGATTAGCTTATGCTAACTAATTGAATAACATACTTTTACACAAAGGTTAATATAATATCATAGGGGGGTTTTCTATGAAAAGATTTATATGTATATTCATATCTATGCTGATAATGGTTCTAAGTTTTAGTAGTATTATAATAGTATGCTCGGCAGATGACTCTTCAACAGATACTCCTTCGGAAAACTACGCAATATTGATGGAAACTTCATCTAAACAAGTACTAGAGGAAAGTAACTCTAACGTAAGGCTACAGGTTGGAACTCTAAACAAGGTGATGGTTGCCCTTTTGATTGCCGAAAGGGTATCTAATGGTGATATAACTCTCGATACGGAACTTACAACCTCTAACAATGCTCAAGGTAAAGAGGGTGCTACTGTTTGGTTACTCCAAGGCGAAAGAATGTCTGTTAAAGACCTACTTAAAGCTACTCTAATAGGTAACGCCAATGATAGTACCATAGTATTGGCAGAATATCTTGGAGATACTGAAGAAGAATGTATATCTATAATGAACGATAAGGCTAAAACTTTAGGTATGGATAATACTCACTTTAGTAACGTATGTGGCTACAATGATACTTCTCAATACTCTACAGCCTATGATATGGGAATACTAGGTTGTGAAATACTACAATATACTTTCTTACATGAAATAATGTCTACATATATGGACTATCTAAGAGATGGTGAAACTGAACTAGTTAATGAAAACTATCTAACACGTACCTACGAGGGTTTAACGGGAATTAAAGCTAGTCACTTAGGTGATAGTAACTACTGTATAATAGCATCTGCTGAAAAGAATAACACCTCATATTTGACGGTAGTATTAAACTGCTCCGATAAAGACTCTCTCTTTAAGATTGCTAAAAAACTATTGAATAAGGGTTTTAACTCTTACGTTACCGCTGAACCATCGTTTTCTTCAGAACTTATGAAACCTCTAAAAGTCAAGGGTGGAACAGACTTTGCCGTCTTAGTTGAACCTAAAGAGTTAAAATCCATAACGGTTGCAAAGGGTTCTAACGATATTGAGAATGTTATGTTCATTCCAGAGTATGTCGTTGCACCCATTAAGAAAAATCAGCGCTTAGGTGAGGTATGTTTCTATATCGACGATACCATGATTTACAAAACTGATTTGATTGCTTGTAATGATGTTGAAAAGATGGATTTCATAAAGGCTTTTAAAAAGATATTCTACAGTATTCTAAAATAGATAGGTCTAGGAAGTACCTAGACCTATCTACCAATTAGTTAAATTATTTACTTATCTCAGTACCGCCCCATTCAACTACACAGAAACCAGTTCTTTCAAAAGTTGAAAGTTCTTGTTCTTCGATTTCTATGTAATCATCTAGTGGTTGATATGCCATGAATATTCTAAGCATACTGTCGGGAGTAGGAGTAATATCTAGTTTAGCGTTTTCAGTGTAGATATCATCTTGGAAAGTTATTAGATTATACTCATTACCTTCCATTCTAGGCAACCAGTAGATTATAAATTCATTAGCCTCTTTAGGAGTTAATCCCATATAGAGAAGTTTTTCTCTAAGGAAGTCGGCAGTATCCTCACCCTTAACTACGAACCCTTTAGACATATCGTATGTAACATCTTGAATACCTTCCCAGTATAGGCAGTAATATTCGTTGCCGTTCGCATCGTAAAGAGTTCCATCAGGTTCAGCAATAACGCTCCAACCGTCCTCATACTTTGGATATGTACAAGTTAATTTGCCATTTAAATCCAAAGATACATCTACCTTAGTTTCTTCTGTTGGATATAGATATATTACAGGCTTATCATCACATTCAAATTCTAATTGTGCGATTTCCTTTATGTTCTTAGTAACAGTATCATAGGTAATATCTATATAGATATTACCGTCTTGTAGCCTTTCAGAAAGTTCTTCTAGGCTTGAGAACTCTGCATTGAAGATAGTATTGTCAGTAACATTTAGTGTGATATCTAGTAGTACCTCTTCAAAGTTTTTTTCAGTCACATGGATAGTACTATTTTCAACATCTACTGTGTATGCAGTAGCTCTGATTACATCTAGACAAGTAATAGGAACATCTGCTTGATAGACAACAGATATGTTAGTTACTACATTGTCGGCATCTTCATTATAGGTAACATTAAAGAGTATGTACTGACTATATTCACTTTCAAATTCTTCACATATTTCTTTCCAAGTAGCATCTGATAAATTAAGAGTACATGAAACATCTTCGGGAACGTTTAGAACTATACCATCTTCAACGATAGTTATCGTTTGAAGTTCGTAATTAAACTCTAGTGTCTTATCATCAGAGCTTACTGTTTTAGTAGTATCTTCCACGAGTTTAAGGGTATCATCATCTATGTACATTTGTTGCATATCGGTAAGACCTAATAACATCTTTTTGAGTATTAGTAGGTCTACAGTGTTCACCTTGCCATCAAGATTAACATCGCCAGTATAGAAAGAATTTTGACTATCGCCAATAGTATCAGCGTATGCAGACAATCCCATAGTAGATACCATTCCTAGAGCCATTACGGTGGCTACAACCCTTTTGAATTTCTTCATATTAAATTCCTCCTAACATTTAGATACATCTATGCTATCTATTATATACTTTTCAGTAGTAGTATCATAGTGGTATGTGATATTCCAATTATATGTAAACTCATAGCACTCATAATCTGTAGTCATTACAAGTAGATAGCAAGATTGATATTCACTTAAATCACTAAAAGATGATACTAAACCAGTGTATGTAGTACTATCATTAACGTATAGTTCTTGATACCAATCAGTTTCTTTACCACAAACTCTTATGAAGTTTTCATCACTGTTAATTTCGTCTATCTCCGTATCTCCGCCATAGTATACGCTCATAGTTGCAAAATCTTGTTGTGATGTCACAATAACATCTTCTATCGTTAAAACTTCTTGAGTCTTAAAGTCAAATGTAATGATATAGTCTGAGTCATCATTTGCAAGTTCTTCAAGATTTTTAGCAGTTGAATTAAAGATAGTATCATCAGTTACCATTAGCTCTAAATATACTGGTTGAACATCTAAAACGGTATCTACTTGAACTCTTATACGACTTTCTTCAAGGTCTACAACGTATCCCCAGTATTGATATTCCGTGCCATATACAAAGCTACTTTCAGAAGTATTTATAACGGAAAATTGATTTATTTCCGTTATTTCCTTAGTAACGTCATCATAGGTTATAGCTACATAGATATTACCGTCTTGTAACTTTTCAGAAAGTTCTTCTAAGCTTGAGAACTGTCCATTAAAAACAGTATCGTCAGTAACCTTTAGTGTGATAGCTTCATCTAGTAGTACTTCTTGAAAGTCTTTTTCAGTCACATAGATAGTACTATTTTCAACATCTACTGTGTATTCAGTAGCTCTGATTACATCTACTTCATTAGTAGTAGTATCTTCCACGAGTTTAAGGGTATCATCGTCTATGTACATCTCCTGCATATCTATAATACCTAATAACATCTTTTTGAGTGTTAGTAGGTCTACAGTGTTCACCTTGCCATCAAGATTCACATCGCCAGTATAGAAAGTTTTCTGTACTTCGTCGGCATTCACAAGAGTAGATACTCCCATAGTAGATACCATTCCTAGAGCCATTACGGTGGCTACAACCCTTTTGAATTTCTTCATATTAAAAATCCTCCCTAATGTTTATGGATATACTATAATATCCGTTATACTATTATAACTGTTTATCTAGGGGAAATGTTACAAAATATTTTAAAAACTTTTAAGTTTGTAGGATATCACAAAAAAGCAAGTGATATTTTGTTCACATATAACAAAACCTAGTGTATCAACAGTATTTATGGATATACTATAATATCCCTTATATTATAATAACTGTTTATCTAGGAGAAATGTTACAAAATATTTTAAAAACTTTTAAGTTTGTAGGATATCACAAAAAAG
>JAJQGV010000146.1 GCA_021200215.1 Ruminococcus sp. | reverse complement strand
ATTATGTCAGCTAAGTATGTGTTTGTAACTGGTGGTGTTGTATCTGGACTAGGAAAAGGTATCACAGCGGCATCACTGGGTAGACTTTTAAAGGCTAGAGGATATAAAGTTACTATCCAAAAGTTTGACCCATATATTAATGTAGACCCTGGTACAATGAGTCCATATCAACACGGTGAGGTATTTGTAACCGATGACGGTGCTGAAACAGATTTAGACCTTGGTCACTATGAGCGTTTTATAGATGAAAATCTCTCAATAAACTCAAACGTAACTACGGGTAAAATCTACTGGACAGTTCTAAATAAAGAACGCCGTGGAGACTATCTTGGTGGAACGGTACAGGTAATTCCTCACATAACTAACGAGATTAAGGAAAGAATATATCGTGTAGGAAAGTCTATAGATACTGATGTGGTTATTACTGAAATAGGCGGTACTGTTGGAGATATTGAAAGTACTCCATTTCTTGAGGCTATTCGTCAATTTGTTACTGAAGTGGGTAGAGAAAATGCTATGTATATCCACGTTACATTATTGCCATTTATTGCAGGTTCTAATGAATTGAAATCTAAGCCAACACAACACTCAGTAAAGGAATTACTATCTTTGGGGATTCAACCAAACATTATAGTTTGTCGTACCGAAAGCGAGATTCCTAAGGATATTATTGAAAAGTTGAGTCTATTCTGTAACGTTAGAAAAGAAGATATTATTCCAAATATGACTGCACCATCTTTATATGAAGTTCCATTAATGCTTGAAGATAGTGGTTTAGCAGATTGTGTGTGCCATCACTTAGGCTTACAGAATAATAGTCCTGAATTGAAAGAATGGCAAGACATGGTCGAAAGACAGAAAAATGCTCATAAGGAAGTTACCATTGGTTTAGTAGGCAAATATGTTGCCTTACAAGATGCTTACCTATCCGTTGCAGAATCTTTACGACATGGTGGTATTCCTAACGATGCTAAGGTAAATATCCTTTGGATAAATTCCGAGGAGATTACTCAAGAAAATGCACCCGATATGCTATCTATGTGTGATGGTATAATAGTACCTGGTGGTTTCGGTGACAGAGGTATTGAGGGTATGATTGAAGCTATACGATACGCTAGAGAGAATAAAATTCCGTTCTTTGGTATATGCTTAGGTATGCAGATGGCTGTAGTTGAATTTGCTAGAAACGTTGTTGGTCTTAAAGATGCTAAATCTTCTGAGCTTAAACAACCAGATGATGATGCTAATACTAACTACGTTATAGATATTATGGACGAACAGAAAGACATCACTGATAAGGGTGGTACTATGAGGTTGGGACTATACCCTTGTAAGTTGGACAAAACTTCAAAGTGCTATGAAATATATGGTGAGGAACTAATATATGAACGTCATAGGCATCGTTGGGAGTTTAATAATCAATATAGAAAGCCTTTAACTCAAGCAGGACTTTCTTTAGCAGGACTTTCTCCTAATGAAAAGTTGGTGGAAATAGTTGAGATTAAAGACCACCCTTGGTTTATAGGTGTACAGTTCCACCCAGAGTTTAAATCTAGACCTAATAAGCCTCAAAAGTTGTTTACAGACTTTATTAGAGCCTCTTTAGTTAATAAAGAGAGTAAGTAGTTAATGTTATCTATTTGAAAGGAGTATATATTATGGCATCACTTGATTTTTTAACAAAGTTATATAAAACATCTAAATCGGCGGTAGTAATAATAAATACCGAAAATACCATATGTTGGTGTAGTAATCTATCGAAGATTGGAGTCTATGAGGAAGATATTCGTGGAGAGAAAAGCAAAGATTACTTTGGTAAGAATATATGCGAACTATATCCTGGTGAGTATATTGCCAAAATAAACGGAAATTGCTATACTTATAACGTTAAAACTTTTGCCGACAGAACCAATGAGTTCGTTGTAGTTGAGATTAGAACAGTAACCTTAGGAGCATCTGTTGTGGAAGATGAGGCGGTTTGCGACCTATTGAGTGAAAATCAAGCTATTATTAGAAATAGTACTTGTAATATTATGGCTACTGTGGACAGTTTACAAGCACAAAAGTCCAGAGTGTCTAAGAGCTATTACAATAGTATTGTACAATGGTCTAAGAATATTATTAACAGCAATAGACCTCTTTTCAATATTATTGAAACTAGACATGAGTGTGAAAGTGAACTTGAAGAGATTAGCCTTTCAACACTCACTAAAAGTATAGCTGATAACTGTAAAAAGGCTCTATCACCTAAGAAGATTGAAGTCGTTATAAACTGTACCGAGGATATAATTTCTAAGATGGGAGAATTGTCTTATGAAAGTCTTTGCCTATCTGCCATTAATAAGCTAATGTGTATCTGCGATGGCTTTGTCGATAAGTTGATTATAGGCTTAGAGATGTTATCTGAAGATAGTGCAGAACTATACTTCTCTACTGAGAGTCCTAGTGGCAAGGTTAGAATAACCGATGCTGAAGAACTTAAAAAACAGATTCAAAGAAAAGATATTATGGGTACTGACCTATTCTATATTAAGTACTTCTGTGAAATGTTCTCTGCAGAGGCTACTCAAAAGATAGAACGTGATATTCATAAGGCTACCGTATCTATAATACTTCCTAAGTGTCATAGCAATGGCATTATGTTATTTAAATGTAGTAGATTCCTTCCTGAGAATCCATTCTCTAGGGCATCAATGTGCATTGAAAAGATTGCATCATACATTGATGATGACACTAAAAGATAGTGTTTACATTAAGATTGTACAGATTATACAATAGTAAAAATCTCCTTCGATGTTCCATTCGAGGGAGATTTTTTGAGTAATATTTTATAAATGTAAATAGATTACAAATACACGTAAGTTATTTATTTAAAATACATAAATAACTGACATTTTATCATACCATTGTAAAGTTTTCTGCGTTTATCGGCTTTTTTGCCAAAGAATCTCTCAAAGTCCTCATGTGGCGATATTATATAGCTTGGATTACTTCTACCCTTACCAAAACATTCTCCCATGATTTCATAAAGTTCTTCTGCTTGTTTAATCTCAAGTAGCCTTTCACCGTAAGGGGGATTACATATAGTGATACTATCTTTTATAGGAACGAAACCAGCGACATCATTCTGTTTAGCATGGATTTTAGTCTTTATACCCGCTTTAGCAAAGTTGTTTAGAGTAAGTTCAATAGCATCGGGGTCTATATCTGAGCCATATGCTTCAAAGGTAGCATCTCTATTTACTAAGTCTATTGCCCTAGAGCGTTCATCTTTCCAGACCTTTTGATTGCTAATCTGCCAACGTTCAGCAGAAAAATGCCTATTGATTCCAGGAGCAATATTTAAAGCTTTTAAACCCGCCTCTATCAATATTGTACCACTTCCACAGAATGGGTCACATACTATACTATCAGGGCGAACTCTAGCAAGGTCTACTATTCCACTTGCTAGAGTTTCTTTAATAGGTGCTAAGTTAGATATCTTTCGATAGCCACGTTTATGAAGTCCTTGTCCGCTAGTATCGAGATATATAGTACATATATCATGCATGATAGAAAACTGTATCTGTACAGTAGCACCAGTTTCCTCAAGGTAAGATACTCCATACTTGTTGCAAAGCCTATCTACAGCACCTTTCTTAATAGTTCTTTGACAAGCAGGAACACTCTTTAGTTTAGAGTTTAAAGAGTAACCTTTAACAGGAAAAGCATCGTGTTTGCCTATGAACTCTTCTAAAGGTAGATTTTTCATAGTAAACAATAGGTCATCGAAGGTGTTAGCTTTAAATTGAGTAAGTTCTATTAGAACTCTTTCAGCGGTTGCTAGGCAGTAGTTGGCACGAGCTATCATAGTAAAGTCACCCATAAACGATACTCTACCATCGGATACTGTAATATCTTCTCCACCAATCTTATTCACTTCAAACTTTAGAACACTTTCTAAACCAAAGTGGCATGGACAAGTTATTTTAAATCTATTCATATAAAAATCCTCCAATATAAATAAAATCATAAAATTAGGGCGGATATGGTAATCCGCCCATATATAGACTAGTTAAGGGTTAGTGTCTACCGCAATATGTCGCATTAGATGATTTATAATAGCCGACTTCAGAAGATTGTGGACATCTTGAGGTAGCTATTAAGCCAGTAGAAGTACAGAAATGAGCCTCAATAACTGTATCACATTCAGGGTAACTTGCATCGGTATCTAAACTATTAGCATAGCCACCAATTACATTTTTCCAAATTTGAGCAGAACTTAAACTTGGTGAAAGTCCATAAGGGGTATCGTAACCTACCCAAATACCACTAACAAAATCTTCAGTTAAACCTACAAAGGTTATATCGTTAAAGTCGGAAGTAGTACCAGTCTTACCACAAACTGTTTTATTGCTCAAATTAGCAGCGGTACCTGTACCACTTGTGATAACTTGTCTAAGAAGTTTATTCATAACGTAAGCAGTTTCCTCATCGATAACTTGTTCCTTATGTGATGAATCACTGTTATCTAAAAGAACTTCACCAGTAGCACTGTTTTCAATCCTAGATATTACATGAGCATCTTGGAAGTAACCACCATTGCCATAAGGCATATAAGCGTTTACTAAATCTTCAATAGAAGTACCACCGTATAAACCACCTACTGCAAGTGATGAGTAAGTCATATCACCTACACCGTTAGCAGCTTCTTCAGGGGATACTAAATTTAGACCAAGTTTATTCTTAGAAAAGTCAAAGACGGTTTCTAAGCCCATTTCATTTACTATATTGGCTGGAGTAGTATTTACTGAACGTCTTAAAGCGTCATATACATATATGTAGTTATAAGTCCATTCAAGACTATTTCCATACGTCGAGTAGTTACTAGGCCAATCCTTGCCATCTACTAAAAAACCTTTATCTTGGAATAGTGTTGACCAAGTAATCTCATCATTGTATAAAGCACAGCCATATGCGGCAACAGGTTTCATAGTAGAACCGACTTGCCTTTGTGCTTGAACGGCTCTATTAAATCCTAAATTAGTTTCTTTTTCACCTATACCACCAGCCATAGCCAATACATTACCATCGTAGTCCATAGCAATGAAAGATGATTGAACATATTCACCCTCGCTATTTTTAGCATACGTTAAGAAGTTATCTCTGTCTAAATACTTTTCATCTACATACGCTTGCATATCTAAGTCTATGGTTAGATATAGAGTATATCCACCTTTGTTGAACTTAGAAAGTGCATCTTCTTGAGATATACCTTCTTCTTCAGCAATCCAGTCACGAACCTCATATATAGCAGCATCTACATAGTAAGGAGTAATACTCTCAATAGGATTTCCATCTTCATCGTATTCAATCTCTTCTTCTTCTTCATCAAAGAGCTTAAAGTCTGGATAGAGTTCTTTAAACTCATCAGAGTCAGTAAATATCAACTCTTCGTTTAAGGCTTCCTCATACTGTTCTGGAGATATAACTCCATTTTCAAACATCTTAGATAGTACATATTCTTGACGAGTCTTATTTTCTTCAGGATTATCAATAGGGTTATAGAGGAATGGGTCTTTTGGAATCGCTGCTAAACAAGCTGCCTCAGCGATAGAAAGTTCTGACGTACTCTTACCAAAGTATGCAATAGATGCTGCCTCTATACCATTTAAGTTATTGTTATCTACACGACCAAAATATATACAGTTTAAGTAGGATTCCAAGATGGTATCTTTAGGGTATTTCTTTTCAAGTTGCATAGCACGAAAGATTTCTCTAATCTTACGTTCAGAACTGGTTTCATTATCACCTGTGATATTCTTAATCAACTGTTGAGTGATAGTAGAACCACCTTGCTCAGAACCATAAATATTTGTAAAGATGTTTACAAATGCACCAAGAGTTCTCTTTAGGTCTACACCATCATGGGCGTAGAAACGTTCATCTTCTGTGTATACGAAAGCGTTTCTAACATCTTGAGGAATCTGGTCTATGGTTATAGGTATACGCTGTTCACCATCAGATGCCTTAACTTTATACACTAAATCTTCATTTCCGTCACTATCCACAGTGTAGATATAAGATGCATAAGACATTTCATACTCTGTCAAGTTTACATCTGTAGTGGTGTCCATAAAGCTTAATACGTATATAACGAATGCCACTACGCATACCGTACCAGTGATGACAAGTATTAAGAATATTGACACCAAAGTTGTGCCAACTAGTGCAAGTAACTTTTTAAAGAATGTCAGTATATAATATAGAGGTGTTTTCTTTTGGTTTCTATTATTTTTGCCACTTTTTTTATGTTTATCTCTTAGATTTGGAAGTGAAAAATGAGCCATTTTCTTGTCAAATTTCTCATTGCCATCATCAACCGATTTGTCATCATAGTATGGGTTCTCTTCACCATCTTTATTAGACCCATTTGAACCATTACTAGGGGAGTCCTCTTTTAATGGTATATTTTCGACTTCTTCCTCATCTTCATAGTAGTCATCATCGTCGTAATATTCATCATCTTCGTACTCTTCATAATCGTCTAGATAGTCATCATCGTAGTTATCGTCGGTAAGATTCTTATCCTTATCTTTCATTCAATTGCTCCTTTCGGCTAAGTAAAAACCTCTATAATAGACGTGTTTATCACAAAAAACCCTTTGGTTTCTACACTATACTATTATAACATACAAAAAACTATTTGTTAAGAGGTTTTTTAAATTTAGGCACATTGAATAAAACACTATGGATATTCCAAGAATATAGATACAAATTATACAATTGAAAGGGTCTGTTTTCTATGAGTAAAACTAATGTGTTGAATGTGGGCATTATATGTTTTGGCATTGTGGTTTCTACTATTATTCTGAACGCTTCTTATAGCAATGATTATACTCAAGCAGAAAGTATATCTGAGGTACAAAAAAATGTTGGCTATACTTTAAAAGAGTATGATGGTAAGATAGGAATCTTTAGAGGTGATTCCGATACTCCCTATACTTTCGTTGATGATGTAGAGATATCTTACCTTAACGAATATGACCGTGAACTTTTAAAGGTTGGCATTGAAGTTTCTACCGAAAGTGAGCTTAAGTCTTTAATAGAGGATTTAACCTCTTAAAGTTTTAAAAAGTCTAGTCGAAGCTAGACTTTTTTCTGTTCTTTGTGCAATATGAATA
>JAJQGV010000084.1:999-33670 GCA_021200215.1 Ruminococcus sp. | reverse complement strand
GTAATATATTTCAATATTAGTATAGGTAAATAATAATAAAGAAGCAAGATTTATAAATCTTGCTTCCTTTGATGTTAGTATCTTCTACTTTGATAGGTCTATGTTTCTAATCTTGTTTCTAATAGGTAGTACACATGGTGCAGATACTGAAAGTTCATCTACACCCATCTTAAGGAACGTTTCCGTTAAGGATATATCACTGCCTAACTCACCACATATACCCACCCAGATATCGTTCTTATGAGCATTATCTATAGTAGTTTTAATCAATCTTAGTATAGCCTCATGGTGTGGATTAAAAAAGTTTTCAAGCTTAGCATTTTGCCTATCTATGGCTAGTGTATACTGAGATAAATCGTTAGTACCTATGCTAAAAAAATCCACTTCAGGTGCTAAGATATCACTAATGATTGCAGCTGCAGGAGTTTCTATCATAACACCTATTTCAATATCGTTTGCAAATGGAATATTTTCCTCTTTAAGTTCGTTTTTTACAACCTCAATAATAGACTTTATCTGCAAGATTTCATCTTTAGAGATAATCATAGGGAACATAATTGCTAAGTTACCATATACAGATGCTCTAAACAAGGCACGAAGTTGTGTTTTAAATATATGTTGTTTGTCAAGACAGATTCTAATAGCTCTGTATCCCATAGCAGGATTTTCTTCTTTGTCAAGGTTAAAATAGTCTATCTGTTTATCTGCACCTATATCGAGAGTTCTAACTACTACTTTTTTATCTTGCATAGTTTCAAGTACTTTTTTATAGCTTTGGAACTGTTTTTCCTCTGATGGATAGTCATCGCTTTCAAGATAGAGGAACTCACTTCTAAATAGACCTATACCACTAGCATCGTTTTCTATGACCTTAGTTAAATCTGCGACGCCACCAATGTTAGCAAATACGTTTATAGTAGTGCCATCTATGGTAGTGTTAGGTTGTCCTTTTAAACCATTTAAGGATAGTCTTTCATTGATATCACTTTGGAGTTTATGTTTCATCTCACGAAGTATAGGTTCTGTAGGTTCAATGTATAGAGTTCCGTTGTAGCCATCTACTATAGCAGTTTTGCCATCATAGATTGGATTTAACAAAGCGTCACCAATGCCTATAATTGCGGGAATGTTCATAGTTCTAGCCAATATTGAAGTATGAGAGTTCGCTGAGCCTTTTGAAGTTACAAATGCTAAAACTTTATCTTTGTCTAGTTGAATGGTTTCACTAGGGGATAGGTCATCGGCACATATAATACACTTTTCATTGGTAGAGCTATCTAAATCTATTCCCGTTAGATTCTTTAATATTCTATCCGAGATATCCTTAACGTCCACTGCACGAGCGTTCATATATTCGTCCTCTGTAGAAGAGAACATTTCTGCGAAGTTCTTTCCAGTTTCATCTACTGCGTATTCAGAGTTTACTTTCTGTTCGTTAATCATATCTAAGATAGATTGGTTGTAGTCATCATCTTCAAGCATCATTTGATGTATTTCAAATATTTGAGCGTTTTCCTCACCCGTTTCGGTTAGAGCCTTTTCATATAGATTCTTTAGCTGTAGTATCGATTTATCTTTTGCGATTTTGAAACGTTCAACTTCTTTTTGAGTATCTGTAATAGTAGTTTTAGATGTATCTATCTTGCCACGCTTAAAGAATGATATTTTTCCTATAGCAATGCCTTTATAAACGCTCTTACCTTGTATGATTACCATATAATCACCACCCTAAAAGATTTGTGTATATAGGAACGCTAACGTTAGCGTTCCCTATACACGTTAGTATTACAAGTTTTTGGATAAAAATTGTTGTAGTTCTTCAGTAGCAGAGTTTTCATCATCACCATTTATAGTAATAACTATCTCATCACCTTGTTTTACTGCTAAGCCCATAACGTTGAATAGTTTTTTAGCATCAGCAGATTTTCCAACCTTAGTAATTTTAATATCAGAATTGAACTCTTTAGCTTTTTTAACTAGTATTCCAGCAGGTCTAGCGTGGATGCCGTTCTCATCAGTGATAACATATTTAATCTCTTTCATAATAGTTTCCTCCTAAGATTATATATTATAGTTTATAACTATAGTTTCACCAGATTTTACTTCTTTATTATTGCATATAGTAAAATTTTTAAGTTTATCAACATTGGTTATTAATACTATGGTGTAGGTAGGTAACCCCTTAGATTCAATTAGGTTTAGGTCTACTATGGCTAGAGTATCACCAGCCTTGATATTTTGACCTTTCTTTACCTTAGATTTAAATCCTTCGCCATTTAATGATACCGTATTTATACCTATGTGTACTAAAATATCTAAGCCGTCATTAGTGTGTAAACAGTAGGCGTGTAGGGTATCTTGGACTTCTTCAACTGTAGCATCGGCAGGTGATACTACTATGCCATCATTGTTTGGTAGTATAGCAAAGCCATCGCCAAGTATCTTTTCAGCGAACATTGGGTCAGGCAGATTTTCAACCTTAACTAATGTGCCATTTTGAACCGCAACCAACTGCGATTTAGTTTTAGTAGTTTCCTTATCTTTTTTTAAGAATGTGAACATAAAAAACAACCTTTCTGTGATATTTATCTATCCTTATGTTTTGATATAAAGTTTTCTATCTGATTTAGTGTAGCATATGAATCTATTGCACCTCTACCGAGTACACTATATGCCGAGTAGTAGTTGGCAAACTTTAAATATTCTTCAAGCTTTACTAATGGTAAAGTTTCTAACTCACTAGAGGTTATACTATCCCTAGATAGGCAGTATAGAAATGCTCCAATGATGCTGTCACCTGCACCAGTAGTATCTAATGCATTAACATCTACTCCAGACACTTTAACCTTTCCATCTTTAGTTATAACCATAGCACCATCTTTGCCCATAGAGTATAGAATCATCTTTAAGTTGCCCTTTAGTAGTATCTTAGATGCCTCATCTATACCCATGCCTGTAATGAAATCCACTTCCTCATTGGATATCTTTAGTAGGTCGGCATACTGTAGGTACTGATTTATAGTATCCTTACAACTTTGATGGCTCTTCCAAAGAGGGAGTCTAATGTTAGGGTCGAAACTTATTATTGCATTGTGTTCTTTAGCGATATCTATAGCTTTAATGTGTGCGTACTTCATGGGACTTTCAACTAGTGCAACTGAACAGAAATGCAACGCTCCTATGTCTTTAAACCAACTAGATTTTATTTCTTCCATATTTAGTAGCATATCGGCACTAGGATTTCTATAGAAAGAGAACTCTCTGTTACCGTCTTTCTTAAGCGATACGAACGCTAGACAAGTATTAGCATCTTTAGTACGCAAGATGCTAGAAGTATCTACGTTGATACTGTTTAGAGTATCTACTATATAGTCACCGAAAGCATCTTCGCCAAGCTTTGTGATTATTTGAGAGTTTCCACCCAATTTGGATACTACTGCACTAACGTTTGTAGGAGCACCACCACAGACACGTTCAAAACTAGATACATCTTTTAGGTCGCATTCCGTTCTATTTGGAATGAAATCTATTAACGCCTCTCCAATGGATATTACTTTTTTCATAATATATACACCTCATTGTAGTTTAAATTTCAAAAAGTTTAACATCAGCTGAATTGGTCTTAATGGTAACGTCCATGATGTTGTCGCTAGGATAGAACCTACTAGATAGCACATTTTCACCATCGTTTAAGAATATCTCTAAAGATGACTTATCGCAGAATATTTGTACCTTATAAACTCTATCTATTTGGATAGCCCTAAAGGTTCTGCCCATACCACTTTTGCCAAACTCTAACTTAAAGACTTTTTCACTATAAGATATTATAGCATCGTTTAGTTGTATAGTAAAGTCATTGGTTAAACCCTCTACTATTAGTTCAAAAGATGTGCCTATGTTGAAAGTTCGCTCACTGCTACACATAAAGTTGTTAGTAGATTTTCTTAACCTTTTAAGTTCCTCAAGTGGTTGTTGATGCACCCTACCATCTTTAAAGGATAGTTCTCTAGGTATAGTGAGCATATGAACCCAATCTTTAGTAGGGTTAGAGTAATATTCATCAATATCGGGTAGACCTAACCAACCTATTAGTATTCGTCTACCGTTATCATCTACAAAGGATTGTGGGGCATAGAAATCAAAGCCATTGTCTAGTTCTGTAAATTCACTGAGTTTATATTCTCCTTTAAAGTTTCCATCTATTATGAAGTATCCACTTTGGTAGATGTTATTATACTTATACCCTAGAGGTTCTACACCTTGTGGTGATACTGCTAAGATTTTAACATCATTGAAGTTATAAATGTCTGGACATTCCCACATATAACCAAACTTTTCTTTGGTGGTTAATCTGTTGATAAGTTTCCAAGTTTCTAAATCACTAGATTGGTATATTAAAGCCTCTCCTACATCATCGATACGCCTAGCACCTAATACCATATAGTAGGTATCATCTTCTTTCCAAACTTTAGGGTCACGAACGTGGCAAGTTACATCTTTAGGATAGTCACTATTGGTCATTACTAAATGTTTGCCATTGAAAGTAAAACCATCTTTAGAGGTTACTTTAACAAGATTGTGTTCTCTTCCATTGGTGATGTAGTTAAAGTTTCCAACCTGCTTAACGTTTCCCGTGTAGAAGATGTTCATTTGACCGTTTTCTACTAACGCTGAACCAGAGTATACTCCATGACAGTCGAACTTTTCATCACTGCATAGTGCTGGTTGATGATATTCATAATGGATAAAATCTTTAGTAGTACAATGTCCCCAATAGTTCAAACCAGGTTTAGTATCAAATGGTGAGTATTGGTAGAATATGTGATACAATCCATTGTATTGACATAATCCATTAGGGTCATTAAGCCAACCAACCTTTGGTGAAATGTGATATTTTGGTCGATATTTAATATCTTTACTAGTATTGTTTTCCAAAGTTTCACAAGCCTTTAATAGATTTTTACTTCTAACGTTCATGAAAAAACACCTCTATTAACGTTTATTAAGACACTTTTCATCTGAATATCCAAAGAACCATGTTAAGGCAAAAGATACTCCAATGGCTACTACCATTACTATTAAGTACTGTAATGGTGCGTGTAGATGTAACAATATTCCAAACAATCCAGTAACACCAGTAGCTTTAGCTCCTAGATGCATTAAAGATGCTACTAATGCACCACAAGCACCACCTATAGATGCACATACAAAAGGCTTTATAAATCGAATATTTACACCGAATATTGCAGGTTCAGTTATTCCTAACATAGATGACAGTGCCGATGGAAATGCCATAGATTTAATCTTAGCATTTTTAGTCTTACAAGCTACAGCTAAACACGCTCCACCTTGAGCAACGTTTGCAGCCGATGCTATTGGTAACCAGTATGTCATGCCATATTCAGCAATCTGACCGAGGTCTATAACTGTGTACATATGATGTATTCCCGCAACTACCGTAGTAGAGTATATTCCACCCATTAGAAAACTACCTATGCCAAATGGAATAGTTATCAGCCATTGTACAAAGTAGAGTATTCCATTTTCTAACCATATGAATACAGGCCCTACGAATGTATACGTTACTATTGCCGTTACTATTAAACTAACTAATGGAGTTACAAACAAATCGACTATTTCGGGAACTATTTTGTGTAGTTTCTTTTCAATGGTTGCTAGTATTAACGATGCTATTATTATGGGTATAACGTGCCCTTGATATCCAACTAGAGGAATATCATATAGTCCAAAGATGCTATAAGTAGTAGTATAACCCTCAGTAGCTACAGTATACGCATTTTGCATACTTGGGTGAATTAAGAACATTCCTAATACAGCTCCAAGATATCCGTTACCACCAAAAGTTTTTACTGCACTAAAGCCTATTAATATCTGTAAGAATGTAAATGCACTGTTACTTAATAGGTTGATTATAGTATATAGGTAGCTTTCTGTATTGATATTAATAATGTCATTGCTGTTCATAAAGTTTAAGGCTTCCATGATTCCCATAATTAAGCCACCTGCAACTATTGCTGGTATTATAGGAACAAAAACATCGCCTAAGGTTTTAATGGCTCTTTGTAGGGGATTACCTTTCTTAATAGCCTCTTTTTTCATATCCTCTTTAGAGGTTTCTTGAACGTCTGCAACTTTAATAAACTCATCGTAAACCTTGTTTACCGTACCTGTACCAAAGATAATCTGTAGTTGACCTTGTGCAATAAATACGCCTTTTACACCGTCAATCTCTTCAATGTCCTCTTTTTTGATAGTCTTTTCATTGGATACCACTAAACGCAACCTAGTTGCACAGTGTGCAGCAGAGATAAGGTTTTCTTTTCCGCCAATCTTTTCAAGAACTTCTGTAGCTGATTTTTTAAAGTCCATAAAATCATTCCTTCCTTAATATATTCTTAAATATATGAAATCAATTTCATATATCGACTATATTATACACTATGCTATCCAAAATGTAAATATACTAAACTCACGAAAATAAGAGGTTATATTTGTATACATTCCACAAACAGCAGTGAGATATCGATTTCAGAGTAAAGTCATACCTATTATAAAGTATATTATATCCAAATGGCATTAAATAATTCTTACCATAATAGGGTTATAAAATTTTTTCCTTGACAAAACATAATAGTTATAGTATAATCAAAAACGTAGTATGTAAACTTAACGGTAGCGGTGGTTGGAGAGAAATCGGTATCCCCGCTTTTTTTGTATAAACTTTTAGGGGGTTAAATATTGAAAGATGCTATTACATTCATTAAACATAACCTAAAATATATTATTCCTACGTTGATTTTGGCAATGGTTATATTAATATGCCTTTTGAACGTTGAAATATATCAGACTAACCAAAAAGTTACTACCGATAACTTCGATGCTCTAAACTATCAAGATTATTCGGGTAGCTTGACCATAAGTGGTGAATCTGATGGTTTTAAGTATGAATGGTTCTACTCACAAAGTATGTTGACAGATTGTCAAGATACCGATTTGAATTTAATATTTACTTCACAGTATGACGATGCTATCCAAAGTAGTTTAAGTTCTGACTATCATTGTGCATACTATTTTTCTGAAAGTTTAAAGTTGAACGGATATCCTACCTTAACTGTATACGTTCCAAACGTTAAGCCTTTAACAGAGTTTAAACTGTATGCTTTTGACCCTATTGAGGGTTCTTTTACACAGCTATCTATGGCATATAATCTTACTGAAGATGCTTACTCTATAACCTATGCGGTAAGTGATACTCAATGTATATACATTATAACTGCCAATGAAGTATTAGAAACTACAGTTACTTCTAAACAGATTACCTTAGATACTACCGTTACTACATTTGAATCAGATAGTACTACCTTAGAATCTTTAGAACTTACTACTACTTCAACTTCACAGAGTACTATCCAAACTACTGATACCGATACTCAAACTCAAGTTACTACCTCTACCGATAACTATACTATATCATCTAATGAGAACGCTACCTCTGAAAGAGAACTCTCCGATGGTTCACAAGTTACTCAAGATGACTATCTAACTGACCCCGTTCCTATAGGTAAGCCTCTACCCGTAGAACCTAATGATATCACCATAACCTACGATGACTACTATACTTGTTACTTAACTATTAAATGTGATACCATATTAGACAATATGGATAATCTAACCTTTGGTAAAGAAATCTACGTTCCTAGTGACGGCATAATATATAATACTCAAGAGGTTATATTCTACGAAGGAGAATCTGTATATGATGTACTATATAGAGAAACTGAAAAGAATGGCATTCAAATGGAATCTTCATTTACACCAGTATATAACTCCGTATATATAGAGGGCATAAATAACCTATATGAGTTTGATTGTGGTTCTCTATCGGGGTGGGTATACTCTGTGAATGATTGGTTTCCAAACTATGGTTGTAGCAGATATATGTTAGCTCAAGGTGATAATATAGTATTCTACTATACTTGTAGTCTTGGTCAAGATGTTGGTTGCGTAGTATCAGAGGTTAGTTAATGAGTAGTTATAACGTCTTAGATAGGTATCACCCTATAGTGGCAACGTTATACTTTATATCGGTGATATGTGTAGTATCGTTGAATCTGCACCCTATAACTTTAATGATATCTTTAATAGGAGCAATAACTAATGGAATAGTTTTCCGTAAACATGATATCTTAAAGTATGTTATTGCAGGTATACCTTTTATGATATTCGTTACTATAGTAAATGTAGCCTTTAATCATAAAGGGGATACTATACTGTTCTATGTGAACTATAATCCAATAACTTTGGAATCCGTAGTGTATGGAGTGGTATTAGGGACATTGTATCTTACTGTAATACTGTGGTTCTTATCGGTGGAGAGAGTCTTAACTTCCGATAAGATATTAATAGTTACTGGATATCTTTCTCCTGAAGTATCCTTAGTTATATCTATGGCTATGAGGTTCATACCTAGATATAAGGCTAAACTTAAAGAAATATTTATGGCTCAAAGTTGCTTAGGTAACAATGTTAAAAAGGCTAACTTTGTACGCAAGATAATAATATCCGTAAACTGTATATCTATATTGATAACTTGGGCTTTGGAAAATGCTATTGAAACTTCCGATACTATGAAGTGTCGTGGGTTCGGTAGTAAGAAGCGTAGAACTGCTTATCATGCAGTTAGATTAAAACACATAGATATTATAGCTATAATATTAATACTTCTTATGGATATAGTTATGTTTATCACATCGAGGGGTGTATGGTATAGCTATACTACTAAGCTAAGCGTATTGTTTAACTCTAGGTTGTATATCTTTGAAAGCGTATACCTTGTAATGTGTTCAATTCCGACTGTATTAACCTTAAAGGATTTAAAAAAATGGTAGAGTATAGAAACTTCTCTTTTAAATATCCAACTAGTAGTGAGGATATTCTAAAAGGCATAGATTTAAATATAGGCTTAGGTGAGTTTATAGTAATATTTGGAGAATCGGGGTGTGGTAAGACTACTTTAGTACGTCAAATGTTGCCTACTCCTTTAGCAGGGGAAAAGCGTGGAAAGGTTCTTATAGATGGTCAACCTATGGATAGAGTTCCTATAGGTAAGGTAGGTTACGTATCACAGAATGTAAATAATCAGATAGTTACAGATAAGGTTTGGCATGAGTTGGCTTTCGGGTTGGAAAATCTCTCAATGCCTTCAGAGGTTATTCGCTCTAAGGTAATGGAGATAGCTACCTACTTCGGTATAGATAGTTGGTATTATAAGTCGGTGGAAGAACTATCTGGCGGGCAGAAACAGATACTAGCTTTAGCATCGATTATGGTAACTGACCCTGAGATTTTAATATTAGATGAGCCTACATCACATTTAGACCCAATATCGGTAAACGAGTTTATGAGCGTTCTAAAAAGATTGAATCAAGAGTTAGGAATAACTATAGTAGTAACTGAACACTCCTTAGACTATATATTCTTATATGCCAATAGGCTTGTATTTATGCAGAACGGAACTATTCTTAAAGATACTTCTAAAGAGGGTATGTTTAATACTAGTGAAAGTATTCCGTTCTTACCTCCATATGTTAGAGTAGCATATTATGAGGGTTTTACATCTAATGCGTTGAATGTATCAAACTTTAGAGATGAGTTCTTAAACAGAAACTACAAGAATATCCCTTTTGAAAGTGTAACTCATAAAAAAGAACACTTAAAGGTAGATATTAAAAACCTCTACTTTAGATACTCTCGTGATACTATTGACGTCTTAAACGGCTTAGATTTAAAACTGTACTCAAATGAGATTACTTGCATCATTGGAGCAAATGGCTCTGGAAAGTCAACTTTAATGTCTTTAATGGTAGGTGCTTTAAAATCTAAGTATGGCAAGATTAAAATCTTAGATACCATAACTTGCTTACCTCAAGACGTTCAAACGGTATTCTGTAAGAGTACACTATTCGAGGATTTAAAATCTACTAAGCTGAATGGTTTACCTATAGATGATAGTACTATATTAAATATGTTAAAGCTCACAGATTTAGAACGCTTTAAAGACAGTCACCCATATGACCTATCGGGTGGTGAACAACAGATGTCCGCTATTGCAAAGATATTACTCCTAGAGGCTAACATTATAATCTTCGATGAGCCTACTAAGTGCTTAGATATCCATAGGAAAAATATCTTTAAGGGTATAGTAAAAGAACTATCTTCTAAAGGTAAGACTATAATAATAGTATCGCACGATATAGACTTTACCTTTGAAATCGCTAACAGATTAATAGTTATGTTCCAAGGTGAAATCCTTTCCGATGGTTCTCCTCGTGAGATATTATCTAACAACAGATATTTTACTACTTCTATTGGTAGAATATTGGGCAAACAGAATAGGGGATATTTAATTCCAAACGATTTTACTCACAAAGAGGTTTCTTAAAAATATGTTGATATCTTTAATATTAATGGTACTATCTATAGCTATAGGGGTTGTCACAGGTAGCAGATATTACTATGTGGTAAGTATATTCTTATTAATAATATCTATGGCATTATTAATTCATAAGACTGGTCGTAGGTTAAAGGTTCGTGAGATAGTTTTAATAGCATCTTTAATAGCCATAGCAGTAATAGGCAGAACGGCTTTTTATTGGTTGCCACAGTTTAAACCTGTAACTGCTATAGTAATAATATCTGGAATTACCTTAGGAGCAGAAAGTGGAATGTTAGTAGGAATGTTGTCGGCATTTATATCTAACTTTATATTCTCTCAAGGGTCTTGGACTCCTTTTCAGATGTTTGCGTGGGGTTTAATCGGTTTAATATCTGGATACATATTCTACAACAAAAAAGTGAACAAGTACAAACTAATGCTCTTTGGATTTTTAATAACGTTAGTACTATATGGTACAATATTAAACTTCTCTTCTGCTTTAATGTACTCTTCCTATATAAATCTTAAGGTAGTACTATCATACATGGTTTCAGGAGTCCCTTTCGATTTAATCCATGCGATGTCTACCGCTATATTTCTGTACATTATAACAAATCCTATGGTTCAAAAGATAGAACGCTTAAAGGTTAAGTATAATCTAATGCAAAGTTAAAAGGGGGTTCTTTTAGATATGCTATATTATGTTGTTATGTTAAATCTAGTATATGTATAGCCTAACTATACTACTAGATTTACTATATTATATTTTTGGAGGTTTATTCTATGAAATTTACTAAAAGGTTGATATCTGCATTGGCTGGCTTAACTCTAGCAGTTCAAACTATGCCATTCGTTCCTATGTCTACCATTGCCGAAACTGTAGACGATGTAAACTACGTTACTGTTCTTGTGGATACTTCTATTCTAGGTCAAGATTACTTTATTCAACCAACTTTGGTTGAGTATGAAGAGGGAGATACTGCAGGGACTATCACAGAAAAGCTCTTTAATGAACTTGGCATTGAGATTGAAGGCGATTACTCATACATAACGGGAATTAAGGGTGCTGATACTGGTGTGGTAAACTTTCCAGAATGGCTTATGAACGATGAAACCTTTATAGAAAACTATGAGGAAACTAACTCTGATGACGTTCTTGGTGCATATGACTATTCCTCTATGTCTGGGTGGCTGTACTATGTAAATGATACCTCTGCTTGGGTAGGTAGTTCTGAATATGAAATAATAAACGAACCTGACACTGCTGTGGATATAACTTCACAAGCTAATCTGTGCAATGGTAATGTGGTCATTAGATGGGCTTTTACTGTATGGGGTTACGGTGCTGATTTGGGTTACGATGGCTGGGGTACTCAAGCTATGGTAGATGCTAATGATAAAACCGATTTATACTCTGCAATGGCATATGCTAACTACTATGGTTACGCAGGAACTTCTTATGATACTGCTTACGATATCGCTATAGATTTTACATCTACTGAGGAAGAAATAGCTACTGCTACTAAAACTTTAAATGACTCTATTGAGGCTTATATTAATGGAAATATTAAGGATATTGGCTACAGCATAGATACTCTTGAAGATGGCGTATCTAACTATATTCTAAGCACTGTTGAGAATCCTAGCGTGGGTTCACTAGGTGGAGAATGGTCTGTAATTCAGTTGGCACGTTCGGGAAATATTACAGAGGATTTTAAGAATAGCTATCTTGAAAATCTTAAAAGCACCTTAATCGATTGTGATGGTGTGTTGAGTACTACTAAAGCTACAGAGTACGCAAGAGTAATACTTGCATTATCATCGCTGGGCTATGATGCCTCTAACTTTGAAAGCTACGATTTAATATCTCCACTTGCCGACTATGACTTTGCAATTAATCAAGGTTTAAACGGTGCAGTGTATAGTCTACTCGCTTTAGATACTTGTAACTATGAGATTTCAACTTGTGAAGATGGAAAGACTCAAAATAGCCGTGAAAAGTTAGTAGATTATATTCTATCAGCACAGTTGGAAGATGGTGGTTGGACGTTCTTTGGCTCTACCTATGATGTGGATATGACTGCTATGGTTCTACAAGCGTTAGCACCTTACTATGATTCCAATGTTGAAGTTAAATCTGCAGTGGATAAGGCTATAGACCTACTATCTGAGGTGCAATGTTCTGATGGTGGATATGCATCATGGGGTAGTGAGAATCCTTGTAGTACTACACAGGTACTATGTGCATTATCCATATTGGGCATAGATAGTCTTAAAGATACTAGGTTCATAACAGATGATGGCGATACTATACTATCTTATTTGATGAACTTTGCTGTAGTAGATGACGATAACGTATCTTTTAAATATCAGTTAGATGGCTCTGTAGACCAAATGACTACCGAACAGATAGGCTACTCTTTAACTGCTTACAACAGATTCTTAAACGGTCAAACTTCACTATATGACTACAGCGACTTAAAACAATCTGAGGTTACTACTACCGATGATACTGAGATTACTACAGAAACTTCTATTGAAACTACTACTACATCTGATGAGGTTACTACTACTACAGATACTACTACTACATCTGATACCGTTACTACCACAGATACTACTACTACTACATCTGATACCATTACTACTACAGATACTACTACTACGTCTGATACCGTTACTACTATAGATACTACTACTACTTCTTCTTCTACTTCAATAGATACTACCGTTACTACTACAACAACAACACAAGTTCAAGTGACTCTATTAGGTGATATCAACGTTGATGGCAGTATTAAGTCTAATGACCTACTACTACTTAAAAGATATCTACTAGGTTTAGATGATTTAGATAATCAAAGTTTAGTTAATGCAGATGCTACTCAAGATGGCGATGTTAAATCTAATGATTTATTAATACTCAAAAAATATCTACTAGGTTTGGTAGAAAGTTTTTAGTGCATAAGATTTATATACGGAAAGTTTCTCAATCTAAGGTGTGATTGAGAAACTTTTTTCTAAGTGTTTAGAAAAGTTAGCATAAGCTAACAAACAGCAAAAAATTAGTTTAAAGATAAAATCCTCGTGCCTACGTTGATTCCCTTAAGGAATACTATGGCTTTGGAAAATAATTGTGTTGACTAAAACATAGAAATGTTGTAAACTTATCAATGGTTAGCAGTGCCTAACCTAAACTTTAAAAGGAGAGGTTTATTTATGAAGAATAAAGGTTTAATAACTTTAGTTACATCTTTGATGTGTGCATTTAGTTGTATGAATATAACAGCTAGTGCAGTTTCATATATCGATGGTACATATACTGGTAGTGCTTTAGGTATGAACGATGATATCAACGTAGAGGTGGTAGTTTCCAATGGTGAGATATCTAGTATTGAGATAGTAAGCCATTCCGATGATGAACCATACATTACAGATGCTCAAGGCGTTATAGACAAGATTATTGCTAATCAAAGTACCGATGTAGACGCTGTAAGTGGTGCAACCTACAGTTCTAACGGTATTATAGATGCCGTTAAAGATGCTCTATCCAATGCAGAGGCTTCAGATGAAACTGAGGCTACTACTCAAGAAGAAGATACTACTACTACTACCGCTACAGAAACTTCTGAAACTAGTGAAGATGATACTACCACTACCACAAGTTCTAACGATACTAGCAGTGATGACGACGACGATACTACTACTACTACTACTATATCTTCTGAAGATACTGCTACTCAAACTGGTGATAATAGTTTAGTGGGTATTGCTATTACTATAGTGGCTTGTGGTGTAGCTAGTTTTGGAGTATCTACTGCTAAAAGGAAGCTTAAAAAGTAGGTATCCTTTCTATATTCATATTAACATACATAATTATGGAGTAGGAACGTCTTATTAAGATGTTCCTATACCTAATACTAAGAGGTTTTTATTATGCAAAATAAAAAGTTTAAGATATCATATGTACAGGTCGTTAGGCATTTAATTCAGTTGAGTATGCTATTCTTAGCACCTGCAATATTCTCAATTGGATTGAACGGCTTGAAAAGTTTAATAGTCGGTTTGGCTGAAGGTTCATATAGTGGCTTGAGTTCGTTCATTATGGTGGCTCTACTACTATTGATAGCAACCTTTATATTTGGTAGGTTCTTCTGTGGTTGGCTTTGCCTATTTGGAGCATACTCTGAACTGATATATTTTATATTCGGTAGGTTTACTAAAAGATTAAAGCCTAAACTTCAGCCTACAGAAAAATATCTAAGATATTTTAAATACCTTACGTTGGCTTTTGTGGTGATACTCTGTATAGTAGGATATCAAAGTGTGTTGACGGGTACGGACGTTTGGGATAGTTTTGCTATGGTGGTATCGGGAAACTTTAAAAACCTATCAAGAGTATACATAAGTGTAATAGCTCTGGTCATAGTTACTATATTTAGTGCTTTCTTTGAACGTTTCTATTGCAGATTTATATGCCCCTTGGGAGCATTATTTTCAATAGTGGATAGGTTGAAACTATTTACCATATACAAGCCTAATGATAAGTGTGGTAAGTGTCCTATATGTACTAATAACTGTCCTATGGGAATAGATTTAAATAAAACTTCAGAGGTATGTTCGGGAGAGTGTATTAAGTGCATGAAGTGTACAGACGTTTGTCCTAGAAAAAATACTTCTCTATCGGTTATGTACAAAAGACTTCCTAAGTGGGTGGCTATAATAATATCTATAGTTATTTTGATAGCATACTTTGTAATCACTTAAGATATAGTATTCAATGGTTGCGTATAACTATTGATACTCTTTCTAATTAATGTTATAATATATACAGTACGTTAAGTGGGGTTTTTTTATGCGTAGAATGTTAAAAGTAGTAATGTCTATGATGTTAATATCATCTTTAGTGTGTGGTTGTACATCTAGTGGTACAGATGGCTCTAATGGTAGCACTAGCGTTCCTGTTGAATATTCCGAGGTTCAAGAGTACTTCAACGTTCCAATAAGCGTAAAGGCATATGGTGAAAACTCCGAAGAGGCTACCAAACTTGCCTTTGAAAGAGTTGCTCAACTAGAGGTAGTGTTCTCTAATACCATACAGGATAGCGAAGTGAACTACGTAAATAGTAACGCTTTTGAAACTTCCGTTGAGGTTTCTAGTGACTTCAAAACTGTATTGGATACTTCACTATATTACAGCAACCTTACTGATGGTGCTTTTGATTTTACTATAGATGATTTAATATCGCTATGGGGTATAGGCACAGATAATCCTAAAGTCCCTACCAATGATGAGATATCTAAGTATGTTAATCTTAAAGACTATGAAAACATCTTAGTAGATGGTTCTAGTGTAAGGTTTAGTTCTAATACCGTTAAGCTTAACTTTGGTGCTATATCTAAGGGGTACATTGCCGATGAGATGAAAAAAGTATTACTTGAAAACGGTGTGACCTCTGCCATATTAAACTTAGGGGGTAATGTATCTGCAATAGGAACTAAACCTAGTGGAAAGCTCTGGAGCGTAGCTATTACAGACCCTAATGATACCTCTAACTATGTGTGTTCCTTAAAGGTAGATGATATGTCAGTAGTTACATCGGGTGACTATGAAAAGTACTTCGTTCAAGATGGTAAGAAGTATCATCACATATTAGATACCTCTACAGGATATCCTGCCGACAATGGAATATCTTCTGTTACCATAGTGGGCGATAATGGTATAGATTGCGATGCACTATCTACAGCGTGTTTCGTTCTTGGCGAGGAAAAGGCTTTAACCTTAATAGAAAGTATCGAGGGCTACGATGCCATTATTATATTAAATGATGGCTCTATTAAAACAACCTCTAACGTACAAGATTATCAATTTTCGGAGATGGCTTAGTTATGAAAAAACATCTGCCCATTATTATAACCGTTGCATTGCTCATAGTATTTATAGTATCTTACTTGGTAGTGGATTACATATCTAGGAGCAATGCTAGTACTACTGCTGAAATATACAAAGATTCAAAGTTAATAAGAGTAGTAGACCTATCTAAAGAAGATACCTTTACTATATCTAATGACGATGGCTCTTACAACGTTATACAAGTGAATGAACTTGGCGAAATAGGTGTGGTTGAGGCATCTTGTTCCGATAATACTTGTGTACATACTGGATTTACTAAAACGCCATCTAAACCTATAATATGCCTACCTAACAGATTGGAAATAAGAATAGTTTTGGAGGAAAACAATATCAATGAAGATGAAATCGACTCATATGCATATTAAAGATATTACTAGGTTGGCTCTGTTCATAGCCATAGCCTTAACCATATTCGTCCTAGAAAGTCAGATTCCTATTCCTATAGCTATTCCTGGGGTTAAGTTGGGTTTGGCTAACATAGTTACTCTGTACTTAATAAATCAATATAGCACTAAAGAGGCTCTATTAGTTCTTATAGTTAGAGTTATATTGGGGAGTGTGTTTGCGGGTCAACTCATGTCATTTGCGTACTCTTTAGTGGGTGGATTGCTTAGCTTATCGGTGATGGCTTTAGCTAACAAGATTCAAAAGGGTGAGAACGTTTGGTTTACTAGTATCTTAGGAGGAATATTCCACAACGTTGGACAGATTATAGTAGCTATAATAGTATTAGGTTCTTTTAATGTAGTGTACTATCTATCAGTTTTAGGAATATGTGGAATAGTGACGGGTCTATTTACGGGCTTGATAGTTCAAGCTTTCATTAAGAGTATGAAAAAACTTAATATTCATTGATGCACTATTCCCATTAATTTAATATGGTTAATATCAACAAAATTTTTGTACATATTAACTAAAATTTTAATCCAATATTGATTATCTTTTAAAAATGTGATAAAATGATGTGGGGGGTTTTTATTATTATAGTTTACACCGACATTATTTTTTATATTTTAGGAGGTTTTCTAAAGATGGTTGATTCTAATTTTAGGAAAAAGATTGCATTTATAACTACATTTGCACTGTTAGTAAGCAGTGTTAGTGGTATATCTGTAAGTGTTATAAATCAAGATGGGTTTGAAAGTGCATCTAGTGTGTATGCCGTTGAAGATATCACAGTTACCGAAGTAGCTGGTTACGAAGAAGGTGCTTACGTTGAATGGACTGGTTCTACTTCCGATGAGTACAGCGTATACTATAAATCGGGTAGTGGTTCTTACACTCAAATAGATAGTATGCTAATACGTCAATATTCTGACCATTTTCGTGCCGATGTTGTAGGTATATCTGCGGGAACTTATACCTTAAAAGTGGTAGGAAAGTCTAGTGGTGAGGTTGAAACTTCTACCGTTACTGTAACATCTTATGACAGAAGCGGTTTTGCATTTTCTGAAAACTCTCCAAATGGTACTAATGGCGTTGGTGCATATAATAACGATGGTACTCTAAAATCTGGTACGCAAGTTCTCTACGTTACCGAAGATACTAAAACTACTGTAACTATGGATATAAACGGTACTACTCAAACTGGTATAGCAAACATTACTCAACAAGCTAAAAAATGTAGTGTACCTATATGTATACGTATAATAGGTACGGTTACTTTAGATGGTCTAGTTAGCAGTGATATGTCATCTGCGTACGCTTTAGGCGTTAAAGAGGCATCTAACATTACCATTGAGGGTATCGGCGAAGATGCTACCTTATATGGTGCTGGTCTTGCTGCGTTTAAGTGCAATAGCATAGAGTTTAGAAACTTAGGTCTTATGCTTTGGGGCGGTGGCTCAGATGGTGACGGCATAACTTTAAAAGAAAGCGTGAACGTTTGGATTCATGACAATGATATCTTCTATGGTGAGGCTGGTAGTGACTCCGACCAAGCTAAGGGCGATGGCTCTATGGATTTGAAAGATGATTCCCAATACATTACTATATCGTATAATCACTTTTGGGATAGCGGAAAGATGTCACTATGTGGTATGAAGTCTGAAAGTGGTGAAAACTGGATTACTTATCACCATAACTGGTTCGACCATTCCGACAGCAGACACCCTAGAATTAGAACTATGTCCGTTCACATATACAACAACTACTACGATGGCAACTCTAAGTACGGTGTAGGTGCTGCCTTAAATTCCGAGGCTTTCGTTGAAAATAACTACTTCAGAAATTGTAGATTCCCAATGTTAAGCTCTATGCAAGGTTCAGATATTCTATGCAGTGATGATGGTAGCGGTACTTTCTCTAGTGAAAACGGTGGTATTATTAAATCTTATGGTAACTATATGGAGGGTCAAGAATCCTACATAACCTATCAAGAGGATAGCGTGGAGTTCGATGCTTATGAGGCTTCCTCAAGAGATGAGCAAGTTCCATCTACCGTTACGGCTAAACAGGGCGGAAAAACTTACAGTAACTTCGATACCGATGACACCATTATGTATGATTACACCCCAGACGATGCCGAGGACGTTCCTAGTATAGTAATGTCTAAGGCAGGTCGTTTAAATGGTGGCGATTTCGATTTTGATTTCGATGATTCCGTGGACGATTCTAGTTATGCAGTAAATACTGATTTAATGAATCAACTTTTAGCCTATGAAAGTAGTGTAGTAGCTATAGGTAGTGGAAACTTTACATCTACAATCCCTAGTACCGATACCACTACCACCACCACAACAACTACTACTAGTGATGGCAATACTACAGATACTCCATCAGTTAGTGGTGGAAACGTTCATAACTTTACTACCGATGGTACATCTAGTACGTATTATACTATTACGGGTAATCTATCCACAAGTAAAGGCACTATGGAGTACGATGGCTTAACCTTAACTCAATGCTTAAAGTTAGAAAGTTCAACCTCTATAACCTTTACTGCATCTTCTGATACTACTCTATTATTGGTTACTAATACTGCTACTTATATAAATATTGACGGTGAAAGCGTTACTCTCGATTCTAGCGGAGTTACATCTATTCCAATAACTGCAGGTTCGCATACTATCACTAAGGGCGATAGTGGTAATCTATTCTATATGGCTACTGGTGATACTAGTTCTGCAACTGAAACCTCTGTAACTACTGCACCCCCTACCACCACCGATGAACCATCTTCTAGTGATACCTCTACAAGTACTGGCGTATCAACTATACCATCTGTAGTCGCAGATGCTATATACTGTTCTCCTAATGGTACTGGCGATGGCTCTACTATAGATACTCCAACTTCTGTATTAAATGCTATCTCGCAAGTTCAAGCGGGTGGAGTTATCTACCTACTAGATGGTACTTACAATTTCAGTGAAACTATACTCATAGACGAGGATAACTGCGGTACTGCAGATGCTTACAAGACTATTATGGCTTATCCTGAAAATACTGGCAGTGTAGTTTGGGATTTCTCTGCTATGGAAGTTGATGGCTCTAACAGAGGTGTGGTATTAGATGGCGACTATTGGCACTTCTATGGCTTTGAAATTACTAAGGCTGGTGATAACGGTATGTTACTATCTGGTAACAACAACGTTATCCAAATGATGGTCTTTAACAACAATCAAGATACAGGTCTACAGATATCACGTTACAATACTAGTGCCGATACTATAGACCTTTGGCCTAGCAATAATTTAATCTTAAACTGTACATCTAAGAATAACTGCGATGACGCTACTATGGAAAATGCCGACGGTTTCGCTGCTAAATTAACTTGCGGTGAGGGCAATGTGTTCGATGGTTGCATGGCTTACAACAACTCTGATGACGGTTGGGATTTATTCGCTAAGACAGAAACTGGCTCTATAGGTGTGGTAACTATACAGAATTGTATAGCTTTCCGTAACGGCTACACTGAAGATGGTCGTGGCTATGGTGATTGTGACGGCAACGGATTTAAATTAGGTGGTTCGGGTGTGGGTACTGCTCATGTGGTTGTAAACTGCTTAGCTTTTGAAAATCTACATTGTGGATTTACCGACAATAACAATCCTAACCTTGAAAGCTTGACCAACTGTACATCATTTAATAACGATGTCGGCGGTGATGGTAAGCCTAACTTCTCATGCTATCGTTGTACCGATGATGGTTGCGATTTTAGTGGTATACTTTCATATAACAATGCTAGTGCAGTTAGTGTATCTAATGATAAGTTCGTTGGTACTATGGAAAATTCCATCTACTACAACGCTAAGTTCCTAAAGGTTACCGACAAGGTAGACGTTGAAAACGGATACAAGGGCGGTGAAGAGGTTACTCTATCCGATAGCGATTTCGTTAGCGTAATCGCTCCAGAGATGGGCGAGGACTTCCATACCCTTTGGAGAAATGCTGACGGCTCTATTAATACTCAAGGCTTTATGCAACTTATAAGCGACAGTTCACTTGGTGAGTTGGGTGCTGACTTAGTAGACTACACAGGAGAATCCTTTGATGTCCCTCAAGGTGACGATTCACTAGTATCTGATACCGTTACTACTACAGATGACAATACCGATAACTCTAACACTAGCACCGACCCTAGCATTACTAGTGAGGGCGATGATACTTCTAGTACCTCTAGTACTAGTGGTGCTTCTGTATCTGGTGAAACTCTACTTGGCGATGTAAACGTCGATGGCAGTATTAAGAGCAATGACCTATTACTACTTAAAAAGTATCTACTAGGTTTAGATGACCTTTCAGGACAAGAACTCGTCAACGCTGATGTGAATGTTGACGGTGATGTCAAGAGTAATGACCTACTCTTAGTTAAGAAATATCTCTTAGGTCTAATAGATGAGTTTTAGTTTTTAGTATTTCACATTAATATTTCGCCGAATTCCCCTATGTTTATTATGTAACATAGGGGAATCTTTTTTTGTGCCTTAGATGGTCAAAACTTTAGACCATTAGTTAAAATCTTAGAGGGGATAGTCAAAAAATTGGATTAGAAGTGGTACAAAATTTAGATGAGAGTAGTCAAAAAATTGGACATAATAATATAAATAATAATATAGATAATAATATAGTAGATAGTATAGAGGGTGTTGCGACTCTGTCGCAAACTGTTCCCAACCCTAAAACTGAACCTTATGCTAGAATGAAAAAACCGTGTACCTACGTGATACACGGTGTTATGATATATTAAAAAACGGAAACGGTGGGATTCGAACCCACGTATGCTTTCACATAGAACGATTTCGAGTCGTTTGCGTTATGACCACTTCGCTACGTTTCCAACGATAACTATTATAGCATAGTAATCGAAAAAAGTCAAGGTATATGGAGTAAAATATCTTAGATATTTTATAGTTAGCATAAGCTAACTAATTTGACAACGCTTTCAAACTATGATATTATATCAACCATAGAAGAGGTTAGCATACGCTTACCGAATATCTACAATTGAAAGAGGTCAATACATATGCTTAGAGAATCTTTTATAGAATACTGTTCACCGACGTTAGCATCGTTAAAGGTTGCTAGTCTATTTAGGTACACATATAGTACTATCGATAGTATGTACTCCATTGTGAGGCATGAAAATCTATGGTTGAACCAAAAGGGAGTATATTTAGAGATTATCACGTACAATGAAAAGTCTGCACTGATATATATGTTTAGAGAAAAACAACTTAATGAAATCCTTGGTAACGCTGAGGTTCAAGAGTTCTTATCTAGTTGTGGATATTCTGACTTTAGTATATCTAGTAGCATACAGACTCTAAAGAGTAACTTTAAATCTATGCCATGTCCTCACGAAGTGGGAGTGTTCTTAGGATATCCATTGCCCGATGTTATAAGTTTTATAGAAAATTGCGGTAAAAACTGTGAATGTTGTGGCTATTGGAAGGTGTATCATAACAAGAACGAGGCTTTAAAGACTTTTCAAAGGTTTAAAAAGTGTACCAACGTATATAAAAGATTGTTTAGCGAAGGAACATCTATTAAGCGATTGACCGTAGCAATATGATTTTTTTAGGAGGTATTTTTTATGAATAACGTTGCTATAGTATTTTGGAGTGGTACTGGTAATACCGAAAGTATGGCAAATATAATATTTAATGGAGTTAATTCTAATGGTGGTGAGGCTAAACTATTCAATGCTAGTGAGTTCTCTGCTAACCTAGTAGATGATTACTCTGCAATAGCATTCGGTTGTCCTGCTATGGGTGCTGAAGAGTTAGAAGATTCTGAATTTTTACCTATGTTCAATGATTGCGAATCTAAGTTGAACGGTAAAAAGATATCTCTATTTGGCTCTTACGGTTGGGGCGATGGTGAATGGATTAGAACTTGGACGGATACTTGCATATCTGATGGTGCTATAGTTACCCATGATGCCGTTATCTGTTGTGGTGAGCCTACTTCTGATACCGAGGTTGAACTTGTAGACCTAGCTAAATCTTTACTAGCATAAGCAACTAATTTAACATACTTTTAAAAAATTAAAGGAACGCTCTAATTTTGAGCGTTCCTTTTACTTTTCGTCTATACTTCAAGTAGTGACCTAACATGATATCCGTTCTTACCAGCACCCTTTACGTTGCGTACTTCTTCTTGAGCGATTTGGAACATATTCTCACAGTTTAAGGGGTTAGTGCATAGGCATACTCCTATACTTGCAGATATTGGGTGGAACTTCTTTTTATATCTAAAGTGAATGTTCATAGCAGAGTTTAACTCTTTACACTTTTGATATGGAAACTCTTCATTAGGTAACCCCGATATAAATCCTACAAACACATCACGATTCCATCTAGCTATAAAGCCACAATCTTTAAAAGCCTTGTTCATTTCATTAGCAGTATACTTTAATACTTCGTCTGCACCTTCACCGAGTGTTGCATCTATCGATTTAAAGTTATCTATATCTAGTACAAATAATGCACATAGTTCATTTTTATCTATAGACCTAATGTTCTCATCGGTACAGTGTATAAAGGCATTTTGATTCATTAGATTGGTTAGATGGTCAACGTTAGCTTCTTTAAAAATCTCATCGTTTAAATCTTTTTGATACTCTACATACTTTTCAAGTTCCTCGTTGCCTTGAATCTGAACCATTAATTCTTCAGCCATCTGTAAGCTTTTAATGTTAGAGTTAAACATAAGCTGTAATTTTTCCCTCATGTGATTAAACATAGATACTAATGAAGCAATCTCATCTTTAGTTCTTACTTTAACGTTTTCAACATCGAAGTCATAGTTTGCTATCTGTTGAGATTGTCTAGCTAACTGTTGTATAGGCTTAACAACGTCTTTTAGAATCATTCTAAATAGTGTAACTATAATTAGGAATAGTATTGTAAATGAACCTATTACTAATATTTGGAACATCTGTACTCTATCGTAAGTTTCATCTAAGTTAGCAGAGCTAATCTTGTAGTTATAGGCTATTAATTTTTCGAGGTTGTTTTCAATCTGGATTCTGTTATCTGAGTAAAGGTTTGTGTATTGCTGTAAAGCCTCGGTTTGATTTTCCATTTCTATTAAAACTTGAATTTGGTCTATGTACGTTGTATAGATTAAGGTTATAGATTTAACTAATGATGCTTGAACTTCATCATCAGAGTTTGCATATTCAGTGTCTATGTTTTCCCATAGACCTTTTAGTGTTTGACTTAACTCCTCACAAGTTTCCAAATCGGTAGAAGAACCACTTAGATATTCTTCTATTGTGCTGTTAAACTCTTCAAAGTTAGAACGGAACTCATTCAGTTCAGATAGAGAGTTGGTATACTTTGTTATTCTTGGTATAGATACGTTATAGGTATACAAACAAGCTGTAAACATGAACAATGCAACGAATATCATAAGTGAAAATGATACCGCAAACTTAACCTTTAATGATTTTCTCATATTAATTACTTCCCTTCTTTTAAACTATCTAAAGTGTAGATTATGTTAGCATACATACTTTCTGCTGCCTCTGTAGGAGTAAGCAACTCTAAGGATACTGCTTTAATAGCATCATTGTAGAAAGTCTGCATATCGGAGTTCTCTAAATAAGGACTAATTAAGATAAGGTTACTATCTAGTACTAAGTTATTAGATGCATAGGTTATGTCATTGTCATTTAGTAGGTTTAAGCCCTCAAGAGTTTCTAAGGCACTAGAGGATACAGGTATACCTCTAGTAGTTCCTAAAGCCTCTACACCATCGGGGTCATTGTATAGAAAGTTTAGTAACATAGCCGATTGTACAGGGTATTCAGTATCTTTATTGATAGCAAATAGTAGAGAGGGTTTGTACATCCAACCAGAGTTTAGAGCGTTATCCATAGTAAGGAAGTCACCCATAACTAAGCTATTTGAATCTTCTAAGGTTGCTTGATACTTAGATATAGAACTACCCCATTCAGCAATACCACCAATAGTACCACTAGTCCAAGCGATAGTATTATATAGGTCATCATCGCCATCTTGTTCAGTTATTTCAGCTATACTTCTTACCACGCCTGCATCTTGAAGGTCTTTGTAGAACTGTAGAGCATCGGCTATATCGTCTACAGTAAAGCCTATTTCACCGTTTGCCGTTATAAATTCCTTGCCAGTCTTTTGTTGTTCATAGGCTAGAGCTATGTACCACGCAGTGAATCCAGTGTTGTCATCTGCATTAAGGGGATAACTGTCAATCTCATTAAAGGCGGGAGCGATATCAAAGAGGTCGTCCCAAGTTTTAGGTAATTCAACAACACCTGCTTTTTCGTAGGTGCTAGTATTATAGAATAAACATCTACCAGTTATAGATGCAGGTATAACGTTAAGGATACCGTTTCTTCTGCCAAACTCTAATACACTGCTACTAAAGTTATCTAGTTCTATGTATTCACTTAAAGATTCCAAATCGTAGAATCCTGAGCCATCATACGACAGTGTAACTAACCAATCGTAGTTTACTTGAATAACATCTGTACAAGTACCCGTTTCGTACTCTTCAAATATTTTGTCACTCCAACCACTCCAGCTACCGTAATCCACATCAACGTGTATGTTAGGATATTTTTCTTCAAATAGTTCTATAGCTTTCTCAGTAGCCTCATGACGTTCATCGCCACCCCACCACGATATACTAATGGTGTATTCCTCATATGGATTGTAGTCTAGCGAAGTTGAATCGCTTGAACAAGAAGTACTCATGAATACGCACGTTATTGCAGAGAGTGTTAATATAACTTTTTTCCACATATAGATTCTCCTTTAGATTCTATCTTCAAGATAGACTACGCATCTACCTTAAGACGATTGTTATACTATAATTATAATCTATAGTGCAGATTATGTCAAGAAACAAAATAGGGAACGCATGGAAATTAAACTTAATACGATATAATGGCAAAAAAAATAATCGCCTAATTTTTATAAAGGCGATTACTATTAATTTAAGAAAGTTATCTAGCAATTAGCTAAGGCTAACTAAATACATTAGTATCTATGTAAATGTATTGATTTTTCTCTAAATATGATGTATAATCAAAAAAACGTGAGTTTTTACTGAACTTGAAAGGAAGATAGATTTTTATGAAGATTTGTTCTGGACAGATAAAGTATTTAGTGGCTATATTAGAACTCTCAAACGGTTCTAAGAACGTTCGTGGCGTGGATATATCTAAGTACTTAGAGGTTACTAGACCTAGTGTTACTAAGATGTTAAAGTGTTTAGCAAGTTCTAACCTAATAGATGAAAACTTCTCATATGGTGTAAATCTCACCGATGAGGGTTTGGAAGTGGCTACAAAGTTCCATAAACAGTATAGATATATTTATATATTCTTCTTTAATATGCTTAAACTATCAGAGAAAGAGGCTAGGGAACAGGCTTTAGAGTTTATATCATCTTTTCCGATAGAAACCTCTACAAAGTTTTCTGTGTTAGTTAGAAATACTATAAAAAGACAGCAACAAAAAAATGACAGATAATCTACATATGGCTACTTTAAAGCCTCGAATACGTTCTTAAGTGAACATACGCTACTTGAGTGTACTCTTTCAACGGGAATGTTATTCTTTTTAGAAATCTGTAATGCCGAGTATACCATCTTATGGGATACCGTATTAGTAAATAATATCATTAGGTCAGGATTTCCAAACTTTTTGGAAATCTTGCCGTTTTCCTTGGTAAATATCTTAGCATTATGTCCGTACTCTTTGCAGATACTATTATATTGAGCAGTCATTCTTTCATGACCACCTATTATTACTATACTCATAATATATTAAAATCCTTTCTTAGCTTAATGTGTTTCAATATTGATAGTTTACTATATAATCGATGTATATGTCAAATTGGTTAGCTTTTGCTAACTGAACTACATACCATAGTATTATATCTTTTTATCTTTTAGAATAATCTTAAGGATAGTAGTTAATATTATACTATATATATATTATCACATTGCAAATGCAAGGAGTCTTTTATATGAGCAAAGTTAAAGATGGTACATCATTTTCAAGTAGTATAGGGTTTATTTTATCATCTGCGGGAAGTGCAGTGGGTTTAGGCAACCTTTGGAGATTTCCATATCTAGCCTCAGAATATGGTGGGGGAGTGTTTCTATTAGTATACTTAATATTAACCGTAACCTTTGGTTTTACTCTAATAATAACTGAAGTAGCTATAGGCAGAAAGACTGGTTTAGGAGTCATTGGAGCATATAAGTCTATGCATAACAAGTTCGGATTCCTAAGCACAATAGCATCTTTAGTGCCTATAGTTATACTTCCTTACTATTCGCTTATAGGTGGTTGGGTTACTAAGTATATGATATCATACATTACAGGTCAAGGGAGCATAATGTCTAACAGTGAGTACTTTCATAACTTTACTAGCAACACCCTTGAGCCTATAGTGTATCTATTGATATTTCTAACCATAACCACTCTAATAGTTTTATTCGGTGTGCAAAAAGGCATAGAAAACGTTAGCAAGTTTATGATGCCTATTCTATTCCTACTAACCGTTGGTATAACTATATATGCTTTAACTATAGATGGAGTATCTTCGTGTGTAAAGTACTATCTAATACCTAACTTTAGTCATTTTTCTATTAAGACTCTATTGTCTGCATTGGGACAGCTTTTCTACTCAATGAGTATAGCCACTGGCGTTATGATAACCTTTGGTTCATACACTCCAAAGGATATAAACATAGTTAAGTCAGTAAATCAGATTGAACTTTGGGATACTATTATGGCATTCCTATCTGGCTTAATGATAATCCCTGCAGTAATATTCTTTGAGGGTTTAGAAAATATGGGGCAAGGTGCAGGACTCATGTTTATAACTCTACCTAAAATATTCAACGAGATGCCTAACGGTCACATTGTGGGTGGATTATTCTTTATATTAGTATTCTTTGCGGGTATAACTAGTGCAATATCTATGATGGAAGCTATAGTACGCATACTTATGGATAGATTTTCACTTAAAAGAACATCTGCTTGTATATTAATATTGATATCTAACTTTATATTAGGTGTGCCATCATCTTTAGGTTATGGTGTTTGGGAGCATATAAAAATCTTAGGCATGGATATTCTATCGTTCTTCGATTTCTTAGGAAACAGTGTAATAATGCCTATAATAGCCTTAACTACCTGTCTATTGGTGAGTTGGTTCTGTAACGTTCAAAGTATTATTGATGAGATTAAGTTCGGTGGAGTTACCTTTAAAAAAGAAGCTCTGTACAAGGCTATGATTAAGTATGTATGTCCAGCGTTCATATTGGCTATATTGATATTTTCTCTACTAGAGGGTTTAGGAATAGTAGTTGTATAGATTAATCTAAGTTAGGAAGAGTATCTATAACCTTTAGACCGAACCTTTCAGCGAGTCTTTTACATTCATTTTGAGCCTTAACATTGGATAGCCTATCTGGAGTATGAGCATCGCAACCTACTATTGCGATATTACCCACCTTTTGAGCAATCTTTAAAAAGTTTTCATTTGGATAGTGTCTATGTTCAATATATCCAAGTAGATTGATTTCTATAGGTACGTTCTTATCCTTTAGATATCTGCAAAGTCTTTCATAGTGTTTGTTGTATACTTCTATATCTCCCACAAAGTCGCATAGGTCGGGGTGTGCAACGTATGAGTATCTACCTGTTTCCATGCCTTCTATTATGGTGTCTATATACACCTTTAGATAGTTTTCATCTTTCGAAGGGAATCCCATATACGTAGATGGTTCAGGTGATACGAAGTGTTCACCTAATATCATGTAGTCTATAGGGTAGCCTTTAAATAACCTATCTTGAGATTCCATCTGTTGGGGAATGTATTCAGATTCAAAACCCACATATATCTTAATATCTCTTTGATATTCTTTCTTCAACCTTTCCATAGATGTAAAGTACTCATCTAGTTGAGATGGCAACATTCTAGTACCAGATATGTAGTTACTATCGTATATCCAAGGGCAATGGTCAGAGAATCCTAACACCTTTAAACCGCCCTTGATAGCATTTTCTACGTACTCTTTATCCTCACCATAGGCGTGTTGACATCTTTTAGTGTGTGTATGATAGTTTGCAACCATTAGTAATAAATCCTCCTTAATAGAACAGCCCTCACATTGTGTGAGGGCATATAAATCTTAAATTTAAAGTTTAGGCATTTAGCATCTTAGCTAATTGAGATTTCTTTCTAGCAGCCTTATTCTTGTGCATTAAGTTTTTAGAACAAGCTTGGTCTACTCTTTTAATAGCGTAAGTAACTGCTTCCACCTTGTTATCCGCATTAGTTTCGCAAGCTATAGTAGCTTTCTTAATAGCTGTTTTAAGTTCACTATTTCTTGATTTATTAGCTAAAGCCTTAACCTTGTTTACCTTAACTCTCTTTTTAGCTGATTTAATATTTGGCATAATAAAAACTCCTTCATAGTTCAAATTCATATACCCACATGGGCATAACTTTAATTTATGGTCTAAAGACATATATCTCACGCAAACGATATATCGACACGCATTAGACCTAATTATGTTATACGAACAATGACGATTCCATATAACTAAAAAAAACTTTGGTATAAATACCACATCGAACGCTAATAATAATATTAACATCTTTTCGATAAAATTTCAAGTGAAAATATAATAAAAATATCACAAAATATTTTCAACCTTTTTGTGGATATCCACTAAAAAAATATACGGGGGTATGTATATGCTTAGAACCGATTTAACTATTGAAAGTGTATCTATGTTAGAAGATACTACTGGAATAGTTCAAAATACTAGAGGCGAATACTTTAACATTACCGAGGTTTTAATACATGATGATGAGTGCGGAAAGGCTATAGGTAAAAAAGTCGGTAGGTACGTAACCTTAGAAAGTAGTTATATATCAAAGCCTTGCGATAGTTTCGACAACATGGTTAAAGAACTCTCAAATGAACTTAAAGAGTTTATCCCAGATGGTTCTGTACTTATTGCAGGCTTAGGCAACAACGATGTTACTCCTGATACCTTAGGTGTAGTATCTGCAAGGAATATACTCGCTACTAGGCACTTTAAGACTGAACTCCCTAACGATGAGTTTTTAACATCTTTGCGTGAGGTTAGCATAATTACTGCAGGTGTATTAGGTCAAACGGGTATTGAAAGTTCTGAAATTATAAGGTCGTTAGTAGATACCATTAAACCTAACTGCATAATAGTTATAGATGCTTTTGCTTGTTCCGATATCTCTAGGTTGGGTAGCACCATACAAATATCTAATAGTGGAATACACCCAGGGAGTGGCGTAAACAACTCTAGGAAAGAGATATCTAAAGAGGTAATGGGAGTCCCTGTAGTAGCTATAGGAGTCCCTACCGTAGTGGATTTACACACCATAGCAGAGAATCTTACAGGCAATGCACCTAACCAAGATACTCCTAACTTTATGGTTACTCCTAAAAATATTGATACCATCGTGGAGTACTCATCAAAACTACTTTCTGAAAGCATTAGCAGAGTACTAATTCCAAACTATTTTGACGCTATATAATAAAAACTATAGGGAGTACTAAATTAGCTTAGTATTCCCTATATTAAATATTATTTTAAAATAGTATATCCATCATTCTGTATTAATGCTTTTAACTCTTGAATGTATTCCATTGCGAAGTTACTCAATACTGCTTTAGGATTCACTATGTATCCTATTAGAATATCTTCTGTAGTATCTAACGGTATCGATACTATATTATCACCGTTTAGATTACTATTTAATATTCCTGTACATATGGTATATCCATTTAACCCTATTAACAGATTAAACAGTGTAGCTCTATCGCTGACGTGGATAGTTTTCTTCTTGGGCAGAGTGCTTAAAATCTCCTCAGAAAAGTAGAAAGAGTTATGAGTCCCTTGTTCAAAACTTAGGCATGGATATTCTTCTAAATCTTGTATAGTAACTATATCTTTACCCACTAGAGGATTATCTTTACTTATAAATACGTGAGGTTCAGCTTTAAACAGTTTTACAAACCTTAAATGATTCTCATCAATCAACTTGGTTAGAACTTTGCTATTGAACTCATTTAGATAGAGTATACCTATCTCGCTATAGAAGTTTGTAACATCGTCTATAATCTCAAAGGTTTTAGTTTCTCTTAGAGTAACCTCATAATCGGAAACTTTTAATCTTTTAACTAAGTTTGCAAAGGCATCTACCGCAAATGCATAGTGTTGCGTAGATATTGAACATATCTTCTTAGATGCTCTATTGCCTTTGTAACGTAGTTCTAAAAGTTCGGTCTGTTCTATAATCTGCCTAGCGTACGATAGAAACTCTACGCCATCACCAGATAGTGAGATTCCCTTTGGAGTTCTATTAAAGATTTCTATGCCAATCTCATTTTCAAGCTCTTTAACAGCATTGGATAGGCTAGGTTGCGATATATATAGCCTCTTAGATGCCTCTGTGATAGAACCACTATTTACTATCTCTATGATGTATTTAAGTTGTTGTAACGTTATACGGCAACACTTCCTTTAATGTAATGTATACCATTTAACTTTCAGAGATGCCTAAGAGTATCTTCTTTAGGGTTAATAGGTCATTGCTTTTAACATCGCCATCACCGTTCATATCTGCGTTAGCAAGTGCTTGGTCGGATAGTTCAGATAGCCCTAATAGATACTTTTTAAGTAGTAATAGGTCATTGCTCTTAACGTCGCCATCGCAAGTTATATCGCCTAGTATGGTTTCTGTGTGGTCAGAGATTCCTACACCCGTAGTTACTGATGTTTGTGATGTAGTAGTATCGCTAGTATCAACAGTGGTAACAGAAGTAACGGAAGTTTCTGTGGGAGTAGTATCAGAGGTACTAGTTGTAGTGGTAGTACTAGTATCGGTATCAGATGTACTAGTTGTGGTAGTAGTTTCACTAGATTTAAGTTCTAAAGAAGCATTTTCAAACCACCAATCCATATCATAAGATGGACTAGTAGAAAATCCAGTAGCAAGGATAGTATCACCAATAGATATATCTATACTATCTTCAAAGTAGTCGGCAATAGTTATAGTGTAATCATAAATATTGTCATCTTCCTCAAACTGTATAGTAATAGTTTCGTCGGTTACATCAGTAACTGTAGTCGTAATAGTCATTATTCCAGTAGGGGGTTCTACATAATCATAACTATATAGATTTTCTGGTAAATCTGCTAGGTTGATACAGTAATCACTCTGATAGATTGCCTTTACAGTTTCTGGGTCATTCTTAGAACTATCTAAAATGTGTTCGCCATACCAAGGGCAGAAGTATAGCCATCTAGCCTGTTCTATTTCCATATTTTCAACGGTAGGAATGGTATCATTTTCGGGCATAGATACTAACTTAGCACCATTGGTTAGGTTTACTAAACTATAGAACGTTGATGATATAGCATCTACATTAGGGCCACTAGTTAAACCATCATGACGATTATATACTGTGTTGTACTTATCGTAGCCTACAATGTCGACATACTCATCACCAGGATACCATTGTGCAGATGTAGTATAATCATAACTGTTATACTCCCATATTATATTATGTAAGCCATAATCTTCGGTTAAGGTAGTATATAGCAACTTCCAAAGTTCTTTGTAAGTTTCAGCACCAGCCTTACCCCACCAGAACCATGAGCCACTACCATCGGTATTAGAGTTACCCTCAGCCTCGTGTAAAGGTCTTAATATTATTGGAACGTTAGCATCTTGAAGTCTAAGGAGTTGTTCTGCTAAATCTTCTATAGCCAAAATAAAGTATTCATATTCTTTAGTAC
>JAJQGV010000084.1:0-989 GCA_021200215.1 Ruminococcus sp. | reverse complement strand
TACCTTCTATTATGGCGTTAGCGGTATCGAAGTCTGTTTCATCGGGTGTGTAAGTGCAGTCAGTCCAATCCACGGCTTCTCCCAGTTCATAGTTAGAGAAATCCTTAGGGACGTTTATATGCCAACAAGCAGTAGCTATACCATTTCTTTCAGTTACCCATTCTATAATTCTTTCGGTAGTATTATCGTCCCAACCATATAGTGGATTGTAGTTCATAAAATCGAAACCACGTATAGCAGGTAGTTCACCCGTTAGATTTTCTATATAGTCGAACTCAAGTTCATAGTCGCCATCGTTACCACCACCATAGATTTCTTGTTGTCCCGATAGTATACCGTTACCATACACATCGCATAGGTAGTTCATTAAGGATTGAGTTTCAGAAGTAGCATCTTCATCTGAGAGTATAGGTTCAACGTCCAGACTAGGATATACTGCCTCATCTACGGTTATGGTATCATATAGAGCGTATCCGTATTGAGGTTTAATCTCTATAGTATTTACACCTGCTTTTAGTCTGAACATACCAAAACTTATATCTTGCCAAGTTTCAGTGTATGGGAACTTTACCATATAGTCAGTACCGTTTATGCTAATAGTCTGTTCTCTGCCGTCCTCACTGAGTATTTGAGCATATCTGACAGTAATTTCATACATAGCATCTTCTGGAACGGTTACTTCAAACTTTAAAGAGTTTCCAGTTAGATACACAAAGCCATCACCAGAGTAACCCTCAAACTGTTGTCCGTAGATATCAGTCCAAGTTTCGTTACCATTAGCAATTTCCTCACTTTCACACTCTCTAACGAAAGGGAATTGAGTATATTCGGTATCGGTAGTAGTATCCACAGCGAATACATTTAAGGCACTAGTAGTAGCAGTAGTTAAGGCTAAAGCACTAATCAACGCTACAGATTTTTTTAATTTACTGTTCATACTTTAAAATCTCCTTTTTATAGATATAATATTATATAATATTATACTATTC
>JAJQGV010000089.1 GCA_021200215.1 Ruminococcus sp. | reverse complement strand
ATATAATGTAGATACTATTAAAAGTATCACCGATAAAAAGATTATTGCCGTAGTTAAAGCTAACGCTTATGGTCATGGAGATATTGAAATAGCTACTGAACTACAAAACCTTGGTATAGATTACTTTGCAGTATCTAACTTAGATGAGGGTATTAAACTTCGTGAACATGGCATATTAGGTGAAATATTAATCTTAGGATATACTCCTGTAGAAGAGGCAGAGATGCTTCAAAACTATAACATAGTTCAAGCTATTTTAGGCTACGATTATGCTATAGAATTAAATAAATCCTTAGAAGAAAAAGGCTCTACTGCTAGAGTTCATATAGCTATAGATACTGGTATGAATCGTATTGGATTTATTCAAAATGAACATAATGATACCTTAGAAGATATAAAAAAAGTATATGCATTGAAAAACCTCAAGATTGATGGTATCTTCACACATCTTTGTGTCGCAGATAGTTTCCGTCAAGACAATGTAGACTTTACAGAGTATCAACTTAACAACTTGGATACTATAGTGGCTGAACTTAAAAAATCTGGTTATGATTGCGGTTTAGTACACGCTCAAAATAGTGCTGGTTTAACTAATCTAAAGAAAGAACAGTACGGTGCTGTTAGGGCTGGAATTATATTATATGGATTGAATCCTAGCAACGATGTTCGCAAGGATATTGTATATAAACCCATAATGGCTCTAAAGAGTGTAGTTAGTATGGTTAAGTACATATCTAAGGGAGATACCGTTGGCTATGGCAGAACTTTTAAGGCTGACAAAACTATTAAGGTGGCTACTGTTACAGCAGGTTATGCCGATGGCTACAGTAGGTTATTATCTAATAAAGGTGAGGTTTTAATACATGGTATTAGATGTAAGATTATCGGAAATGTATGCATGGATCAGTTTATGGTAGACGTTTCTAACATAGATAATGTTAAATCGGGTGATATAGTTACCTTAGTGGGTACAGATGGCAATGAAACTATCACAATAGATGAACTTGCTAATATTATAGGTACTATCAACTATGAGTTAGCTTGTAATATTAATTTAAGGGCTAGTAGAGTATATATAAAATAGTAAAAAAAGTGGATACCTTTTAAGATATCCACTTTATGTTATCTAGTTTTCGGAAATTAGATTACTCATATCATAGATACCAGCAGGTTTATCCTTTAAGAAGATACTAGCATTTAAAGAACCTTCAGCGAAAACCGTCTTAGATGTAGCAACGTGTTTTAAAGATATAATCTCATCGTTACCCGCAAAGATTACTTCATGCTCACCAACGATAGTACCACCTCTGATAGAATGTATACCTATTTCGTTCTTATCACGTTTTTTACGTTGAGAGTGTCTATCGTAAACGTAATTATGTGGAGTTTCTAAAGTTTCGTTAATGCTGTTAGCAATCATAAGGGCAGTACCGCTAGGGGCATCTACCTTTTGATTATGATGTTTTTCCACAATCTCTATATCGAATTGATTTCCTAAAATCTCAGTAGCCTTTTTAGATAACCCTACCAATAGATTAATTCCTAGGGACATATTCCATGAAAAGAATACGGGTATCTGTTCAGATGCTTTTTTAATATCGTTTATCTGCTCATCAGAATATCCAGTAGTAGCCAAAACTACTGGAACTCCATTAGTTAGGCAGTATTCAAGTAGACTTTTTAATACGTTAGGGTGAGAGTAGTCTACAATAACGTCTGGTTTAGTAGATAAATCATTAGGATTTTCAACTATTTCAAAGTCTGCATACTTTTCAGTGTTGATATCTATACCGCCAACAATATTTATATTATCACGATTTTTAACGCAGTTATATATAGTTTTACCCATCTTACCGTTAGCACCACAAATAGCTATATTTACCATTTAATACACTTCCTTGATAATTTTATTTATATAAGTTAGGAACGCTCTAAGAACGTTCCTAAACGATTATTTAATTAATCCATGATTAATTAATGCTTTCTTTAAGACTTCTATATCGTTTTCAGCCATTGGATATAGTGGCATACGACAACCACCAACATTTAATCCCATAAGATTCATAGCCTCTTTAACAGGTATAGGATTTACATCTATAAATAGTGCGTTAATTAAATCTAAGAGTTCAATCTGCATCTTACTAGCACTATTAAAGTCATTATCTAAGCAATATTTAGCCATCTGATGAGTTTCCTTAGGCATAACGTTAGATAGTACGGAAATAACTCCCTTAGCACCTAGGGACATCAATGGAACGATTTGGTCATCGTTACCACTGTAAACGTCCATTTTGTCGCCAACCGCTTGTATAATCTTAGCAACATAGCCTATGTTTCCACTAGCCTCTTTAACTGCCACAATGTTCTTGTTTTCGGAAAGTTGAACATAAGTATCTATAGCTATGTTTACGCCCGTTCTACTAGGAATGTTATATAGTATTATAGGGATATCAACGTTGTTAGCAATGGCGTTATAGTGAGCAATCAAACCACGTTGAGAAGTTTTATTATAGTATGGAGTTACTAAAAGTAGACCATCTGCACCGAGTTTTTGTGCCTCTTGAGATAGTTCTATAGCGTACTTAGTATCATTGCTACCAGTACCAGCGATAACTGGTACTCTTTTGTTAGTTTTTTCTACTGCATAGCGAATGCATTCAGTATGTTCGTCGTCGGTCATAGTAGAAGATTCTCCAGTAGTACCACAGATTATTATAGCATCAGTACCATTTTCAATTTGATTGTCTATATTCTCACCTAACTTATCAAAGTTTATGGTACTATCTTCATTCATAGGGGTTATAATGGCTACACCAGCCCCAGTAAAGATTGTATTTTTCATTTTAAAAATTAACTCCTTTCACCAGTTAATGTATAAATGACATATCGATTTAACCTACCTTATTAGTCAAAGTAACCCTTTTTAGCTAGTAATTCAGCGAGTAGAACTCCGCCACCTGCTGCACCTCTTAGAGTGTTATGCGATAGGCATACAAACTTATAATCAAATAGAGTATCTTCTCTAAGTCTACCGACCGATACAGCCATACCACCCTCAAGATTTCTATCTAGTTTAGCTTGTGGACGGTTATCCTCTTCAAAGTAATGGATAAACTGTTTTGGTGCATGAGGTAAATCTAACTCTTGAGGTTCACCCTTAAAGTTTGCCCAAGTTTCTAATATTTCTTCTTTAGTAGGTTTCTTATCAAAGGATACGAATACTCCAGCAGTATGACCATCAGAAACAGGAACTCTTAAACATTGAGTAGTAATTATTGGTGATTGTGCTTTAACTATCTCACCATTCTCTATAGTTCCCCAAACTTTTAAAGGTTCTTGCTCAGATTTTTCTTCTTCACCGCCAATGTATGGTATTAGATTATCCACCATTTCAGGCCAAGTTTCAAAAGTCTTACCCGCACCACTTATAGCTTGATAGGTACAAGCTAACACTTGCTTAATGCCGAACTTATCTCTTAATGGAGATAGTGCAGGTACATAGCTTTGTATAGAACAGTTTGACTTTACTGCAATAAATCCTTTTTTAGTACCTAAACGTTTCTTTTGGTATGCTATTATTTCTAGGTGTTGTGGATTAATCTCTGGTACTACCATAGGAACGTCTGGAGTAAATCTATGTGCAGAGTTATTAGATACCACTGGAACTTCTGCTTTAGCATATTTTTCTTCAAGTACCTTTATTTCATCTTTTTTCATATCTACGGCACAGAATACAAAGTCAACCTTTTCAGCAATCTTTTCTATATCTGCGGTAGCGTCCATAACTACTATATCCTTCATTTCGGTTGGAATAGGTGTACTCATAACCCATTTTTTACCTACTGCTTCTTCATAAGTTTTACCTGCAGAACGTGGTGAGGCAGCCAATACTACTACCTTAAACCATGGGTGATTTTCTAATAAAGTTGCAAAACGTTGACCTACCATACCAGTAGCTCCGATTATTCCAACGTTATATTGTTGTTTCATGTTAAAAAAACTCCTTTAAAAAATAAATTTAAAAAAACCAGTTTACAAACTGGCTATCATGAGTTATAATAAAAGATATTGACATACAAAAAAGATTATATGCCGATAGCTCTCCATCATAACCATGATGACAGTTACAAACCTATTAAGTCTGTACCCAACGCTAAAACCATATCGATACATTTTAGCATTTCGGCGATATTGCCTTTCCTCTATACCTAACATCTTAACGAACTCGATATTGTTCTTAGCATAGAATACTTATCTCTATCGCACCTCTATCTAAGATATATAATATCACGATATCTTTGTATTGTCAACAGTTTTTTTAATTTTTTAAACTTTTTAGATTGGAGTATTTTATACTATGAAAAAATCGGATTTCTTTTACGACCTTCCTCAAGAACTTATAGCACAAACACCTATTGAACCTAGAAACTATTCAAGAATGATGTGCGTCGATAGAACTACTGGTGAAATAACACATGACTACTTTTATAATCTATGTAAATATCTAAAAAAAGGTGATTTATTAGTATTAAACGATAGCCGAGTGTTACCTGCAAGACTCTACGGCGAAAAAATGGATAATAAAACTTTCATAGAATTCCTTCTATTAGAACAAAAGGGTGACAAGATTTGGGAAATCATTTGTAGACCTGCTAAAAAATGTAAAGTTGGAGTTAAGTTCTCTTTTGGTAACGGCAGATTGATTGCAGAAGTTTTAGAAGTTAAAGATGATGGCAATAGAATAGTTAAATTTCAATGTGATGGTAACTTTTTTACCGCCTTAGAAGATGTCGGTCAGATGCCTTTACCCCCTTATATCACTGAAAAACTTCAAGATAAAGAACGCTATCAAACGGTATACTCTAAAGAATTAGGTTCTTCTGCTGCCCCTACCGCTGGATTACACTTCACTAATGAACAGTTACTATCTTTAAAAGATATGGGCGTAAACATTGCTTATGTTACCCTACACGTTGGCTTAGGAACTTTCCGTCCCGTTAAAGAAGATGATATCTTAGACCACAAGATGCACAGTGAACACTATCACTTACCACAGAGTACCGCTGATTTAATCAATGAAACAAAAAAAAATGGTGGTAGAGTTATTGCAGTAGGTACAACATCTTGTAGAACTTTAGAAAGCGTTGCTACCTTTAATGATGGAAAGATTAAAGAGGCAGATGGCTATACAGATATCTTTATATATCCAAGTTACAAGTTTAAAGTCCTCGATGGCTTAATTACTAACTTTCACCTACCAGAGAGTACTCTAATTATGTTGGTATCGGCATTTATGGGCTACGAAAATACTATGAACGCTTATAAGGTTGCCGTTCAAGAAAGGTACAGATTCTTCTCTTTTGGTGACTGTATGTTTATAGCTAACAATCAATAGTTGATACTATATACACTACTAAGGGAGTGATTTTTAATTGTTTACGTTTCATGACTTCTTAAACATTCGTGGAAATATCGATAGGACAGAATTTTCTCAATATATGGGTGCTAAAATAACCAAACCTAAATGGTTAATTAAATCTCCAAATGATAAACTACACTTAGTGTATGAAAACTTTGAGAACCTATTTCAAAATGGTGAGATATACTTAAGTTGTATCCTTAGAGCCAATCCCTCACTATTTCATCAAATAGATGGTGATAGACCTGCTCAAGTATTGTATACTAACGATGACTTTTTCTATCAAAATCCAGAGGAACTCTTAAAAGTGGTGGATACCCTATATGACATAAAAAAGGATAACTCCTACATTAGCGAGGACTTTACCGAGTTTAAAAAGATTCTAAACGATGATTTCTACAGACCTCTTAACTATAAAGTTCCTTCAAGTATTACTAATGAAAGAAACGTTTGGATAACTTCTATCATGGTATTTAGAGAACATATTCCATTCCATAAGATTAGTAACTTTTTCTATCCATTTATAACGCTAAGTGATAAAAATATCGGTGGAATGATAGTCCCTAAATGGTATTGGTCTACTAACTTTCGCAAATATTCAAACTTCAGTTGTGACAATATAGTTAAGCCCATTACCTACAACGATATGCCTACTTGTGCTAGAGATTTCTTTGAACCTTTTTCTAGTAGAGCTTTCTTTAAAGAACACCCAATACACTATATTGTACTAACTCTAGTAGAGGTTATATCATTAATTACACCGTTGAATATGTACATAAAAATATGTGATTCCTTAGTAGATAAAACCATAACCGATTTTAATGTTACTATAGGCTTATTAGGTACGTGCTTAATAAGTTTTGGATTCATTAACGTGGTATGGTCGTTTATGGATAAATATCTAGGCAATAAGATGACTGCTAAACTGTTCATATGTGGTATCATACTAGTTATAATATCCATTATACTAATGATGCTCTAATGAATAACGTTATTCATAACTAATAAACACAAAAAGGAGTTTTATATACTATGTTTAAAGTAATCAAAACAGAGGGAAAAGCTAGACGAGGCATCTTTGAAACCGTGCATGGAACGGTGCAGAGTCCATTCTTTATGAACGTTGCAACTTGTGGAGCTATTAAAGGTGCTATATCTTCGCTTGACCTTAAAGATTTAAAGTGCCAAGTAGAGTTGTGTAATACATATCATCTACATTTACGTCCAACTGATACTGTTGTACGTGAAATGGGTGGACTTCATAAGTTTATAAATTGGGATAGACCTATACTAACAGATAGTGGTGGATTTCAAGTATTTTCGTTGGCTAGTCTAAGAAAGATTAAAGAGGAAGGTGTTTACTTCGCATCACATATAGATGGTCATAGAATATTTATGTCCCCAGAAGTTTCAATGCAGATACAATCTAATTTAGGTTCTACTATTGCTATGGCTTTCGATGAGTGCGTAGAGAATCCTGCTACGTATGAATACTCAAAAAACTCTTGTGAGAGAACCACTCGTTGGTTAGTACGCTGTAAAGCCGAGATGACTAGGTTAAACTCTCTACCAGATACTATTAATCCTAATCAAATGTTGTTTGGAATAAATCAAGGGTGTACTTTTGATGACCTACGCATACAGCACATGAAAGATATCACTGAATTAGACTTAGACGGCTATGCCATCGGCGGACTTGCAGTTGGTGAGCCTACTGACACAATGTATCACATTTTAGATGTAGTTGAAGAGTATATGCCTAAAGATAAGCCTAGATATCTAATGGGAGTAGGTACGCCATCTAACATTATAGAGGGCGTTGCTAGAGGTGTAGATATGTTTGATTGTGTTATGCCCTCTAGGAATGCTCGTCATGGAACTATATTCACTTGGCAAGGCATTATGCACATCACAAATGAAAAGTATAAAACCGACAGTTGCCCATTAGATACTCAATGTGATTGCCCTGTATGTAGAAATCACTCAAGAGCATACGTTCGCCATCTGTTTAAAGCAGATGAACAACTTGGTGGTAGATTAGCTGTTATGCATAATCTGTACTTTTATAATACCCTCATGGAAAAGATTCGTGACGCTTTAGACAATAACTCTTTTGATAACTTTAGAAAGCAATATTCACAACTACTATCCACTAGAATATAAGTAAGGAGATTTTTTAACTATGAAATATACGTCTAATTCCCTAGAAGATATATATATCCATGATACTAACTTAGACCAATTTGGCTATCAAGATGGTGAATGCATATTTATAGTAAGTAGTTTCTGTGTTAAGTCAGATTGTGAGGTTAATCCTAACGACTTCGATATGCAAGTCAATGAGGGTTTAATAAGGTTTAAAAGCGTAAACTTCAAAGAAATGTGCTACAAGGGTTACAAAAAGTATAATGATAAAAATGAAATTATCGATATTATTATAGATAAATACATAGATATCGATGAAATAGATGGTGAAATTAGCAACATGATAGACCTATGCCCACAAATATATATGTGCAACAAACTCAATAATGATAGCTACTGTCTTACCATTTTGTGTGAAAAAGATATTATTGAGTTAATACTCTCTTTCGATAGTGTAGCCATTCAATGGAACTCTTTTGATGGCAAAGCTTGGTACGTTAAGTAATCGTTACAACTAAACCTATGAATCTTGCTAAAAAAAATCAGAGGGCATAAGCTCTCCGATTTTTTTAAGGGGAAATTTTTTAATTTTTAACTCACGCTCGGTATACTATCGAAGTGCGACGTGCGTACATTAAACTCTCTCAGTAATTAGATTGCCCATTTCAGAGCAAGTAACAAACTTCATACCATCACTCATAATATCTCCCGTACGATAGCCATCTTCAAGAACAGAGTTTACTGCATTTTCTATAGCATCAGCTTCTGTAGGCATATCGAAAGAGTAGCGTAGCATCATGGCAACGGATAGTATAGTAGCTATAGGGTTAGCCTTATTCTGTCCTGCAATATCGGGGGCAGAACCATGAATAGGTTCATACAATCCCAATGATGTTTCACCTAAACTAGCACTAGGAATCATACCAAGAGAACCAGTAATCATACTAGCCTCATCGGATAGAATATCTCCAAATAGATTCTCAGTAACTATAACATCAAATTGAGCAGGGTTTCTAACTAGTTGCATAGCACAGTTATCAACAAGGGTATCTTCAAACTGTATATCTGGATTTAATTCAGCGTACCTATGAGCAATCTTTCTCCAAAGCCTTGAAGTATCTAAAACGTTAGCCTTATCCACAGAGTTTACCTTGCCACGTCTTTTTCTAGCCATATCGAAAGCAACTTTCATAATGCGTTCTATTTCAAAATCGGAGTAAGGCATGGTATCCACTGCTTTTTCCACACCGTTTTCATCAGTAGTAGTAGAGCGTTCTCCGAAATATGCACCACCGATTAATTCTCTAACTATAACTAAATCCAAACCATTAGCAGTAATTTCTTCCTTTAATGGACACGCACTAGCTAAAGGTTGGAATAGTTTTGCAGGTCGAATGTTAGCAAATAACTTTAATGCTGAACGGATTCCTAACAATCCCTTTTCAGGGCGTTGATTTCCAGCTAGATTATCCCATTTAGGGCCACCTACAGCACCTAGTAGAACACTATCAGATGCTAAACAAGTATCTATAGTTTCTTGTGGTAGTGGTGAACCTGTAGCATCTATAGCACAACCACCCATTAATACTTCTGTATATTCAAAATTATGACCAAACTTCTCGCCTATCCTGTCAAGAACTTTCATAGCCTCAGTGACTATTTCAGGGCCTATTCCATCGCCTTTAATTACTGCGATTTTTTTATTCATAGTAAAAACCTCCTAGATGTTTTAAGTTACTAATAACATGATTTTTTACAAAATTTATGTTTATTATTGGTTTCAATCATAGACTAATTCCCTTTGATAGAGTTTAGTAGTCCACCCTTATTAATAATATCTTGAATGAATGCAGGGAATGGCTCAGCTTGATAGGTTTCATTCTTAGTTAGGTTTGTGATAACTCCAGTATCGAAGTTTACTTCCACCCTATCGCCCTTTTCAATCTTTTCTGATGCCTCTTTGCACTCTAGGATTGGCAAACCTACATTGATAGAGTTTCTATAGAAGATTCTAGCAAAAGTATTCGCAATTACACAAGATACTCCACTAGCCTTAATTGAAATAGGTGCGTGTTCTCTTGATGAGCCACAACCAAAGTTATCCTTAGCTACTATTATATCGCCCACTTGAACGTTAGTTACAAATTCGGGGTCTATATCTTCCATACAGTGTTTAGCCAACTCTTTGTGGTCGGCAGTATTTAGATATCTTGCAGGGATAATAACGTCTGTATCTACGTTATCGCCGTACTTATGAACAGTTCCAATAGCTTTCATTACTTAAAAAACCTCCTAAATTACATAACTTCAGAAACATCTGATATTTTACCCGTTATAGCACTTGCAGCAGCAATAGCTGGGCTTGATAGATATACTTCACTCTCAACGTGACCCATTCTACCTACAAAGTTTCTATTAGTAGTAGATACTGCTCTTTCACCCTTAGCAAGTATTCCCATATGTCCACCAAGACATGGGCCACAAGTAGGCGTGGATACTACACAACCCGCCTCTACAAAAGCCTCTAGGAAACCTTCTTTAAGTGCTTGTAGATATACTTTTTGTGTAGCTGGGATTATGATACATCTAACACCTTTAGCGACCTTTTTGCCCTTAATGATTTCATAAGCAGTCTTTAAATCTTCGTAGCGACCGTTAGTACATGAGCCTATTACTACTTGGTCTATCTTGATATCTTCAACCTCATCGATAGTTTTAGTATTTTCTGGTAGGTGTGGGAATGCTACTGTAGATTTAATAGTAGATAAATCTATATCATAAGTTACATCGTATATAGCATCTTCATCGGGTTCATAGATGGTATACTCTCTATTTACCTTGTCTTTTTGATATTCAATAGTCTTATCATCTACTATAAAGATGCCATTCTTAGCACCTGCCTCGATAGCCATATTTGCCATAGAGAATCTATCGTCCATAGATAGGTTATGTACACCCTCACCAACGAACTCCATAGACTTATACAATGCACCATCTACACCAATCATTCCTATTATGTGTAATATAACATCTTTACCGCTAACCCACTTGTTAAGCTTTCCACTTAGATTAAACTTTATCGCAGATGGCACTTTAAACCATGCTTGACCTGTAGCCATACCACAAGCCATATCAGTAGAGCCTACACCTGTTGAGAATGCTCCTAAAGCTCCATATGTGCAAGTGTGACTATCTGCACCTATGATACATTCACCACTAGCAACTATTCCTTTTTCAGGAAGTAAAGCGTGTTCAATACCCATATTGCCAACATCGTAGAAGTTTAATATATCATACTTATTGGCAAAGTTTCTAGTCTGTTGAGTTAAGGTTGCCGATTTAATATCCTTGTTAGGAGTAAAATGGTCCATAACCATAGATATCTTATTCTTATCGAAAACGGAAGTAAAACCGTTCTTTTCAAATTCGTTAATGGCTACTGGTGATGTAACATCGTTACCAAGAACCATATCTAACTTACAGTTTATAAGTTGACCTGCTTTAACCTCAGTTAATCCAGCGTGTTTAGCTAAGATTTTTTGTGTCATAGTCATACCCATAAAAAATCAAATCCTTTCTAAAGTAAAGTTTATTAGTCATCAATAACTATATCCATAATAGGTTCGTATACACTAGCACCTGCAGGAACCATAGGTAATACGTTTATATCTTTATCGATGTGGCAATCTATAAGACAAGGCTTACCACAAGTTAGAGCTTCTTTCAATACAGGTTCAATATCAGATTTTTTAGTAATCTGTAACGATTTAACTCCGAAAGCCTCACCTAACTTAATGAAGTCAGTACCCTTTTCTATTACAGTTTGAGAGAATCTTTTGCCATAGAAGAGTCTTTGCCACTGTCTAACCATTCCAAGAACTGAATTGTTAAATACCAACTCAACTATAGGTATATTGTACTTTGCTAAAGTAGATAGTTCAGTTAGGTTCATATAGAAAGAGCCATCACCTGCAATGTTGACAACAGTCTTATTAGGATTACCAACCTTTGCACCTATAGATGCTCCTAAGCCATAGCCCATAGTACCAAATCCACCAGAGGTTGCAAAGGTTCTAGGGGTAGTAAAGTTATAGTATTCAGCTACCCACATTTGATGTTGACCAACTTCAGTAGTTAATATAGCATTGCTATCGGTGAGTTTATCAAGAGTTTCAAGTACATCTTTAGGGAGAACTGCGTCAACATCATCAGCTTTTACTGGGTGCATGGTTAAAGAATACTCATCTTTCCATGTATATACTTTATTAAGCCAATCAGAGTGATTTTGCTGTGGAAGTTTAGAGTTTAACCTACTAAGGATATAAGTTAAATCGCCTAGAATATAGCTATCGGCAGATATATTTTTATCGATTTCCTTAGTATCAATATCTATATGCAAGATATTTTGTCCCATCTTGAAAGTATTAGTATTACAAGATACTCTGTCGCTAAAACGAGAACCTAAAACTATCATAAGGTCGCAATCTTTAAGGGCAAGTGATGATGCCTTAGTACCATGCATACCTAACATACCTAGATATCTCTTATCAGTGTTATTGAAAGCACATTGACCCATTAAGGATAGTGATACGGGAGCATCTACCTTATAGACAAACTCTTTCATAAGTTCAACAGCGTTACTAGATACTACTCCACCACCTGCATATATATATGGTTTCTTAGATGCTTTAATCATCTCTAAAGCCTTATCTATCTGAGCATTAACAACATCGTTTTCTATGTATTCATATTGCCTTATTGGTTTATTTGTAAAATCGCAAACGTTTGCAGAGATATCTTTAGGAACGTCTATTAAGACAGCACCCTTTCTGCCCTCGTTAGCTATGTAGAATGCCTCACGAATAGTATCTGCTAAATCTTCTACCCTAGTAACTTGATAGTTCTTCTTAGTAATAGACTTAGTAATAGATACTATATCAGCTTCTTGAAAACTATCTAAACCTAATAGACTAGTACCAACGTTACCTGTTATTGCAACTAATGGGATACTATCCATATTAGCAGTAGCAATACCCGTTACTAAGTTAGTTGCTCCTGGACCAGATGTAGCAATAACTACACCAGTCTTGCCAGTGGTACGAGCATAGCCATCAGCGGCATGACAAGCATTTTGTTCATGGGAAGTTAATATGTGATTAATCTTGTCTTGATACTTGTACAAAGCATCATAGATGTTCAATACTGCTCCCCCAGGATATCCAAATACAGTATCGACACCTTGTTCCAAAAGACATTCAATAATTATGTCTGAACCATTGAGTTTTTTAGCCAAAAGAAAACACTCTCCTTAAAATATACTTTTTTTAACTTAACGTCAGTCCAACGAAAGATTGAACTCAAGTTAAATGAAAAATAGACACTATACCATATATTATATAGTGGAACGTCTAAACGATACTTTTAGACGCTCCACAAAAATCTTAAAGATGTACAATCTAATATCTAACTATGATATAGAACTCTCTAAATTTAAAGCACTCTCAATAATTTGGTCAGAGAAAGCACCCGAAGCGGATATACTTTGAATCTCTAAAGCCTTGTTATCGTACTTTAATTCAACTCTAGTAACTGCGATACCGCTATTGTTATCAAGATGTACTTTAATCTTAACGACATCACCAGGTTGAGCGGTAGCGTTATCTAAACGATAATTAACACCACTAGTAGCAGCACCTTGTTCACTAACCGATGATGCTTTACCTACAGTAATAGTACCATTTTGAACGGTAAAAGGAACTTCTTCACCATTGGTATCGTATAGTTCAACGTAGTTAAACTCCATTGAATAGTCACCAGCTGTAGCGTCGTCTAAGACTTTAACAGCAATCTCCGCCATTATACCAGATTCATACCTATTAGAAGTATCTTCAGACATCCAAATGAATGTTGAATATCTGTTCTTAGCGAAGTAAATAGAACTGTCATTGTTATCATCGCTGTCACTGTCACCATCATTGTTACTGTTACTGTTGTTATTGGTAACTACGTTACCATCACTGTCAGTAGTTTGTCCGTTAGAAGATGTAGTAGTCGAACTATTGTTACTGTTTACTACTATTTGAGTTACCACGTTACCATCATCATCGGTGACTACGTTACCCTCGGAATCGGTTAATGCCACAGTTTCTTGAGTTGTACTATCACCGTCGTTGTTACTATCGCTGTCACTGTCATCATCACTAGATGTACTATCTGCATTAGTTACTACATTACCCTGCTCGTCTGTTTCTTGATTTTCAGCATCTGTAACTTCTGCATTACCGTCGCTTACAGATACGCTAGCATCAGCATCTGTTTGAGAAGTATCTCCATCGGAATCAGAACTACTGCAACCTATAGCACCAACCGATAAGCAACATACTAGTGAAATACATACTAGTGCTTTTTTTAAGCTTTTCATTTTAAAAATCTCCTTCTTCTAAAAATATTAAAATATATCTTCTAGTAGCGATACACATTAGCTACAACTTACATTATACATATAAAAGAGTAATATGTCAACAATAAATCGATAAATTTCACCAAATTACCATTGTTTTAATCAACGTGTAGTAACCTCAATATACATAGCTAATATGTGTAGATAGACCTACTATCTGTGGGAAACTATGTAAAAAAATCTAAGAATTGTTAATCATACTGTTTATAGCACTAGTTAGTGCATGGATAGATGATACTATAATATCGGTATCGATACCAGAACCCCAATAGGTTTTACCGTTTGCAGAAGTTACTCCCACATAGGATACTGCCTTAGACTTTGAGCCTACTTGCAAAGCGTGTTCTTTATAAGTAGTTATAGTATATTGATATCCCGTTATAGATTTAACTGCATTGCTAACAGCATCTAATCTACCGTTACCTATGCCATCGGCGACCTTAGTCATACCATCTAGTAGTATGGTTACTGTAGAACTGATAGTATTTTCAGCACTGTCATTAAGTTGTACAAAGTGAGCCTCTTTAATATCCAAAGGTGATACCTTGTTCATATACTTATCTACAAAGATGTTATATATTTCATCTGCCATAAGTTCCTTGTGGTTGTGGTCAGATACGCTCTTAACGACATAGCCGAAATTTTCTCTCATCTTAGGTGGTAAATCGAAACCGAAGTTTTGTTCCATAATATATCCAATACCACCTTTACCCGATTGACTATTGATTCTAATAACATCAGCTTCATACTTTCTACCAATATCGGTAGGGTTAATAGGTAGATATGGAACTGTCCAATGTGAGCATTTTTTATCTTCAAGCCACTTCATACCCTTAGCAATGGCATCTTGATGTGAACCACTAAACGCAGCGAATACAAGCTGTCCGCTGTAAGGTTGACGTTCATAGACGTGCATACGAGTAACTTTTTCATATAGTTCAACTATTTTAGGCATATTAGAGAAGTCTAGTTTAGGGTCAACACCTTGTGAGTACATATTTAAGGCTAGTGTAATAATATCTACATTACCAGTACGTTCACCATTACCAAATAGAGTACCCTCTACTCTGTCAGCACCTGCAAGTAATCCCATCTCGCTGTCGGCAATAGCACAACCTCTGTCATTGTGGGGGTGTAAAGATACTATTACATTCTCACGGCAGTTTAAGTTATCGCACATATACTCAACTTGATTAGCGTAAACGTGTGGCATAGAATGAGATACGGTTACTGGCAGATTAATAATAACCTTATCATTTGGAGTAGGTTTCCAAATATCTATTACTGCATTACAAATTTCCAAAGCGAAGTCGGGTTCAGTACCAGTAAAACTTTCTGGAGAGTATTCAAAATGGAAGTTACCCTCAGTTTTAGCACGATATTCATTGCAAAGGTTAGCTCCAAACCTAGCAATTTCTATGATTTCTTTTTTATCCTTTTTAAATACCTGTTCACGTTGTGCTACAGATGTTGAGTTATACAAGTGAACTATAGCGTTCTTACAACCCTTTAAAGCCTCAAAGGTTTTAGCTATAATATGCTCTCTCGATTGTGTTAATACTTGAATAGTAACATCATCGGGGATTAGATGGTTTTCAATCAAGGTACGGCAGAACTCATACTCAGTTTCTGAAGCTGCAGGAAAACCTATCTCTATCTCTTTAAAACCAAGTTGCACCAAAAATTTAAAGAACTCTAACTTTTCGTCAAGGCTCATAGGTACTATAAGTGCTTGATTACCATCTCTAAGGTCTACACTACACCAAATGGGAGCTTTTTCTATGTAAGTCTTAGATGCCCACTTCATAGGGGCGTTTTCTATAGGAAAAAATTGTCTAGTATACTTTTCAACATTTTTCATAATTAATATACCTCCAAAATCTATATAAAAAAACTTCGTCCTCTAAGTAGATAAATCCACATAGAGAGACGAAGGTATAGTCATTTATACTTCCGTGTTACCACTCTCAATTAACGCTACTTCACAGTAAACGTTCACTCTGCCACATCTAACAATGTGTATCTCTGTAACGGGAGAACCCGTTCAAACCTAATCGATATAAAATCTTTCAGCCGAAAGCTCAGGGAGGAGTAAAACCGTACTTCAATACCATCTTTTCAGCAGTTAGATGATTCTCTGTAAATATCCATAGCGATTTGCGTTCCCGTCATAGCCTTTAAAAAATATTCATTAGTTATATAATACAACATTTTAGAAAGTTTGTCAAGCACTTTCTAATAAAATTTTTAGTTTTAATCTATACGCAGTATAGATTCGTTTCCCATGCTGGAATATACAACTGTTTTCTAATGTAGAACTTAAAGTTAGGATTTAATTCTTTAATCTGTAGAGGTATTGCAAAGATATCCTCATTTCTGTGGTATAGCGATATTGCTAACTTACAGCCATTTTTAATAATCTTTTGGCTACCTACTATAGCATGATTTTCAGCACCCTCAACGTCCATCTTTAGGAACGTAGGAAGAGTATCAAGTTTAGAGAATAGGCTATCTGCTGGGATACCTTTAACCTCTTTAACCTTATTAGTTGCGTCGTTGCGTATGGTAGACATTCTACCCGCACCACTAGAGAATAGTAAGGTTTGTTCTGTATCCCAAGATGCATAGTTATAGATATCCAAATTTTTAATATTGGAAGTATTTTTCGTTAATCTGCGAAAGTTTTTAGCGTTAGGTTCAAGCCCAATGATTCTATTGTACCTATAATCTACGGCATTTAAGAACTCTAATATGGTATCACCGTTGTAAGCACCTAAATCGAGATAGGTTTCATCTTGAGATAGTTTAAGTATGTCTGTAAAAACTTCTTCTTTAGTGGCTGTAGAGTTCAATAGATATTCTATCTTTCCACTAATCCTAAAATTAATGACGTCTGAAAAAGTTTGCCTTGATTTTTCATCTTCTAGGATATTGTATACAGTTTCAAGTTCATATTCATGCTTTTTACAGTAATCTAAGGTAAATAGAGTACCATCTACTACTACTGGAACATCTGGAGCATACAAAGTATGCCTTTTAGATAGTTCTACTATGTTGTTATACATAGGATTTCTACCTACTGCAAAGGCTAACACGATTACAAAATCATTGCAGATAGCTTCAACCTCTGAGAGTTTCATAACCTTAAAACCCATAAACGAATGACCTCTAACGAACTCATCACTAGCGAATATTCCTGCTATTTTGATGTTGTACTCTTTAAATACGTTCAAGATTTTAACAGCACCATCACCCATACCGTATATGTATATAGGTTTAGTTTCAGCCTTTAATATATCCCAACAGTTAGTGTTTTCCTTAATAAAAGATAGCATTTTTTCTTAAGTCCTCCTAAGTAAGTATTACAAATATTATTATATATCACTAGGGTATAAAAATCAAGATTTTTATGTTACTTCTGTGACCTACTCCCATCGCCTATTCTACGCATAGAAATGGGGTTTGCTGGAATTAGTGAACATCAATAAATAGTGTGACGGGTTAAACTCGAGTGTTACGTGGTTTGAGGGCATTTTGTGACGGGTTGTGACGGGTTTATAACAGCTCAAATCACGTATTTACGTCATTGTGACGGGTGTGACGGGTTTTTCTATAACTTTCACAAAATTTTTTAGTCTATGATTTTATATATTAAGTTTGAAAAAAGGTGTCACACCCGTCACACTCGTCATAACCGCATAGGTATGTGTTTAAATGAAATAAAATCTGTGACGGGTGTGATATGATTTCACCCAGTTTTCACATATTTCATAAAACCATCACACAAGAAAGCTAAGGAAAAATAAATTATAAAATATAAAATATTTTTTTAAAAATCTATTGACAATTTTATTTATATGTGATATACTATACATAATATATATAAGCATAGTTCAAACAATTATACAGTTTAATGTTTACCTAATTATAAGGGGGAATTTTTCATGAAAAAATGTTTTAGTATAGTAGGAATCCTATCATGTTTAGCAATCGTGAGTGCAATCACGGTTTCTGCGAATGAAACTATAGGTAGCTCTAATGAAGAATCTAAAGTTGCAACCGTTGAAGTTACTACACAAGAAACTCCTAGTGAAGAGGTTACTACAAGTTCTGTATTCATAGATGATTTGAGTAAACAACTCTTCTATGATGAGTATACATATTCTAACCTAGATGTAGATAACAGCAGTACTCAACTCTCTAAAGATGATATATACTACATGATGCTAAACAGCATAGATTACTATGATATGGTTAGTGGAACTTGCGTTGTAGCATATGGAAACATAGACTATTCCATATGTACAGAATTTAGTTCTGACTTAGTTAAGGGTATCTTTGAAGAAAAAGTTTACAATATCGATAGAAGTTCACTCAACACCGATGATATGTCATTGGATATGTCTAATGCTCAACTTGATTACATAAACTATGGTTCGTTTAACTCCTTCGATGAAAGTGTATCTAATGCTATTAGAAGTAATGCAGTTGCAATAAAATCTGTAAAGATTAGTAACTCTGATGATAATATATCTTATAATGATATTTACGTTTCTTCAAAGGTTACTGCTAGTAAAGTAAGCGGTGATAGAAGCTACATAGATGAAGATGGTTACAAAAACTATGTTTACAGAGAGAATCCAACTAATATACTTTCTGCTGAATTGAATCTATTTCCACAATATTTAGCATTTGGATATCTTGAAGATTTTGACGATTGGAACATAATCGGTACAGATGAATATCTTGGTAGATACTGCACAGTAGTTCAAGGTGGCTACACCGAATACGGCGAAAAGTTCAACGTTGATAACTTTACAATGTACGTAGATAATACCACTGGTGTAGTATTAAAATATGAGGGATATTGCGGTAATGAGTTAGTAGACTATTCAATCTTAACAGATATATCTTATACAAGTGATATATCTGTGGAATATATATCTAATGAGGTTCAACACACACACGTCGCTCAATAATACTGAGCGTGGATTGAAATAAATAAACAAACAAACAAACAATAGGCAACCAAATAATCAACTAAAAGCAATCCCACTTAGAGAATACCCCTAAGTGGGAGATTATTTTACAACTATTAACTATAGATTAATAACCGCACTGTTAGAATTAGCATCAACATTTACAGAGATTTCTTTGCCTTTTGAAATAGCGGTAATCTTGAAAGATTTATCGGTTTGAGTAAACTCAACTTGAATAGTATTGCCATTTCTGATAGCTACCATTTCCATAACTAGATTAGCCTTATCATCATAGATTTTAGTAGTAGCGGTCAAGCCATCTTCAAGGTTATATATTTTAAACTCAGCATTTTGAACGTAATCGTAGATAACATTCATATTAAAGTCACCAAAGGTTACTATACTGTTAGGTTTAGCCAATATAGGCATTTCTAGGAAGTTGCACTTTTTATCGAAGTACTTACCGCCTTGATACGTTTCACCAGTACAAATATCTGTCCAAGTTCCATTAGGCACATAAAATTGAGCAATGCCCTCTTCATTCATTACAGGAACACATAGCAGATTATCACCTAACATATATTGAGAATCTAAATATAGACAAGCAGGTTCGTTAGCATAATCTATAACCATAGCTCTCATCATAGGGACGCCTACCGTAGATGTTTTAACTGCTTGAGCGTATAGGTAAGGCATCAACCTACCTTTTAACTTAGTGAAGTATCTAAGGACTGCACAAGCATTTTCGGGATTGTCTGGAGTATCCTCTTCATAAGCCCAAGGCACTCTATACGATGTAGAACCATGTAATCTGCTGTGAGTAGACATTAAACCAAAGGCACACCAACGCTTGTATACATCAGGGGAAGCGGTCTGTTCAAAACCGCCTATATCATGGCTAAAGAATCCGAAACCAGATGCACATAGTGATAATCCACCACGAATAGTTTCTGCCATAGATGAATATTCAGCAGAACAATCTCCGCCCCAGTGAACGGGGAATTTTTGTCCGCCAACTGTAGCACTTCTAGCAAATAGACAAGCATTGTTCTCGCCGTAATATTCTTTTAGGGCATTAAACACGGTCTTATTGTATAGGTAGGTGTAGTAGTTGTGCATCTTAATAGGGTCAGAGCCGTCATAGTATTTAATTCCCTTAGTAGGAATTCTTTCGCCGAAGTCAGTTTTTATAGCAGTAACACCAGTAGCACAAAGTTCTTTAACCTTGCCACTGAACCACTCACAAGCCTTAGGGTTAGTAAAATCCACAATAGCCATAGCGGGTTGCCACATATCGGTTTGAAATACACTGCCATCTAACTTTTTGATAAAGTATCCATTCTCAACGCCCTCATCGAACAGTTTAGAACTTTGTCCAACATAAGAGTTTATCCAAGCACATATGCCTAACCCTTTACTCTTTAAGCGGGAGAGCATTTCTTTAGGGTTAGGGAAGCAATCCCTGTCCCATTCAAAGCCACACCATTCAAACTCTTTCATCCAAAAGCAATCAAAGTGGAACATCTGTAGAGGAATATCTCTCTTAGCCATGCCGTCTATGAACTCATTAACGGTCTTTTCGTCGTAGTTAGTAGTAAACGATGTAGATAGCCACAAACCAAACGAACTTGCAGGAGGCAATGCAGGTTTACCCGTCAAAGTGGTATAGTTAGATAGCACCTCTTCTAAGTTTTCACCACCTATTACGAAGTATTCTAAACTTTCACCAGGGATAGTAAACGATACCTTAGAGATGGTATCGGAAGCAACTTCAAAGGAAATCTTATCGGAACTATTTACAAATATACCGTATCCCCTAGAAGATATGTAGAATGGTATACACTTATAACTTTGGTCGGAACACGTACCACCATCGGAGTTCCAAGTTTCCACCACTTGACCATTCTTAACGAACGGAGTAAACTTCTCGCCAAAACCATATATACACTCAGAAACAGATAGAGTTAGCTGTTCTCTAACGTATGTAGTGTGTGGGTCTGCTGGATATGTCCAAAAAGGGTCATCTGCTTGAAGATTTAATCTAGCATTTGCATGGAACTGACTTTCTTGTATATAAGATGTAGCTCTCCAACCACCACCAGTCAACTTTTTATCTTTGTAGAAGAACTCTACATTCCAACTTTGACCTTTAGATATTACTACCTTAGTATCACCAGAGATTAGTTCCACCTTATCATGGGTATTGTTGATAGTTGGTGTATAACCTAAATCCTCGTTAAGTTCAAACTTAGGAGCATTATCTATAACGCCCTTAAAGTGCTTTATAGATACCTTAATAACGTTTTCTGCCTTAGATGTATAAGTAATCTCTAAGTTTTCACCACCTAAGGTCATAGCTCTGTTGTATATAGTACAAGGTGTAGCTAATACGGTTACAGAGTTTTTATCGGTAGTAGTTTTATAGGCTTGAGAAACATATTTAACCTCATAACCCTTTTGATTAAGCCAAAGACCATCTGAAAATTTCATACTTTTAGAAATCCTCCTTACAATAATAACGTACTTTTTTTGGAAACGTTTTCAGTAGGCAATACATTTCCAACAGTTCTAATTAAGAGTGTATCATACTTTAGAACATATTGCAAGAGTTTTTTAAAAATTTTCTAAAAAATTTGATTCAAGGTATTGCATTTTAGAAAATATCTGCTAAAATAGTATTAAAGATTCCTTTGCTAATGTAACTTCTGTACCCTTAATGTACGCACGTCGCACTCCGATAATATACCGAGCGTGAGTTGAAACGTACGAAATATGTTAAAATCTATATATTATATCTTTGCGTAAAAATTTTTTTTAAATACTAGGCAATAAAAAATAGAAATTTCTCTTGTAACTTAGATATTAACATGGTATAATTTAATCAGCCGTTTAGTATGAAACAGAAATAATAAATTAGATATTTTCTGTAGTGAAAGGAGTAAACTATTTTTATGGCTTTATTAAAAGATTTTTTTAACAACAAATGGACTAAAAGGTGTGTATCCATATTTAGTCTAACGTTGGGGGGGTTAACGGTAATCCTATCGTATATGGCTCTGTTTTATGATGTAGTTATAACCAATACTAAAACCTTTGGCATTACTATAGCGATTGTAGTTGTGGTATTAGGTGCTATTATGATTTATACTAGAAAGAATCTAATCACCTCTATAATTTCCATGCTTTCTCTACTTTTAATACTTCCAGTGGTTATGTTTTGTTGGGGTAACTGGATATTAGTAATACCAATAGCGGTACTATCTGTAGTGATGTTCTTTCTATGTGGTGCTAGTGAAAATCTTAAAACTATTATAGGTACTACGTACGTTATGATATACATAATGGCAGTTATAGCGTACTTTTTATATAGTAACCTTATAGTCGGTCAGACTAGAGATACTAAGTCTGAAAACTACGTATCCGAAAGCGGTACATACAGATGTTACATAATTGATACTATCGATAGTTCTACTGGTAGTACAAAAATCTATGTAGAACCTAATACCTATGACATCTACTATAATGGTATAGCTTTCATATCTAAGGACTATGAAAGAATAGTCTACAACATTAGAGAAAGAAGAGATGTAGAGATTGAATGGCGTGAAGATGACCTATACATTGACGATGAGTTACGTTTTCGCAACAGTGATGCAATAGAAAATGAATGGTTTACATTCCTAGATTACAAAACCCGTATTACTAACATTAAAGATACTATTTCTGACCTATATGGAAAGGTGTCGGATAGGCTATTTGGTTCAGACGATGAGGATACTTCAGATGATACTTCTACTAGTGAAGAGTAACATTCTATTAGCTTAAAATCTTTTTAGATGTACAACATCTAAATATGATAAACACATTAAATTTTTGGAGGTAAATTCCTATGAGTGAATTTTTTAAAGAGATTGGTAAAATCCAATATGAAGGCAAGAGTTCAACTAACCCATTAGCCTTTAAATACTACAATCCAGATGAAGTTATCAATGGTAAGACTATGAGAGAGCAACTTAAGTTCGCACTATCATGGTGGCATACTATGGGCGGTGATGGTACTGATATGTTCGGTTGTGGTACTACCGATAAAAGATGGGGTGGTACTACTCCCGAAGAAATCGCTAAGAATAAAGTTGATGTTGCCTTTGAAATCATGGACAAACTATCTATTGATTACTACTGTTTCCACGATAGAGATTTATCCCCTGAATACAGCTCGTTAGCTGAAACTAATGAAAAACTAGATATAGTTGTGGATATGCTAAAACAGAAACAATCTGAAACAGGTAAAAAACTCCTTTGGGGTACTGCTAAGTGTTTCGACCACCCTAGATATATGCATGGTGCAGGTACTTCTCCTAATGCTGATGTGTTCGCTTACGCTGCCGCACAGATTAAAAAGGCTGTTGAAAGTACTATAGCTTTAGGTGGTCAAGGATACGTTTTTTGGGGCGGTCGTGAGGGCTATGAAACCCTACTAAATACAAATATGGGCTTAGAACTAGATAATATGGCTCGTTTGATGAAAATGACCGTTGACTATGCTCGTTCTATAGGCTACACTGGTGACTTCTACATTGAGCCTAAACCAAAAGAACCTACTAAACATCAATACGATTTCGATACCGCTACCGTTTTAGGATTCTTACGTAAGTACAACCTAATCGATGACTTTAAAATGAACATAGAGGCTAATCATGCTACACTTGCACAACATACTTTCCAACATGAACTAAGAACTGCTCGTATTAATGGAGTATTCGGTTCTATAGACGCTAACCAAGGCGATATGCTTCTAGGTTGGGATACCGACCAATTCCCTACTAACATATACGACGCTACCCTATGTATGTATGAAGTTCTAAAGGCTGGTGGCTTTACTAATGGTGGTCTAAACTTCGACAGCAAGGCTAGACGTGGCTCTTTTGAACCTGAAGACATCTTCCATAGCTACATAGCTGGTATGGATACTTTCGCTTTAGGTTTAAGAATCGCTACTAAGATGATTGAAGATGGCAGACTTGACCAATTCGTTGCAGATAGATACTCATCTTGGAATACTGGCATCGGTAAAGATATCATTGATGGTAAGGTTACTATGGCTGACCTTGAAAAGTATGCTCTTGAAAAGGGTGAAGTAGTATCTGCTGTTAAGAGCGGTCGTCAAGAGATGCTTGAAAGCATTATGAATAACATTATGTTTAACTTATAATTAGTTTGTTATAAATATATCTATTAGGCGGATTGCAATATATCCGCCTATATTTCAAAATATAAAATACTACATTAAAAAAGGAGTTGTTTTTAAATGTCATATGTAATAGGTGTCGATTTGGGTACTAGTGGTACTAAGACAGTACTATTCGATGAAATAGGAAATGTAATAGCATCACATACTGTAGAATATCCATTATATCAAGAAAAGAATGGTTGGGCAGAACAAGACCCATTAGATTGGTACAACGCTACTATAACCACTATCAAGGCAGTACTTGAAAAGAGCAACATCGATAGTAAAGATATCAAAGGCATTGGACTATCTGGGCAGATGCACGGTTTAGTAATGCTAGATAAGGATTACAACGTTCTAAGAAAGTCTATAATTTGGTGTGACCAAAGAACTGGTAAGGAATGTGAAGAACTCACTGAAATAGTAGGTGCTGAAAAGGTTATTGAAATCACTGCTAACCCTATATTGACTGGTTTTACTGCATCTAAAATTAGATGGGTTATGAAAAATGAACCTAAAATCTTTGAAAAGTGTAGATATATACTACTTCCTAAAGACTATGTTAGATTAATGCTCACTGGTGAACTTGCTACAGAAGTATCTGATGCCTCTGGTATGCAACTCTTAGACGTTCCAAATAGAAGATGGTCATCTGTAATGTTAGATGCTTTAAACATCACCGAAGATATGCTCGGTAAAGTGTATGAAAGCCCCGACGTTACTGGAGAGGTTACTCAAAAGGTTGCAGACATAACAGGACTTAAGAAAGGAACTATAGTAGTCGGTGGTGCAGGTGACAATGCGGCGGCAGCAGTCGGTACGGGTGTAGTTGAAGATGGTAAGGCTTTTACTACTATAGGCACTAGTGGAGTAGTATTCGCACATACCTCAAATGTTACTATAGATACTATGGGCAGAGTGCATACCTTTTGTTGTGCAGTTCCAAACTGTTGGCACGTTATGGGAGTTACTCAAGGTGCAGGACTATCGCTTAAATGGTTTAGAGATAACTTCTGTACTTCGGAAAAGGAAACTGCTAAACTTATGGGTGTAGATGAGTACTATCTAATGGATAAGGAAGCAGAAAAGATTTCAGTAGGTGCAGACAGACTATTATATTTACCGTATCTAATGGGTGAAAGAACGCCTCACCTAGACCCTAACGCTAGAGGTATGTTCTTTGGACTATCTGCAATACATGGAAAGTCGCATATGCTTAGAGCCGTCCTAGAAGGTGTTGCATACTCTCTACGTGATTGTGTGGAAGTGTTCAGAGAGATGAACATAAACGTAAACAACATGATGGCTTGTGGTGGTGGTGGAACTTCTCCACTATGGCGTCAGATGTTAGCAGACCTATATGCTTGTCCCGTTAAGACAGTATCATCTAAAGAAGGCCCTGCCCTTGGAGTAGGTATATTAGCACTAACGGGTTCAGGAATATATTCAAGTGTTCAAGAAGCTTGTAAAACCATCATAAGGGTGGATAAGGTTCAATCACCTATAGAAGAAAACGTTCCACAGTATGAGAAGTACTATCAACTGTATAGAGAAATCTATCCAGCAATTAAGGAACAGTGCCAAAAGTTAGCCAACCTATAAACTATGAATAGTACTAGTTATAAAGTAGCTCTAGGGGGAATAATCTCGGCATTGTGTTTAGTTAGTATGTTCTTAACAGGAGTTATTCCAATATTAAGCCTTACACTTCCAATGGTTGCAGGAACTTTAATGATGATTGTAAAAGAAGAGGTTAGCACTGGGTGGGCTTTTTTAACATACACTTCAGTATCGTTGTTGTCGCTGTTTGTAACGTTCGATAAGGAAAGTTCTATAATGTTTATATTCCTATTTGGTTTGTATCCAATACTAAAAACTATCTTCGATAAGATTAAAACTAAGTTTTTAAGAGGATTTTTTAAACTGTTGTACTATAATATATCGGTTACCATAGCGTTTCAGATAACTTTCAAACTATTTGGTATGGAAGAACTCGCAGAACAGATGAATCAATACTTTGAACATGGTATGTTAATCCTTTTGATAGCTACGAATCCAGTATTCTTAATGTATGACTACGTTCTAAGTAACTTCATTGAAATATATTACAAGAAGTTAAAACCTAAAATGACTAATAGCAAATAACATACTTTGGATTGCCTAAAAAAGGCAATCCAAAATTTTTTTTTAACTATGAAACTTTTTTAGAATCTAAAGCGTTACATATAGTAGAAACGTTTCTAAAATTATTTAAAAGGAGGGATATCTATATGAGTTATGAGGATATTATAGAAACATTTTCCGATACCGTTACTAGAATATGTTTAATTAAATGCAGGAACTATCATAATGCCCAAGATTGCTATCAGAACGTTATGTTTAAGCTATACAAAAACCTCAACAATGTATCTAAACTAGATGAGGAAGGTATTAAAAGATGGCTCATAAAGGTAACCTTAAACGAATGTACTACCCTATACAGAAAGTTGATTATTCATAGCACTGAAAGTATAGATAGTCTTATAGTTGCAGATAATCCTAACTTCTACGATAGAGAACTCTTAGAGATGGTTTTAAAGTTGCCTCAAAAGTATAAAGATGTTATCTATCTGTACTACTATGAGGGCTATCCTATACCCGATATTGCTAAGATATTAAACTGTCCACAATCTACGGTAAAAACACGCCTTAAACGTGGTAGGGAAAGACTTAAAATTCAACTAGAAAACTTAGAAAGGTTAGGTGAAACTTTATGAAAAGATTAAACTATCTTGACTACATTAAAACCCCAAACGATTGGAAGTTAAAAGCATTAGATATTCCAAATCAAAGTCAATCTAAGGGACATAGACCTAGTGCAATGTTGATAGCACTAGCAGTAGTTATATCGCTATCTGGTGTAGGAGTATTCGCAGTAGAAAGCGATGCTATAGATATTCTAAAGCGTAAACTCTTAGATGATACTTATACTCCATATAGTTACAGTGGCAACTACAACGACACCTTAGATAGCTCTGCCCTTAATGAGTATATTCAAACCGATGTTATACTTAACAACCTAAAGATATCTTATGAAGATATGGATTTTAATGTAACTGGTTACATCAACGATAGATACACTAACTATGTCACTATGGATATTATTCTTCCAAAAGATGAAAACTTTGTCATAACTAACAACACTACTATAAATCTTAATGAAAGCAAAGTTATTAATAAGGACGATAATAACGAATCTTTAGGATTTAATATAGACTCTATAACCTCTAGGGATAACATTATATCGGTTGTACTTGAAACACAGTCTAATGATATATGTACCCCTTTAAATGACCTATACATATACATCAGTGATTTTGGTCACTACGATGATAACTATAACTTTATTACAGACTTTGAATTTAATATATCTTTTGATATAAGTATGGAAATCTACGATACAACTATAACCGTGGATAATATCAATAAGAGCATAACCCTTAAAGATGGTACTTCTACAATCTTAGAAAGTATAGAATATTCTCCATTTAGAATAGACTTCAACTTCAGTAGTGATTCGGTTGACTACTATAGACAAGAAAATCTATTGTTTCAGCAGTTCACAATGTATTACATCTATAACGATGGTAGAAAGATACTCATAAATAGAGATGGCATGGTCTATCAAAGTTTAGCAAACGATATAAACCATAGCTACACATATAAGATATTTATTGACTACGCACATCTAAACTTAGACTTAATAGACTTCACTAATATAGTAGCTATAGAGTTAAACGGAGAAGTAGTTCCAATTAAATAGATACTCACTAACAAAATTTTAAAAATCCATATAGTAAAACATCGACTAAGATTATTTTCTAGTCGATGTTTTTAGATATAACTATAACTATTCAGCTAATAACTTTTCTGCAGTAGCCAACTTAACGCATATGCAAAATAGTTCCATAGCCTTTTCAAGTTCTTCAACTGGTGGATATGATGGTGCTATTCTAATGTTGCTATCCTGTGGGTCTTTGCCGTATGGATACGTTGCACCTGCACCAGTCAATACAACTCCTGCATCTTTGCAAAGTTGAACTATCCTCTTAGCACAACCGCTTTGGGAATCAAATGATACAAAGTAACCACCTTGAGGTTCTATCCAACTACCAATACCTAGTGGAGCTATCTCTTTATCTAACCACGATATTACACAATCGAACTTAGGTTTTAATATTTCAGCGTGTTTTTTCATATGTTGTTTAACGCCATCTATATCACCAAAGAATTTACAGTGTCTAAGTTGATTTACCTTATCGTAGCCTATGGTAGCTTTAGTTAGTTTGTCGGTAATCTCCTTAAGATTCTTTTCACTACAGCCAATAGCAGATATTCCTGCTCCAGAGAAAGTAACCTTAGAAGTAGAGCCAAAAATATATACCATATCTTCTTTGCCGTTGTTTTTGCATTCGTCCATTATGTTTAATATGCACTTAGGCTCATCGACAAGGTGATGTATACAGTAAGCATTATCCCAAAAGATTCTAAAATCTTCAGCCTTTGGAGATAGGTTTGCAAACCTCTTAACGGTTTCATCAGAATAAGAGATACCACTAGGGTTAGAATACTGTGGAACGCACCAAATACCCTTAACAGATTCATCATTGTTTACAAAGGTTTCGACCATATCCATATCAGGGCCATCTTGGGTCATTGGAATATTAATCATCTCTATACCAAACTGTTCAGTGATGGCGAAATGCCTATCATAACCAGGGACTGGACATAGGAACTTAACCTTATCTAACTTACACCACGGAGTAGAACCCAACACACCGAAACAATAACTTCTAGCGATGGTATCGTACATAGCCTTTAAACTTGCATTACCATACACTAATATCTCACTAGATTTAACACCTAGAATATCTCCCATCAACTTTCTAGCCTCTGGAATGCCTTCTAAGCCACCATAATTGCGAACGTCCACGCCGTCTAGGTCGTTTAGTTCGCTCGTACTAGATAGTACATCTAACATAGGCATAGAAAGGTCTAACTGTTCACTAGATGGCTTACCTCTAGCCATATTTAGTTTAAGTCCAAGCGATTTAAAAGCATCATACTCATCTTGAACGCTATTTTTGAATGATGTTAATTCATCTTTATTCATTTCTGAAAGTTTCATAATATTAAGTCCTCCTAAAACATCAACATAGATTAATCTAAAAAAATCACTATATATATAATATTACAAATCGAGAAAAAATGCAAGTGTTTTTTTGAAATCTTGCAAATTTTTTTTTAATGCAGAATATATTTACACAATAAAACTTATCGGAATAGTTTTATAGCCATTCCGATATCTTTACTTGTATTATATCTATTAACTAAGATATTCTAATCTAAAGTTTTTAAACTTAGATGTACCATTTTGAGCATACAATCCAATAATTACTCCCGTAAAGCCACTAGCCACCTCAGTAGATAGATACTTGGTCTGTGCAGTACCTAAGATGTGTTTAGTGCCATCTACTATGGCAGAGAATGTATATGCGAAGTTATTAGATGTAACCTCTAGGGTTATAGAACTATACTCCCCTATTGATATACTATTTTGTATATGTTTAATATCACCAACGTTTAATTTTTCTGTGATAGTATAACTATTGTCTAACTTTTTAACATATAGGTCATAATGTTGTTGCTCGTCCATGAAGATGGTAATACCACCTAAACCACTTTCTACAGATATATCACAAGTAGCAGTAGCATCAAAATCCTTTTGACGTAGACCTATAAAGGTAGGTGAATCCACATCGTCTAAGGTGATATGTGTACCTATTAAAGTTAGAGTATTATCGTAAAAGTAGTAGTCTTGCATATTAGGTATACGAATATGTAACCAATCCAACTTTAGATTAGTATTATCAAAGGTATAAACTTTCTGTTCAAGCTGTGTAATCTTGCTAGGATATTTCACTTCAAACTCATGGATAGTAGTACCATTATAACCAGCAGTAAACCAACCATCTTTATTAAAGTACACTGGAGTTAAAAAAGTTTCTCTACCTAAGTGATGGTATGGCAACCATTGGTCAATCTGTCTAAAACCTAGATGTAATATCCACCATTGGTCATACTCATCTTGGATTAAGTCCCCATGACCTACCCCTTGTATTTCAAATCCGCCTAAATTTCTATTAGTAAGTACTGGATTATAAGGGTAGCTTTCAAACTTTCCATAGATGTCTTTACTTCTAGCATATGTAACCATATGACCGTATTCTGTACCACCCTCAGCAACCATTAGATAGTAGTATTCACCTATCTTATACATATGAGGGCTTTCTATATAGCGTCCACCCGTACCTTGCCATATGTTCACACTTGGTGATAATTTTTCACCAGTTTCAATATCAATCTCACATTGAGTTATACCCTCAACGCCAATATCATCAGAACCGTTACTTAAGAAGTATGTTTTGCCATCTTCAAAGTATAGTGATGGGTCAATACCTCCTTGATTTACATATATAGGTTCAGACCATTCTGCATAGATATCATTAGTATAGACATAGAAGTTCTGCTGAGTGGTAGAGTTAGTAGTAACCATATAGAAGCGTCCATTATTATATCTAATGGTGGGAGCAAATACTCCGCCTGAACTGTTTACACCTCTTAGAGCTATCTGACTTTCTCTAGTTAAGCAGTTGCCTATCTGTTTCCAATTGATTAAATCCTCACTTTCAAAGAGCGGTACTGCTGGAAAGTATTGCATACTACTACACACTAAATAGTACTTTCCATTAACCTTACACACGCTAGGGTCGGGATAGAATCCTTTAATTACTGGATTTTTATACTTCATACTTAAAGATTTCCTTTCTAAAGTTAATATTTACTCTTTAATGACTTAGGTCTTAAGGCATAGCCAAATATAGCACCACATACACCACCTATTAAGTGTCCAAATTGCGATACGTTATCATCTATAAAGATACCTTGTATTATTTGATTTCCTAAATAGATTATTGCTATCAATATCATAGTTAGAGGAATACCATCGTTTTCTTTAGAGTTTGCAAAAGAACTGAGTAGAATCATCATAAATACTATACCACTAGCACCGCATAGAGCAACCGTTGGAAAGAATATAGAGTTTATAATTCCCGTTATACCAGCTGTAAATAACATCATTATTAACATTCTGCTACTTCCGTACTTTTCTTCTAGCATAGGGCCTACTAACAAGATATACATAAAGTTACCCACATAATGCGATATATTTGCGTGACCTATTGCATGAGTAAACAATCTAACATATGTTAATGGATTTAACAATGAACTTCTGTAGGTCATGAATAGTAACTTTGTAGATGCTCCACCCGTTAGATACCCTATAATTAAAGCTATCAATGAGATTAGAGCAAACGTCAAAACTACAGGTGAATTATAACTAATTTTAAACTTCTTTTTACTTGCCATAATAAACAAATCCTTTCGTTGAGAATTAATAGTTATTAATTATTAATTATTAATTATTAATTGTTAATTATATTATCCCAATATGTTTTAGCTGACCGTTCAAACTTAGTATTTCCAAATGAATAGTAAACCTTTCCAACTAGATTATCTGGCATATACTGTTGTTCAACGTAGTGATTAGGATAATCATGTGGATATAGATAGTTTTGTCCTTTAAGCTGTACCTCATCACTATCGAGGTGACAGTTCTGTAGATTTCTAGGGATATCACCACAATTTTGAGATTGAACATCTTTTAAAGCCAAATCTATAGCAGTTTCGCAAGCGTTAGATTTTGGTGAAGTAGCTAATAAAATCACAGCTTGAGCTAATGGAATACGAGCCTCTGGGAAGCCTAACTGTAAGGCACTATCCACACAAGATTTTACTATGCATATTGCAAGTGGATACGCTAAACCTACATCTTCACTAGCAGTGACTAATAACCTACGGCATATCGATTGAATATCTTTAGCCTCTATGAGCCTTGCTAGATAGTGCAAACTAGCATTAACATCTGAACCACGAATGGATTTCTGAAATGCCGATAAGATATCATAATGGTTGTCACCATCTTTATCGTAACGCATACTGCTTTTTTGAGTAAACTCTTTAGCGATATCTAAAGTAACCTCTACCCTATCGGGATATATTTCCCCCGATAGAACACACATCTCAAGAGCGTTTAAGGACTTTCTAACATCACCACCACAATTTTTAGATATGTATTCTAAAACGTCACTAGTATATAAAATCTTAGTACACATATCTTTTTCTAAGAAGTCTATAGCTCTAACTAAAGATTTTTCAACCTCTTTAGGAGTAATCTGTTTAAACTCAAATACGGTACACCTACTAAGTATAGCGTTGAATATCGCAAAGTATGGATTTTCTGTAGTAGATGCTATTAGAGTAATCTTACCATTTTCAATATATTCTAATAAAGATTGCTGTTGTTTTTTATTAAAGTATTGAATCTCATCTATGTATAGCAATATTCCGTTGCAACCCAAAAGTGTATCACTTTGAGATATCACCTCTTTAATATCACTTAGACTTGAAGTAGTAGCATTTATATGATATATCTGCATACTAGATTTTTTTGCTATAATATTTGCAAGAGTAGTCTTACCAGTTCCAGATACTCCATAGAATATCATATTAGGAATTTGACCTTTTTCTATAATTCTTCTAAGAGGTTTATTCTGTCCAATTAAATGTTCTTGACCGACCATATCATCAATAGATTGTGGTCTAATCTTTTCAGCTAAAGGTATCATATTAACTCAACTCCCTTGACTTTTATTGTAAACTATGATATAATCATGACGTTATAATATTACATTAAAACTACTACCGAGTAGTTAATCGTGCATTTGATGGGTATATCGTTAGGTCTTAGAAGATATACAAAAAATCAAATGCCTATTTTTTTGGAGGTATATATTTCATGAATATTCTAAAATCTTTTAAAGAACTATCTAAGTTTGAATTATCACTTTGGATAACTTCTGTAATAGTAGTAACTATATCATTCTTTGTAAGTAGTGACTTTAATATTTTAACCCTAATAGCCTCTCTTATTGGAGTTACTGCCTTGATATTTATAGCCAAAGGTAACGTTCTAGGACAGATATTAACCGTAGTATTTAGTATAATCTATGCCATAATATCGTTGCAATTTAGATACTTTGGTGAGGCTATTACCTACATGGGAATGACCATGCCAATAGCAATAATGTCTGTGATATCGTGGATTAGGAATCCATTTGAAGAAGGAAAGTCGGAAGTTAAAGTAGAGCGTCTATCGAAGAAGAAAGCTATCTTGATGGTAGTACTAACTATGTTAATAACTTTGATATTCTACTATATTTTAAAGTTTTTCAACACTAATAGTTTAATATTTAGTACTATATCAATAACCACAAGTTTTTTAGCATCATTCTTAATGTTGAATAGAAACCCACTATATGCATTAGCTTACGCTTGTAATGATATAGTATTAATAGTAC
>JAJQGV010000043.1 GCA_021200215.1 Ruminococcus sp. | reverse complement strand
TGTATGTGGTTGTCAATGGCATTCATGATTTATATATTATTATTATTAATAGGGGGCTTGATTAATTTTTAGATTGCATTGACAATCTTTATCTTTGAGTATATTATACAATACAATTCTTAAAATAATCTTAAACTTTTCATGTTTTCTATAAAAAATTTAGGAGAGTAAGTTAGCTATAGTCTAACGGATTTTTTCTTGTTCTTGTTGAAGTTTAGGTTTGCAGTTAAAATCTTATCAGATTTAAATAATCTTACGGCAAAGAACATACATACTATTAAGAATATCAATTGATATACAATGCCAATCCATACTATTGAAGTATTTCCAAACATTAGATTATTGGTAGCATTGAAAGTATGTGTAAAAGGTATCAAGTTTAGTATTAGCTTAACTATTGGTGATAGTGTATTAATATCGGCAAAGTAAGATATTAGATAGGGTATCATAGCCATAAACATTACGGGCATCATAACTATCTGTGTGGACTTAACATCGTCGACCATAACTCCTAACATCATAGATAGTGAAAGAGCTATCATTATGCTAAGGAATATATTTAACCCTATTAAAACGTAGTCTAACGGATTTAATACTAAACCTAATGACATCATAGCTATGGTCGTAGATATTGCTGAACTTGTAACTTCTGTAGTTGAATCTGTGCTTATTATAGAACCCATCGACATACTAAAGCCTAACATATATACGGTTGCACTGATTAATGAAACTAATCCAGCAGAGAGCATCTTAGCAGTTAATATAGATACCCTTGAAATAGGTGTGGATAGCAGAGTTTCTAAAGTTTTATCTATCTTTTCGGTAGATATAGCAGTTACTATCATCTGTGAAGCAAATATTATTATCACAAATATTATTATAGGCACAAACGTTCCTTGCGATGATATAACACTACTAACGGTAGATGCACTTATATTTTCCGATTTTTCACCCACTATAGTAACTTCATCTAACGTTACTAGGTTGTCTAAGAACTCTATGTCAGTAGTGGTAAAGTTAGTTTTATCTTGTATTACTATATTTTTTATAATACTCGATATGTCATATATGGCGGTAGTGTAAGTACTACTTTCAAGCTGAGCCATTATAGAATTGCCCTCAACCTTGCCAATGTTCTTTATGGTTGCTATCTCACCACTTTCAATGGATTGTGTAAATCCTTGAGGTATTACTAGAATATTTTTGCTATCAGTCTGTTGTGATATATATACATCATCTGGATAGTCTGTGAAGTATATTTGTTCTACATTATATCCTGTGTTTTCTAGTTCCGTAATTACACGAGAGGTTAAATCGGTGCTATCTAAGTCGCAGATGGTTATAGATGTATTACTCTCGGTTATATTATTAACACTAGATTGCATAAACTGACCTATAATCATAAGTAGTGCAAAGGATACTATTAGGCTAACTATCATGTTAGTGTTGAACATTTCTTTTAGTTCTTTTTTGAACAGATTAAAGAATTTCATTATGTTTCACCACTCTTTCAAATACTTCTTCAAGATTTGGAGCATTATACCGTTGTTTTAAATTTTTAGGTGTTCCCATAACCATTAAATTTCCATGAGCCATAATTCCAACCTTATCAGATACAAACTCTATCTCTAGCATATTGTGAGAACTCAAAAGGAAAGACATTCCATCATTATGAGCTAAATCTTTAATCATTTGACGAATTTCTAAAGCATTGATGACATCTAAGCCACTAGTAGCCTCATCTAATATAGCTAACTTAGGTTTAGTCATAATAGCACGAGAGAGTAATAGCTTTCTAATCATGCCTCTACTGTATGTAGATATCTTATCGTTGATGCGTTCGCCTAGTGTAGATGTTTTTATTGCCGTCTGTACATATTGGTCGATAGTATTACTATCTGTAGAGAACATTCCTGCCATAAACTTAAGGTATCCAATGCCTGTCATATTTTTATATGCTCCAGCCTCGTCTGGTAGATATGTAATACACTCTCTAACCTTTTCGGGTTGCTTGATTACGCTAAATCCGTTGACTATAGCGTCTCCACTAGATATTTGTAACAACGTTGATATCATTCTTAGTGTAGTAGTCTTACCCGCACCGTTTGAGCCTATCAATGCAAATATTTCTCCCTCATTCACACTAAAAGATATATCATTTACTGCGAATACCTTAGACTTTCCATACTGTTTTTTTAAATTCTGTACTTCTAAGATTGCCATTAAAAATCACTCCTTTCATTTTCCTGCTTCGCAGACCTCGTAACCTATTATTTCTAACTATGCTATTTGTCTTAATCCCTCTACAAATATATTTATAGTATAGTACAAACTCATGTTCTTGTCAATCTATACAGCAGTATAACCAAAATAAACATATATTCGTGATTTGTATATAAAAATATTTACTTAAAACACTTGTATTTAATTTTGATATGTGATATAATATCAATATTATTTAAAAAAATGTGTATGGAGGAATTTTAATGAATTTAACTAATCTTATTACCTTAACCGCAGATTCTACTACGGAAAGTACAAGTGGTACATTGTTAGCATCTTTTTTACCAATGATTGTTATATTGGTAATATTCTATTTCTTACTTATAAGACCTCAAAATAAAAAGGAAAAAGAAACTAAACAGATGAGAGATAACGTTCAAATAGGTGATGAAATATGTACTATTGGTGGTATAGTAGGTATAGTTATTAGACAGTCTGAAGATACCGTAGTTATTGAAACTGGTGGCGAAAGAAACAAGCTAAGAGTTAAAAAATGGGCTATTCAAGAGAATCTAACTCAACATGAAGAGGTTCAAGCAGAAGTAACTCCTAAGGAAGAAAAGAAAAAGAAAAACAAGAATAAAAAGTCTGATGATATGATGAATTAATCTTTATACATACTGATATTTTTATGCGGAACGATTATAATCGTTCCGTGCTTTTTGATTCTCTTTTAAGACTGTTTTAAGACTTATATTTTATAATAAATAATGGAATATAATCTTTATAGGAGGCTTTTTTATGAGAATATTAATCGTTGAAGATGAAGTGGCTCTAGCTGAAGCTTTGGTGCAAATTTTTGGTAAGAATAAGTACATAGCCGATGCTTGTTACGATGGTGTTAGTGGTCTTGACAATGCTTTAACTGACATATATGATGTGATAGTCTTAGATATAATGTTGCCTAAGATGAATGGTCTTGATGTTCTGAAAAATCTACGTTTAAATAAGATTACTACTCCTGTAATACTATTAACTGCAAAAGATGAAATATCCGACAAGGTTAAAGGGTTGGATTACGGTGCAGACGACTATCTAACTAAACCATTCGCTACCGAGGAACTTCTCGCAAGAATTAGAAGTGTCTATAGGCGTAAAGAAAATACCATCTGTGAGAACGTTCTTTCTTATGATGATATTAGTCTTAACCTATCTACATATGAACTTACTTGCGGACAGAATACTGTTAAGTTAGGTCTAAAAGAGTATAGCATTATGGAACTATTTTTAAAGAATAAAGGCAGAGTAATAAGCAAAGAAAACTTGATTGAAAAGGTTTGGGGTTATGAATCCGATGCTGAGTATAACAACGTTGAAGTATATATATCATTTATTAGAAAGAAACTTATACATATAAGTTCATTAGTTTCAATAAAAACCGTTCGTGGTGTAGGGTATAGGTTAGAATAACATCTTTTAGGGGAGTTTGTATGATAAAAAAGTTAAAACGTAGATTCTTTATTATCTACATGGTAATACTATCTTGTTTTTTAATAACCATTCTATCTGGAATATACTTCATTCAGTATCGTTCCGAGATAACTAGTTCTCAACAGATTATAGAAATGGCTATGCAAAATAATACTGGTTTGGGCGATATGAATAGTAGTCCACCAAAGAAGATTATCAACTTTGATGATGGTGATGCAGTTGTCCCTACCGTTGATGATTACTACATTCAAGATGAAATGGAACTTACAACTGATGATATAAGCTCAGAAATTCTTGAATCTAATCTTCATAACAACGGTGTATACTATGGCTACTATGGTACTTTTGAAGAGGTTTTTAAACCTAAAGAAGATGTCACCAACAATGATGATGATGATACTATAGAAGATTCTGATGAGGTTCAATATAGTAATAATGATGATTATCAACAAAATGATTTTGAACATGAACCTTCTCGTGATGATTGGTCTAACTTTCAGCAAGAAGATGAGAGTATATCTACTAGCGATGTTTCAAAAGTTACACCATCATTACCATCTATGACAACCAACGATATTAGTGCCTTTGAATATACACCTATCGATACAGAGGTTAATATGGAAAATCATCAAGATGAGGTTATAATGCCTAGTGAAAATGTTGATGAGAAAACTAACGTTGATATTACTAATACCGATATTACAGAAGATACTAAAACGTCTATTGAAGAAACTACTACTATAGAAGATGCATCTACTGAAACTACTTCGGATATTTCCACTACTAAGGTTACATCTATTTCCACATCTTCTGAAAAAAGTTCAAACAATAAGCCTAGTAACAAACCTGATGATAAGCCTGATGATGCTCCTGAGGATACTATATATACTGAATATGAAGGCAACCTTGCTAGAAATACCATATATGTTAGTGTCGACAAAGATGGTGACATTAAAAGAATATCTTATCAATACTTTGAGTCTAGTGATAATATATCCTTAGAACAGACCGTTGGTGAGATAATAAAAAGTGGTTCTATGGAAGGTAAGATTGAAATAGATAGTATGAAGTTTAGATATGCTGTATTTGCTAAAGAGGATTCTTTGGGTTATAATATCATCTTCTTAGATAGAGCTATAGAGATTTCTACACTAAATAGTTTGTTAATAACACTTATATCTATTGGTGGCATAGGTTTAATAGTCTTATTTGTAGTAAGTTGGCTACTGTCATCATGGGCGATAACTCCAATTGCCCATGCTTGGGATAAACAGAAACAGTTTATTGCCGATGCTTCACATGAGCTAAAGACTCCATTAACGGTAATAGCTACCAATACTGATGTAATTCTTGCCAATGCCAATGATACTGTACAGAATCAATCTAAATGGTTGACATACATAAAATCGGAAACGGCTAGAATGTCTAAATTGGTTAGTGACCTACTATACATTGCTAAGTCTGATGCCAATGAGATAGCCTTAGTTATGAATGAGTTTAATTTAAGTCATACCACATTAGGAGTATGTTTAGTATTTGAAACTGTGGCATTTGAAAACGGAAAACTCTTAGATACTGACATAGATGAGAATATACTCTACAGTGGCGATGAGGATAGAATTAAACAGTTGATTACCATATTGGTAGATAATGCTATAGTACATTCTGAGGGCAATGCTAACATTATGGTATCATTGAAACGTGATAGTAAAGATAAGATTAAACTCTCGGTTAGTAATACCAATGGTGAAGATATTCCAAAGGGTTATGAAGAACGTCTATTTGAACGTTTCTTTCGTGTCGATAAGGCAAGGAATCGTAGTAATGGTAGTCATGGCTTAGGATTAAACATAGCACAATCTATAGTAAATAACCATGATGGAACTATATCGGTTACGTCTACCAAAGACCATGTAGTTACATTTACCGTAACCTTATAATATTCTAAAAATAGGAACGCCTAAGGCGTTCCTAAACTATTTATACATTAGCTTTTTCTGTTATCTTTTCTTCCTCTTGGAGCATCTTAATTGCCTTAATCATTATAGCACATTCAAGACGTTTCTTTTCCATCTCACAAGAAAGTTTATGCGACTTTAAAATGTCACCCATATATTGATAGTTATTAGCATTACAACCACCACTACAGTAGAACTTAGCCCAACAATCACGACAGTCAGATTTATTATAAACGTGTGCTTGTGCGAAATCTTTTTTCATATCCCAGTTAAAAGTACCCTCATCTAAGTTTCCCATCTTGTACTCTTCAATGCCTACAAATTGGTGGCATGGATATATATCACCATCTGGAGTAATAGTAACGTATTCGTTGCCACAACCACAACCTCTTAGACGCTTAATAGCACAAGGGCCTTGGTCTAGGTCTATCATAAAGTGGAAGAAGTTAAATCTGTTTCCCTTGTTATAGTTATCTAATAGCATTGCAGATAGTTTTTCATACTCAGTAAATACGTCTGCAAGGTCGCCAAAGGTTAGAGCATAAGGTTTCTCTGGTTCACAAACTACGGGTTCAACCGATATTTGGTCGAAACCAGCATCATATAGAGCAAATACGTCATTAGAGAAATCTAAGTTGTACTTAGTAAAAGTACCACGAACGTAGTACTCCTTATCACCACGAGCGTCCACTAACTTTTTATAGTTAGGAAGAATTTTATCGTAGCAACCTGAACCATCTACACGTTTTCTAACCCTATCGTTTACTTCTTTTCTGCCATCTATTGAGAGAACTACGTTGTGCATCTCTTTGTTTATGAATTGAATCTTATCATCATCTAAGAGCATACCGTTGGTTGTGATAGTAAATCTAAAGTGTTTATTGTACTCTTCTTCTTTAGAACGAGCGTACTCTACTATCTGTTTAACCACGTTAAAGTTCATTAAAGGTTCACCGCCAAAGAAATCCAATTCAAGGTTTTGACGGTCTTTAGAATGTTCTAGTAAGAAGTCTATAGCCTTTTTACCAGTTTCAAAAGACATCAACTTTCTGCCAGTTCCAAAGTCGCCAGTAGATGCGAAACAGTATTCACATCTAAGGTTACAGTCATGGGAAATGTTTAGGCACATAGACTTTATTGGCGATGGAACAGAGTATTTAGCATACTTTTCATAGTCATCTTCAGAGAATAGAATCTTATCCAAATATAGTTGGTAGATTTCTTCATAACAAGATATAACTTCTTCTTCACCATACACGCTAGATAGCTTTTCTATCACATTTTTAGGACATACCTCTGTTAGGGGTGGTTCAATGTTATCTAAAACATCATAAGTTAGGTCATCTACTATGTGTACTCCACCACTGTTTACATCTAAGACTATGTTGTAGCCATTCAATTTATACTTATGTATCATAATAAAAAACTCCTATTCACGTAAAAAAAATACAGCAAAAAAAGGACAGTTTAATATGGTCTGTCCTTATGTGCCGTAACGGATAGATAGTAAAAGGCTATCTTTCACACTTTTGGTTAGCTACTGTGCAAGAAGTCTTGCAAGCAGATTGACATGATGCTTGACACTTACCACAACCACCATTCTTAGCTGTTTCCTTAAGATTAGCCTTATTAATAGTCTTAATGTGTTTCATTTAAAATCACCTCTTGTCCCTCTTAACTAATACCCATAATAGGCGGGTTAAAATGTATGATATAATAAT
>JAJQGV010000058.1 GCA_021200215.1 Ruminococcus sp. | reverse complement strand
GACTATATTATTAACGTTGTTCTTATTATTATACGATACTCTTATGGAGTTTTCTATATGCAATCCGCTTTCTAAGGAACTAAGTTCATTCTTAGATGGCTTTCTTTTAAAAAGTCTTTTCATAATATATCCTCCCTAGATAACGAACTCGCCTATACATTCAGAAATCTTACCCTCTACCACTTGAACGATTTGAATACCGTCATAGATTAAAGAGTTTCTATCTACTGGAACGTTAGACACGTATAGAACGGTTTTCTTTATAGCGTTAAAGTCTTCTAATGCCGATAGAGTATCTATGTCTAAAACGTTGGTAACGTATATTATGTGTGAATACTGTTGATATTCATTCAACGCTTGAAAGTACTTAAAGGCATACACTTTCGATTCCTTTGGAATGCCATTGCGAACCATTCTGCCTATGGCGGTATAGGTTTCCTCATCGGTAGAGATATTTTCTATAGACATACTTTCGTTATTATATATAGCTACCTTGTGAAGAACTTCCATATAGTTTAAACGTTGCGACAATGATAGTACTATCTCTGTAATAGTATCCATAATGCTGATGCTACTGCCATTCTGTAAGGTTACAACCTCTGGAAGTATGACTATAGAGTTAGATATTGGTAGACTATACTCTTTAACGTAGATATCTTCGTTCTTAGAAGATAGTTTCCAATGTACTCTGTTAAGCTTGTCACCTTCTTGATACTGCCTAACATCGAACACTTCAGAGCAATCATCTCCCGATTTAGTCTTAGAAAAAACATTGCTTTCTAAAACCTCAGAAGATACATTCTCTACCACAATAGGGATATCATGTACTCTAGGCATTACCAATATAGAACACTCTTGTTGATGTCTTTTACGCATACAGAAAAGTTTTAAATTATCGTATACCTTAGTTTGAAATAGCTTAACGTTTACTATACCACAATACTTAGAATTAATATCAAAAGATATAGTATTTATACCTTTGGGCGTAGATGGTATAGTAATAGTCATCTTATGGGGTTTAGCATCTAAAGAGTTAAAATACTCGAAAATCATAACCACATTGGATATTGGTATATAGGATTTATTCTTAACGGTAACTTCTATGTTTATAGGGGTATCCTTATGGATACTCTTGCTAGTAGTAGTAAAGTTAAAGGTTAAACCTTTCCTTGCGATGGCACACATAACTAATGACATTACAGATATTAAGATGGAAAATATCAATAGGATTAAAGAGAGTCTATCCACATATAATATAAAGAAAGCTATTAATATTAATACTACTAATATGTACATTATTCTGTTAATCATCATAAGCGTTACACCATAGTTATCTTAGGAATAGCGGTCTTGCTTAAAATATCGTTAGATACTTCTATAGCAGTAGTATTATTGATTCTAGCTTGTGGACTCAATATCAACCTATGCGATACTACATCTTTAAATATGAAAGATACATCATCTGGAATTACATAAGTTCTACCCTTAAGTAGAGCTACTGCCTTAGTTATATTCATTAAAGCTAAAGTACCTCTAGGGCTTACACCTAACTTAATCATGCTATGATTACGAGTTTCTTTAACTAAGGTTGCAACATACTCATACACTTTGTCATCTACGAATACGCTTTCAACGGTATTCTGTAAGAGTATAATATCTTCGGCAGTAGCCACTTGATTAACGGTATCCAAAGGGTTGCTGTTCTTCTTAGACTTTAATATGTTGACCTCACTTTCAAAGTCAGGATATCCCATGCTCAACTTAACCATAAACCTATCGAGTTGACTTTCGGGAAGTAGTTGAGTACCGGCAGAACCCGTAGGATTTTGAGTAGCTAACACAAAGAAAGGTTTAGGAAGTTCTCTAGTAATACCATCTACAGATACTTTACCCTCTTCCATTATTTCAAGCAGTGCCGACTGTGTTTTACTAGAGGTTCTGTTAATCTCATCAGCTAAGAACAGATTGCAGTTACAAGCACCATAACGATATTCAAAGTTGTTAGTAACCTTGTTTAATATAGTAAATCCAACTATATCAGATGGTAGAACATCAGGAGTAAACTGAACCCTATTGCAATCAAGATTGAACGCTTTAGAAAAAGCCATAGCTAGAGTAGTCTTTCCGACCCCTGGAATATCTTCTAACAGAACGTGTCCCTTAGATAGTACAGCCAATATTATTTTAATAATAATATCATCTTTGCCGATTACTGCCTTTTTAGTTTCATTGATTACTTGTTGTACAATGTGTACCGCTGTTTTCTCGTCTAAAATTTTCTTTTGACTCAAAGTGTAACACTCCTAAATAATATAATTTTTTTGTAGATTTTTTATATTTGACTACTTATACTATTGTATCATAAGTAGGTAAAAAAATCAAGAAGAAGAAAGTTTTTAAACCAATCTGTAACCTTACGCATAATTTTAAAGATATATACAGAAAATTGCATATTGACATACGGCAGAAACTATGATAAAATATATATGTTAGCCAAAGCTAACTAAAAAAGTTAGATTAATCTAACTTTGTTGTGGTAGACTAACATAAAAACTTTGGAGGCTTTACAATATGATATTATCAAAATCTGAAATAAATGAAAGGTATTGTGTTACCGATATCTCTTTGGATAGTAACATTAAATATCGCTTACAAGCGTTAGGATTAACCTTTGGTTCTACATTAAGAGTGCTAAATAAAAAGTTCAATGGCTCTATAATAATAAGAATCAGAGGTACTCGTTTTGCTATGGGAAAATCTATTGCAGATGGAATCTCTGTAGAAAAGATAGCATCTAAGGGGGCGAAAAAGTAATGTCTAATGATACTATAAACGTAGCATTTATAGGAAATCCAAACTGCGGAAAGACTACCTTATTCAATGCCTACACTGGAGCTAAACTTAAGGTTGCAAACTGGCCTGGAGTTACCGTTGAAAAAAAAGAGGGGGCTTTAAGCTATCATAAACATGACTATAAGTTAGTAGACCTTCCTGGAATATATAGCTTAACATCGTATACTATGGAAGAAAAACTATCTAGGCAGTACATACTAGGTGATGAGGTTGATGTTATTGTAGATGTAGTAGATGCATCATGTTTAGAAAGAAATCTGTATTTAACCCTACAGTTAATAGAACTTGGTAAGCCCGTAGTAATCGCTCTTAACATGATGGATATCGTTCAAGAGCGTGGCATGGAAATAGACCTACATAGACTTCCTGAAATGCTTGGAGTTCCTACCATACCAGTATCTGCAAGAAAAAGAACAGGCTTAGATATATTAATACATACCATAGCTCACCACAAGGATAAACCTCATGATAAGACAGAACATCAACATGACTTTTCTAACAAAAAAGATATATCTTACATAGAACGCCATGAACGTTATACTATGGTATACAGCGACTACCTAGAAGATAAACTACACATACTTAAAGAAAGAGTGTTAAAAGAGTATCCAAACGTTAAAAATCCTCGATGGTATGCAATTAAAATTCTTGAACACGATGCCGAAACCTTAAAGCAACTTCCAAACGTAAAGTATAAAGATGTTGCTCCAAACAGCTACGAAAAAGAGATTATCAATGAAAAGTATAACTTTATAGATGAGATTATAGAGGAAACTTTAGTAAACAAAGAGGAAAAGGCTCAGATGACTGATAAGGTAGATGCTCTACTAACCCACAGAGTTTGGGGCATACCTATGTTCTTGATAATAATAGCTATAATATTCTTTCTAACGTTTACCGTTGGTGATATGTTTGCTGAACTATTAGGAAACCTTATCGATGCCTTTAGTAACGTATTAACTAGTTGGCTGTATAGAATCAATGTAGATGAGTTCTTAATATCGTTAATTTCCGATGGAATCATTGCTGGTGTAGGAGGAATATTAACCTTTTTACCTAACATTGCAGTACTGTTCTTGTGCTTGGCATTCCTTGAAGATAGTGGTTATATGTCACGTGTTGCCTATAACATGGACGGTCTAATGAATAAGATGGGTCTATCTGGAAGAGCGTTCATTCCGTTACTACTGGGATTCGGTTGTAGTGTACCTGCAATAATGTCCTCTAGGACGTTAGAAAACCCTAGAGATAGGTTTAGAACCATTATGGTTACACCTTTCATATCATGTAGTGCTAGATTACCCGTATACGTTCTATTCTCAAAGATGTTCTTTCCAAACTCTGCAATGCTAGTAGCATACTCAATGTATCTAATAGGGATAGTAGTTGCCATCTTGATAGCCTTAATAGTATCCAAATTAGACCACGATAAGAACGTACATTCACTACTTATAGAACTCCCAGAGTATAAGATTCCTAACGCTAGAACCGTAGCAATATACGTTGGTGATAAGGTTAAGGACTATCTAACCAAAGCAGGAACTACAATATTCATAGCTAGTATAATATTATGGTTCTTAATGAATCTAGGTACTACAGGAGTAGTATCAGAAGTATCAGATAGTTTCATTAGTGTAATAGGTAAGGCTATATTACCTATATTTAAACCTATAGGTATTAATCAATGGCAGTTGGTAGTAGCATTAATAGCAGGAATATCTGCTAAGGAAGTAGTAGTATCTAGTTGTGGAGTACTTTTTGGAATATCGAACATAAGTTCACATGAAGGAATCGTTCAGTTGAGCAACATATTAACGTCCAATGGATTCACTTCGGTAAACGCATATGCCTTTATGGTGTTTGTACTACTGTACGTTCCATGCATTGCCACCATAGGCACTATAAAGTCGGAAACTAAGAGCGTTAAAAAGACTATCGGCTGTGTATGTCTACAATTAGCTGTAGCATACTTCTGTTCGGGATTAACCTACTTAATAGGCAACTTAATATTCTAAACGACTAGTAAGGAATATCAATTAAGATATTCCTTACCATTTTAGTTTGACAAAACACTCTAGTAGTGATATAATTAAAAAAGTATCATAAAACCATTTAGATAGGAGCATTTTTATTATGAAAAGAGAACTTTCTAAACAGTATCAGCCAAATGAAACAGAAGATAGAATCTATAAGTATTGGCTAGACAATGACTGTTTTAAAGCTACCGTAGATAATCAAAAGAAACCATATACCATAGTAATTCCACCACCAAACATTACGGGACAACTACACATGGGACACGCCCTTGATGAAACCCTTCAGGATATTTTAATACGTTGGAAACGTATGTGTGGATACTCTACCCTATGGCTACCAGGAACAGACCATGCATCTATAGCTACCGAAGCTAAGATAGTTGAGGCTATGCGTAAAGAAGGTATAACTAAAGAAGATATAGGTAGAGATGGCTTTTTAAAACGTGCTTGGGATTGGAAAGCTAAGTTCGGTGGTCGTATAGTCGAACAACTCAAAAAGTTAGGTTGCTCTTGTGACTGGTCTAGAGAACGCTTTACTATGGACGAGGGTTGCAACAAGGCAGTTAAAGAAGTATTTGTGAACCTTTATAATAAAGGTTTAATCTATCGTGGTGAAAGAATAATCAATTGGTGTCCAAAGTGTATGACTTCTATTTCCGATGCTGAAGATACCTATGAGGAACAGGCAGGACACTTTTGGCATCTAAGGTATCAAATTAAAGGTACAGACCAATATGTAAACTTAGCTACTACACGTCCAGAAACTCTATTAGGCGATACTGCTATAGCAGTGAATCCTAAAGATGATAGATACAAGGACATTGTTGGCAAGATGGTCATATTACCTATAGTTCACAGAGAAATCCCAGTGGTTGCCGATGACTACGTTGAGATGGACTTCGGTACTGGTGTAGTTAAGATAACTCCTGCCCATGACCCTAATGACTTTGAGGTTGGTCTAAGACATAACCTACCAGTAATTAACGTTATGACCGACGATGCTAAGATAGTTGATGAATATCCAGCATATGCAGGTTTAGACCGCTACGAAGCTAGAAAAAAGATAGTTCAAGACCTACAAAATGAGGGTGCTTTAGTAAAGATTGAAGACTACTCCCACAACGTTGGAACTTGCTACAGATGTGGCTCTACTGTTGAACCTAGAGTATCTAAGCAGTGGTTCGTTAAGATGAAACCTTTAGCACAACCTGCTATAGATGCCGTTAAGAACGGTGAAACTAAGTTCGTTCCAGAACGTTTTGATAAGGTATACTTCCATTGGTTAGAAAATATTCGTGATTGGTGTATATCACGTCAACTATGGTGGGGACATCAAATACCTGCATTCTACTGCGATGAGTGTGGTGAAATGGTAGTTACTAAAGATACTTCATGTAACTGTCCAAAGTGCAACAAGCCTATGCGTCAAGACCCCGATACCTTAGATACTTGGTTCAGTTCGGCACTATGGCCATTTTCAACGTTGGGTTGGCCTGATGATACTCAAGATTTAAAGTACTTCTATCCAACTAATACACTAGTTACTGGCTATGATATAATTCCTTTTTGGGTTATGCGTATGATGTTCAGCGGTATTGAACACACTGGACAAGTGCCTTTCGATACCGTATTGATACATGGTCTTGTTAGAGATGAACAGGGCAGAAAGATGTCTAAATCATTAGGTAACGGTGTAGACCCACTTGAGGTAATATCTCAATACGGTGCAGATGCCCTTAGATTAATGTTGGTTACTGGCAACTCACCTGGAAACGATATGCGTTACATTCCTAAAAAGGTTGAGGCATCTAGAAACTTTGCAAATAAGCTATGGAACGCATCTAGGTTTATATTAATGAACCTTTCTGAAGATTTCCAATATACTGGATTGCCTAATACTCTTGCCATTGAAGATAAATGGTTAATATCTAAGTTTAACACCCTAGCCAAAGAGGTTAATGAAAATCTTGAAAGGTTTGAACTAGGTATAGCTGTAGGTAAGGTCTATGATTTCATTTGGGATATCTTCTGCGACTGGTATATAGAACTAACTAAACCTAGAATTATGGCTGGTGGCGATAGCAAACTATCGGCACAGAACGTTCTAGTTTGGACTATGAGCGGTATGCTTAAACTATTACACCCATTCATGCCATACATCACTGAAGAGATTTGGCAAGTTCTAAATGATGAAAAATCTGCTATTATGCTTGAAAAGTTCCCTACCTATGATGAAACTTTAAACTTCGTTGAAGATGAGAAATCTTTTGAAAAGATTATTTCAGCAATCAAGGGAATTAGAAATCAGCGTACAGAAATGAACATTCCACCTAGCAAGAAAGCCACAGTCTATATTGAAACTGAAAACGTTGAGCTATTTAAATCATGTGCAATGTTCTTTGAAAAGATGGCTTTTGCATCTGAAGTAAATGTAGATACTCAAATATCTTTAGATGGTGCTGTTACTATAGTTGCCGATGGTTCAAGATGCTTTATACCAATGAATGAACTCATCGACAAGGAAAAAGAATTAACTAGACTTAACAAGGAAAAGGCTAAGGTTCAAAAAGATATTGATTTCTCATCTAATAAGTTAAACAATCAAGGGTTCTTAGCTAAAGCACCTCAACAACAGATAGATAATGAAAAACAGAAACTCGCAAAGGCTCAAGAAAAAATGGATATGATTAATAAATCTATTGAGGATTTACAGTAAGGTAGGTTATACTTGAGATTAGTGCTTACTTT
>JAJQGV010000011.1 GCA_021200215.1 Ruminococcus sp. | reverse complement strand
GTTATATATGTGTTTAGTTTAGTGTACTCTATAACTGCTAATGATTTCATAAAGTTTTTAAACTCTATATTTTTGATACTTCAAACTACATATACAATGTATCGCCTATGTGATGAGAATAAAAAATCCCCTAGATTTTATTACTATGCTCAAATGAAAGCATTGTTTAGTTATCCGTTTGCCAACTTTGGAAAGTGTCCAAAAGTGATATCTAATAGCGTATTTAAAAAAGGTTTTGGAAAGAATATAAAGTATATATTAATTGGCTTACTAACAACTGCCCCAGTAACCTTAATAGTAGGAAGTCTATTGATAAGTGCCGATATGGGCATGGAAAGTATATTTCATCAACTTAATGATTGGCTTATCGATAGCATTAATATATCATTAATGTTTCAAATACTTTTTGGATTCTTAGTGGGTTGTGGTATCTTTAGCATGATGTATACCAATATATACAAAAAGAACTTCAAGCCCTACGATGATATTACCTATGAGATTAGGTTTAACAACTACAGAGTATGCCCATCTTTGGGAGTATATTCTGCATTGACCCCTTTATGTATATTGTATATTATGTATATAGTATCTCAAATTGGATACTTTACTAACGCTTTTAATGGTACTCTCTATGGGGAATATACCTACTCGGAATATGCAAGGCGTGGATTCTTTGAACTTACTGTAATAGTGTGTATAAATCTGATTGTTATATCTATAGCGAATATATCCTGTAAGCGTCTAGGCAATTCCTACCATGATAAAAACCTCTAGTGTTAAGAGTATATGGCATAGCATTTAGTATATTTACACTGTTTATAATATCCACTGCCATGAGTAAGATGTTCCTATATATTAATGAATATGGTCTTACTAGATTAAGAGTATACACATCATGGTTTATGATATTATTAGGATTAGTATTTATAATCATGGTAGTTAGAGAGTTTAAAGAGTTTAACCTATCTAGTGCCTATAAGATTATGTTTACTATAATGTTTGGAATATTATGTTTCTCTAGTGTGGATAGAGTTATAGCTACTACAAACATATGGCTATATGAAAACAATAAGATAGAAAACTTAGATATAAGTGACCTAGAATTTTTATCTCATGATGCCTATCCTATTGTTATTGAGTATGAACATAATCAAAATTATTATCATTATGATGATGATAATTATATTAGTTTAGAGTATTCTATTTTAATGCAATCGAACCATAACTATGAAAGATACAACCTAGCTACTATGGAATTTATCAATACCTATGAAAAGTATTACAACTAAAAAAGTAGGGATATCTAAGAGTAGATATCCCTATTGATTTTTTTTTTACTATATGGTATTCTTATATCAAATGGAGTGATTAACGTTGTATAAAAAGTTTATCCTAACTACACTAACTATGTTGATGATATTAAGTACATCGTGTAACGGTGATGGCTCAGATATAGAAGAAGTATCCACCATGAATAGTGCTGAAACTATTGAAAATAGCATCGATACTTTTGATTACTCTTCATTGGCTAGGCTATGTTCACAAGAGAATCTTTCAGAAGATATTAAGTCGGTTGAATGGTCAAGTGATATGGTATTTACCAATATAGAATCTACAAAAGAGTATCTAACAGAATGTATATTGAACTGCCAAGAGGTAATAGGCATTATAGTCCCTTATGGCTGTGAGATTATAGAAAAAGATTACTATAAAAATATTGGTGGTATCTGGCATATGAGTGGTACTCAAATGAGTATATCTAATGGTGTACAGAGTGCTACCTTTATAGTATTTAATCCAAAATATACTACGGGAAAGTTAGTATACAATGCCTACAAGCTCAATGATACCTCTAAGCTCAATGATACTCAGTTACAAGTATATAACATGGCTAAGCATTATATTGAAAATATCCTTGATACTTCTAAGACTACTTTAGAACAGGAAAAACAAATTTATGATTATATTTGCAACATAACTACATACTACAATAGCTCTAACGTTTCAAATAATGATTATGTGAACTATAAATCTGCAACGGGTGTATTCATAGATGGTCTTGCTAACTGCATGGGCTACTCTGATGCTTTCTATATGCTATGCTCTATGGCAGGTATGGAAGTTATAACTACTACTGAAAATACTATGAATCACTGCTGGAACGTAATAACCTTAGATGATAAGAAATATCTAGTGGATTTAACCTACGCCGATACTATATATGAGGACTTAAACATTATAAGTTACGAATATTTTAACGTTCCTTTAGAAGCTGTATCTCAACAGTATAGTATATCCGAGGGGAGTGTTACCTCTAAGATTACAGAAAAGTTCGATAGTAACTCTTACTTCTTAGCTAAGGAGTTTAATCTTAACTACGCTACTAAAGATAACATATATTATAAGATACTATCTAGCATAGAAAAAGGTGAACGCAACGTTGAAATATTATGCATGGGTGAACTTTCAACCTACAATGAATTAGAGTTCTCTAAGCAGTTGGTCGATATGTCATCTAATAGTTTAAGTATCGATACTTTGTACTGTAGTATACATCAATTTGATGGGTTTAGTTATGTATTGATACATCTTTAACTAAATTAATAATTATTAATTATTAAAGTATCTTTTTCTTCTTGAATATTATAATACATATAGTAAGTACTATTATACTAAGTATTATAACGAATGGATATCCATGTGCTAGTTCGGGCATATTTTGAAAGTTCATTCCATACCAACTAGTTACTAAAGTAAGTGGCAAGAATATTGTGGATATTATAGTTAAAAACTGCATATTGTTATTCTGTTCAGTGTTTATCTTATCACGGTAGGCATCTTTAACTTGCATAGTATATTCTAAAAGATGTTTAGTTTTATCCATAAGCCTTTCAGCACGATTGGTTAGTACACCAAAGTATCGGCTTTGATTTTCTTCAAAGAGCATATTTTCATCTTCCTCTAGTTCTTTAAACATATCGGTGAGCTGTTCATAGTAGTTTCTTAATATTAGTAACTGTTTTCTAATGGGCATTAGTCTATTTTGAAAGTTTTGAATCTTATCATGGATAATATCATCATCGAGAACCATTAAATCACGTTCAAAATCTTCGAGTAGATTAGTACCTCTGTTCATAAAACCTACTATGAAGTTATATAGTAACCTTTCCTTGGTATCCCCTTGATTAAATACCTTTTTTCTAATATCTTTAATGATTCTTAAGGCAAAATCGTTGTTATCCACTATTACTATATACTTTGAGTTTATGAATAGCATCAACTTATACTTAAGACCAACAACGTCTATTAAACTGGGAATGGATAGCGTTCCATACAAACAATCCTGTTGAGTTTCTATTTTGCAAAATGATATGTCAGAGATTCTACACTCTCCTTCAAAAGACATCTTCAACTTTTTTAACACTTCTAAGTATTCAGTTTCATTCAATATGAATACTGCTGGAACATCGTTCTGTAATACGTACTCAGTAGAGGTTTCCTCTAACTGCTCACCTAGTAGATACACCATAAAAATAGAGCCTCCTAACTATAAATATCATTTAACTAAGTTTAACACATTTTTTAGTATTTTTCAAGATGTTATCGTTCTATATATTAACCAACTTTCTTAGAGTAGCATAATATAATATTATAACTATAGTATTAAAGGGGGAATATCCATAAAGACTTTTTTAATCGCTGGTGGCGATATGCGTCAGACGTACTTAGCAGAGATGCTATCTAAAAAGTATAAGGTGTACGCTTTAGGTTTCGATAAGAACATAGTTAAGTGTAATAGCATAAATCTATTTGAAAATATAGCTCAATGCAACGTTAGAGTAGACTACATTATAATGCCTTTACCTTGCTCTACAGATGGTATATTTTTAAACGCTCCATTCTGTAGGAAGAGTATTCCTATTGAAAGTTTAACTACCATTGCTAATGAAGATTGTATAATCTTTGGTGGTGGAATCAATAAGGATATCGAGGAAGTATTTACAGCTAGAGGCTTAAAAGTCTTTGATTTTACTAAGCGTGAAGAGTTTAACGTATACAACGCTATAGCAACCTCTGAGGGTGCTATACAAATAACCTTAGAAGAACTCCCAGAAACTATATCGGGGCAGAAAGTTTTAGTACTCGGTTTCGGTAGAATAGCTAAAGTATTGGCAAATACTTTGAAAAATATGGGAGCAGTAGTTACAATATCGGCTAGAAAATATTCCGATTTGGCATGGGCTGAGGTGTATGGATACAATGCCTTACACATATCTAAGTTAGAAAGTTCGTTACCTCAATATAATATTATATACAATACCATTCCTAGTATGGTTTTGGATTCCTATAGGTTAAACTTGGTCGATAAGAACTGTTTTATCATAGATTTAGCATCACGTCCAGGGGGAGTAGACTTTCAATACTGCAACGATAAGAGTATAAAGGTAGTTTGGGCATTATCATTACCAGGTAAGACTTCACCAGTATCTGCGGGTAGATATATTGGCATAGCTGTGGAAAACATCTTGAACGATATTTCTAAAGATGAGTAATATTTTCCCCACCTTTTTAGGTGGGGAGTATGTCACAAGTATAATCTTTTGTATCGGTTGATTTTAGAACATATGCTATTACTTCACTCCTTTGGGATATCGATAGAGAGCTTTGTACCCTTGCCTAATTCACTTTCAACGTGAATCTGCCCATTATGATAGTTTACTATGTGCTTTACTATGGATAACCCTAAACCAGTACCACCAATCTTTTTAGAGTGGCTTTTATCGACACGATAAAAACGTTCAAAGATTCTTTCACAATCCTGTGGGGATATTCCAATGCCAGTATCTTCAATGCATATGGTCACAAACTGTTCATGCTCTAAAAGACTGACCGTTATAGACCCCCCGTCATTGTTGTACTTAATAGCGTTATCTATCAAATTTATAAATAGTTCATTCATGTAACCCTCGTGACCGTTTACTATAGTATCTGTGCCGTTAAAGGTTATAGATATATCTTTAGTAGAGGCTTTCTGTTTCAATAGATTAATAGCGTACTCTGCACAATCATAGAGGTTTATAGGTGAGAGTATCTTTTCTGACTTTTCCTCAATCTCTGATAGCCTAATAATATCGTTGATTAAAAATAAGAGTCTTTCACTTTCACGTTCAATCATACCACCATACTTTTTAATATCTTCTATGTTTACTAGTAGACCGTTTTCAAAAAGTTCTCCAAACCCCTTAATAGTAGTTAAAGGGGTTTTTAACTCATGTGATACGTTAGCAGAAAAATCTCTTCTAACGGCTTCAGCCTTTACAGTTTCAGTAACATCTACTAAGAGTATTATTGTACCATTTATGTTTTCTGCCTTGTTAATATATACTCTGTAGTAGTTGTCATTTATATCTATAATTTCGGTGACATTCTTTTCTCTGTCAATATCATCATAGATTATACTTACTAAGGTTTTATTCCTAGTGAGTTCAAGGAACATTCTGTTTTCCTTAATCTTAAAATCTGGATTGAGTATGCTTATAGCACTCTTATTGACGGATAGTATGTCGTTGTTCTCATCAAGGATAATCATACCCTCTACCATGTTGTCAGTAATCAATCTAATTCTGTCCTTTTGTTCCTTAATATTTTGAATGTACTTTCGAGTTCTATCTAACAGTTTTTGGATAGTTTCTGCAATAGGCTGAAGTTCTGAATATTCAGTCACTATATTTTTTGGAACTTGTTCATCATGTTGGTTAAATATATCGAACTGCGATATTAAAGTATCTATAGGTTTTACAATCTTTTCAGATAGGCTCATGGAAAAGATTGTAACTGTTATAACCATAATTCCGAACAGTAGTATTATTAAAGGAATACCTTTCATAAATACAGTCAATATGCTGTCCATTGTTCTAGATAGCCTTATTACACCATTATCTAGTTTAATAGCGTAGTAGTAAGTATTATCCCCTAAAGATTGTGAATACCTAGCGTCTTCACCTACACCATATTGAATAGCCTCATAGAACTCTTTACGGTCGTAGTGATTTTCCATAGTAGAGTAGTCTGTAGTATTATCGTATAGAACAGTACCATCGAAGTCTATAAATGTGATTCTAACATCATAATCTAGTACAGATTTTAAGTCCGTATCTATAGTATCTAAATCATCTTGATATATTAAAATAGTATGTGCAAGAGATTTCAACTCATTTTGACATTCATTTCTATACTGTAAGTACCCCATATACTCAAAGATTATACTAAATATAATCATAGAGGTCATAACTATGAATATAGTACCCCTATAGATTTTTTTTTGCACAAAGCATCAATCCTAACTAAAATATTATAATAATATATTATAATATATTATCATGAAAATAGCAATCTATAAAGAGTAAAATTTAAGTAAAACTAAGTTATGGAATACCCATATTGATACTCCATAACTGCATATATATATCAATTAAGAGATATTTCTCAAAGTTTCACGTTCTTGTAGAACTTTTATAGTAATCTCTGGTATTAGAGTAAAATCAGCAACTGCAGAGTATGGCTTCTTAGATGGCTCATCTTTAGAGAATGGCACAAAGTAGTAGTTGTTATAGTTCATTAAAGTGCCTATATTCTTAGCAGAGCCAGAAAGAGCATCGTTAGTAGCTAGAGCTATGATTACAGGTTTACCATTCCTTAAATGCGACTTTACTGCCATGGTAACAGGAGTATCTGTTATGGAGTTTGCCAACTTAGATAGTGTGTTTCCAGTGCAAGGGCATACTATTAAAATATCGGTTAAGTTTTTAGGGCCTATAGGTTCAGCATCTTGAATGGTAACTATAGGAGATTTTTCACATATTTCAGTAAACCTTTCCACTTGTTCTTTAGCAGTCCCGAACCTAGTATCTAGTGAGTAAGCATTGTATGACATTATAGGAACCATATCTGCACCCATAGATTTTAAAACTTCTGCTTGTTTAAAGGCTCTGCTAAAGGTACAGAATGAGCCACACATAGCATAGCCCACTTTAATATTGTTTAGATATTGCATATTAAAAGAAATCACCTCTTTTAGACTTTTAAAAAAAAAGTTTCAAAAAGCACTTGACATTTTAAAAACTTTATGGTATACTAATTAAGTCGGTTGATGATGGGGGGTAGCCAAGTGGTAAGGCAACGGACTTTGACTCCGTCATTCGTGGGTTCGAATCCCGCTCTCCCAACTAACTCCTATCTATGCTAATGCATAGATATGTAAGTTTAAACTACTATCGAAATTTCGAGTGGGTTTTTTAAAATCTGCTCGAATTTTCGTTGTCCTTAAAAAGATAATCCTATAGTTTATAATATGTTACACTCATAAAAGTGTGAGTGTATTACTGTTTGCCTTTTTATGGTATGCATTTCTAAAAAAATTTTTTAGAAATTTTGGAAAAGTTCTTGACATTTTATCTAAATTATGATATACTATTTAAGTCGATTGATATTGGGAGGTAGCCAAGCGGTAAGGCAACGGACTTTGACTCCGTCATTCGTGGGTTCGATTCCCGCCTTCCCAACCATATTTACATACTTAGAATCGGGTAGATTATATTAAATCTACTCGATTTTTTGTTTTAGTTATTTCAATCAATCCATCAAGCAATTTGCTATGTATCTTGACAAACTATGAATATTATGTTATAATATGGGTGCTTAAAAATATCCAAAAGTAGCATATAATAG
>JAJQGV010000005.1 GCA_021200215.1 Ruminococcus sp. | reverse complement strand
TTATTAAATGTGTGTTATACTATATGTATATAGTCTTGCTCCACGTGTGTGTGAGTTGAATTTGAAAGAAAGCAGGTGAAATCTGTTACTAGATAACGGTAGCAGGAAGTTTATGATTCGTAAAAAACACAAAATACTTTCCATATTAATATCTAGTGTTATGTTTATAGGTTCTTTAAGTGCGTGTTCCAACAACGATACTACTACTGAATACGGTTTAGATGCTAACAATCCAACGGTAATAAAAATTTGGCACTACTATAATGGTGTGCAACAGGCAAACTTCGACAACATGATTAATGAATTCAATGAAACGGTAGGTTATGAAAAGGGTATAATAGTAGAAGCATCTTCTATGGCATCTATTAATGAACTTTCCGAAAAAGTTTTGGCATCGCTTAATAATGAAGTCGGTTCAGAAGAACCCCCTAACATATTTGCTGCCTATGCTGAAACCGCCTACGCCGTAGATAAATTAGGCTATGCAAGTGATATTAAACAGTACTTTACAGAAGATGAACTCGCTGAATACGTTCCGAACTACATAGAAGAAGGTGAATTTTCTGATGACGGCTCTTTAAAAATATTCCCTATGGCTAAAAGTACCGAAGTTATGATATTAAATGCTACCGATTGGCAACCTTTCGCCGATGCTACTGGTGTAACTACTGATGACTTAAAGACTTGGGAAGGTCTAGCCGAAGTATCGGAAAAGTACTACAACTATACCGATGACTTAACTCCCGACGTCCCTAACGATGGAAAGTCCTTCTTTGGTAGGGATTCTAGTGCTAACTATATGGTAGTGGGTGCTAAACAATTGGGTTATGAATACATAACCGTTGAAGATGGTAAGAACACAGTAAACATTGATGAAACTGCCCTTAGAAAACTTTGGGATAACTATTACGTTCCATACGTTAAGGGATACTATGGCTCACAAAGTCGTTTCCGCAGTGACGATGCTAAGATTGGTAAGATTATAGCTTTAATAGGTTCTACTACTGGTTCTGCGTACTATCCAACTTCTGTTACCATAGACGATGATTACTCTTACCCTATAGAAAGTTTAGTACTTCCCGTTCCAAACTTTGAAGATTGCGACCCCTACATAGTACAACAAGGTGCAGGATTTGTAGTTACTAAAGCCGATGAAAAGATTGAATATGCTTGTTCAATATTCTTAAAGTGGTACACCGAAACCGATAGAAATATTGAAAGTACTATATCATCGGGGTATCTACCAGTTAAGACTGAAGCTCTTGATTTCAGCAAGATTACTTCCATAAACGAACAGAGCGAAAATAAGATTGACGGTGTACTACTAAGTACCATAGAAGTAGCTATAGATGAACTTTCAACATATGAACCATACACTACTAAACCTTACGATAACTGTGCCGAAGTTAGAGATTTCCTTGAAGAGGCTATACATACTCAAGCTGTAGCTAACTATGAGGAAGTTTGCACTAGGATATCTAACGGTGAAAATCGTGACGATGTTCTAAACGACTACGTTAGTGACGAGGCTTTTGATATATGGCTAGACTACTTTAAAACCAATTTGGAAAGTATTGCATACGCTGAATAGTATAGAAAGGAGTTTAGTTTTGTATTACTATCTAACGTATAACTAACCTTAGATAGTAATATGCTATATTATGAAAAATCCGTTTAATAAGAATGGCAAAAAGTTCGGTATATTCTTTAAAATATTTGTTCCTATGCTGGTGTTAGTTATATTTCAACTTAGTACGTTCCTATTAACCTCACTAGTAAGTGGAGAGTTTACCTATATTAAAGACTATGCTCACAGTATGCTGATAGAAAAGACCCAAAATAGAAAGAACTACATTGAAGCTGAACTCCAAAACAAGATGTCATTAGTTATTGATGTCGCTGATGATGTAGATGATATAGTTGAGAATCTTTTGCAAGAGGAAAATGCATCTATTAGTGACATTACTACGGATAAAGAACTCAATAAGAAGATATACAGAGAAACCGCTGAAAGTTTAATATATCTTCTTAGAACTAACATGGTAAACGATGCTTTTATAATACTAAATACTGGTGACCTATACAATGAAGATGGTACATCTTATAAAGGTGGTATGCTCATTAGAGATTTAGACCCTACTAATAATTCTTTAAATACTAATCAAGACTTACTTATGGAGTTTGGAAACTCTACCATCGCTCAAGAGTTCAATATAACTCTTGATACTGAATGGGCATCTAAGTTAAAAGTTGATTATAATGATAGTAACTATGACTTCTTCTTTAAAACTATAGAGGTGGCTAAACTTAATTCAGATGAAAGCCTATCTAACCTTGCCAATTGGAGTAGTTTTTCTAAAGTTTCAGACTATAGTCAATCTAGTATGAAGTATACCGTTCCCTTAATAGATAATCAAGGAAACGTGTATGGTGTTATAGGTATAGGAATCATGGAAACTATGTTACTAAAGAGTTTACCATCTAATGACTTAATAAATCAGAACGCTTGTTACATATTAGGCTACGATGCCGATGGTTCAGGAGAGTACTCTATTCTACTACATTCAGGTTCTATATATACTCGTTTAGTTCAAGATACTGATAAGATAGATTGCTCTAACCTCTTGACAGAGGAAAACATATTTGAGATAGATACAGATGCAAACATTAAAACTATAGGTAATCTACAGAACATATTTTTATATAACGAAGATTCGTTGTACCATAATCAAAAGTGGGCATTAATATCTCTTGCTGATAAAGACGACGTACTAATATTATACGATACAATAATAGATACATTCTTTATATCTTCTATAATATCATTGCTAGTAGGAATTATAATATTAGTATTTATTAGTAGACAGATATCCACACCTATATCAAACATAATCCAAAAGCTTAACAACCAAGACAATCATAACAAGATAATAAGATTCAGCACTACCAAAATTACTGAAATTGACCAACTTACCAACGCTATAACAGAGTTACAGATAAACATAAAAGAATCTTCCTCTAGAGTTTCTAAGATAATCTCTATAGCAGATGTAGGTATGGGCGTGTTTACTTGGGACTACAACTCAGATAACGTATTTATAAGTGAAAGTTTAATCACACTATTAAACTTTACCGACGTACCTCAAGAAGATGCTTATATTACATTCAATCAGTTTATAAAGTATCTATCTAAGAGTAGCCATAATAACTACATAATTGAACCTATAGTTAAGATTAAGAATCTATCTAACATTGAAAACGCTAACATAAATGAAGTTAAAACGTTCTCAATGGGTAACGGTATAAATAGAAGATACTTTAAGTTAAATATCACACAGGATAAGTTCAACATTATTGGAGTAATTCAAGACGTTACTAGCATAACCTTAGAACGCAAAAAGATTGAGTACGAACGTGACTACGATTTAACTACTGGTCTACTAAACAGACGTGCCTACTATAAGAAGATAGAACGACTATTTGCTAAACCAAACAATTTAAAAGTAGGTGCATTTATTATGTGGGACTTGGATAATCTAAAGTATGTCAACGATACCTACGGTCATGACTTTGGTGATGACTATATAAAAACCGCTGCAAATGTATTCAAGCAGTTTAAATCTTATAATGGCGTAGTTGCCAGAATGTCGGGAGATGAGTTTAACGTATTCCTTAGTGGATATAATTCCAAAGAAGAAATCTTAGAAGTGGTAAATAAGGTTAGAGATAATCTATTAGATAGCTATTGTTTGCTATCCGATGGTACACACTATAAGATAAGAGCTAGTGCAGGTATTTCATACTATCCATACGATTCTAAAGCCTATGAGATGTTAATAAAGTATGCCGATTTTGCTATGTACACCATAAAACACTCTACTAAAGGTGCTTTGGCTGAGTTCGATATGTCTACATACAATAAGGATTCCATACTAGTTACAGGTATAGAAGAGATGAATAGAATCATAGATGAACGTAGTATTAAATATGCTTTTCAGAGTATTATATCTGCAAAGACAGGTGAAATATATGGATATGAAGCTTTAATGCGACCACAATCTAGTGTATTAAAATCGCCTTTAGAGTTGATTAGAATAGCTAAGACCTGCTCTAAACTCTACAAGATAGAACGTCTAACTTGGATAGAATCGTTGCAATCGTTCCATAGCCAAATAGATGAGGGGAAAGCTCCTAAGGGTACTAAAATCTTTTTAAACTCAATATCTAACTGCCTAATAGACGAGGAAGATATTAAATATATAGAAAAGAATCACAAGGAGATACTATCTAACTTAGTTATGGAAATTTTAGAGGGCGAACAATCTAACATGGATTTCATGAACACTAAGATAAACCTTATTAAAAAATGGCATGGCAAGATAGCTCTCGATGACTTCGGCAGTGGTTACAACAATGAACTTGCCTTGATTACGTTTAATCCTAGCTTGATTAAGATAGACCGTTCAATAATCAGTGGTTGCGACAATGATTCAAATAGACAGAACATAATAACTAATCTCATTCAGATTGCCAAGGCTAAAGATATATTAGTTCTAGCTGAGGGCGTGGAAACCTATGAGGAACTTAAAACTGTAATAGATTGTGGGGTGGATTTAATACAAGGTTACTATGTAGGTAGACCAGTATTTGAACTTCAAGATATCCCTAAAGATATTAAACAACAGATTAAAAACCTTAACTTTCAATCTGATGAGATTATGTTCTAGTAAGCATAATCTATATAGATACAACAAGAACCTACTCAAGCTTATAGCATGAGATAGGTTCTTTTGCATATTATCCTAACAAGAATACTAATAAGTCCCAATACATATGTAAAGCTATGGGAACTAATATACTTTTAGTCTTTGTAAATATATAGCTAAATATAGCACTCAATAGCATAACTTGGATAAATCCTAAACTTGCAAAGTTAGTGATAAGTATACCATCGGCAATCCAACGTGGAAAGTGAATACTCAAAAATAGTAGAGCGTTTATCACTATGGGAATATATATATCATCATCTTTTTTTCCTTTAATGGTAGAATTTAAAATCCACCCTCTAAATACTAATTCTTCGGTCAAGCCAACGAATAGTACGGTTATCAAGTCAGTATACTTAAAGTCTGGAGATATAATTATGCTACCATACTGTTTATAGTTGCACACCAATATATATATGGTAAACAGCAAGAATATAGGTAGATACTTCAGCCAACTAACCTTATTAGTAAACATATCATTTAAAGATATCTCTACGCTATCTTGATACTTTTTAATTAAGAATCCTGCAGGAACTGTCCAAACTAGATTCTTAAGTATTGCAACCTTTATTATACTAGCAATATACTCATTAGTGATTAAATCTATTATAGGCATTAGCCAAAGCGTAGATATCGCCCATGCTACATAGAACACTATGAAGTATATAACTAAAGTTTTAGTTAAATTTTTATTCTGCATATTTTTTCAATCCATGACAGTTGATTCCAACACCTATAGAGGTGGTACTCTTTGATGAATGAGGTTGAACCTCTTGTATATACTTTGGATTTACATAATCAGTAAGCCAAACACCGTTATCTGATAGGTAAAACTTAACTCCCTCTTGATACATCTTAGTGGCATTTAAGATTAAAACTGCACATTTACCATGACGTTTTCCAACCTTAATAGCGGTATCGATATCTTTAGATAGGTGTACATATTGTCTAGTCTGTTTAGTAATGCCCTCACTCATAATGCTATCTAAGAAACGTATAGCCGTTCCATGATATAGTAAGTTAGGAGGAATACGTTCTGTAAGTTGTAAATCCACATTGATAGAATGTCCTTGATTAGCTCTAATCCTAGTAGAATCTTGATTGAAAGAGTAGCGTTTCTTATCGTTAGTATCCACAATATACTTTAGAGTATCAAAATCTATGTGTTTGCCGTTTGCGTTCATCTTAGATATCAATTCATTGACATCAGCATAACCAAAATCATCTAAAGTCAAACCAATACTTTCGGGGTGATGTCTTAACACAAACGATATAAACTTTCCTAACCTATCAATTTCTAACTTTTGATATTTCAAACTATCACCTACTTAATTATATATCTCAAAAGGGTGGAAAATCTCCACCCTCGATATTACATATTAATTATTAATTAGTATAATGGGAACTTAGCACAGATTTCATTTACACCCTCACGAATACTATCAGCAGAGTTTTCAAAGTCTGTAGCACATAGATAGATGTATTCAGCAATCTTTTCCATCTCTTCAACACCAAGACCTCTAGTAGTAACGGCAGGAGTGCCTATTCTAACACCACTAGTTACGAAAGGCTTTTCGGGGTCATTATGGATAGCGTTCTTGTTTACTGTAATATATACCTCATCAAGACGATGTTCAAGTTCCTTACCTGTAATGTTGAAAGGTCTTAAATCCACAAGCATAAGATGATTATCTGTGCCACCAGATACTAAGTTAAAACCTCTCTTAAGTAGAGCATCTGCTAGAGCCTTAGCATTTTCGACCACTCTTCTAGCATAATCTTGGAACTCAGGCTTTAGAGCCTCACCGAAGCATACAGCCTTACCAGCAATGACGTGCATTAAAGGGCCTCCTTGAGTTCCAGGGAAGATAGCAGAGTTTATCTTCTTAGCAAGAGCCTCATCATTAGTTAAGATAAGTCCACCTCTAGGGCCTCTTAGAGTCTTGTGAGTAGTAGTAGTAGTTATATCTGCATAAGGTACTGGTGACATATGTTGACCACCTGCGACTAATCCAGCAATGTGAGCCATATCCACCATTAGATAAGCTCCAACGGACTTAGCAATCTGTGATAGTCTTTCAAAGTCAATCTTTCTAGGATATGCACTAGCCCCCGCAACGATTAACTTAGGCTTGTGTTCCTCAGCTAACTTTTGAACGGTATCATAGTTAATCATTTCGGTTTCATCGTCTATACCATAAGATACGAAGTTGAAATACTTACCAGATATATTTACTGGTGAACCATGCGTTAAGTGACCACCATCTGCTAGACTCATACCAAGAACGGTATCACCTGGTTGAAGAAGTGCCACATATACAGCAGTATTTGCTTGTGCTCCTGAGTGAGGTTGAACGTTAGCAAACTTAGCACCAAAGAGTTTCTTTGCTCTTTCAATGGCTATACTCTCAACGATATCTACGCATTCGCAACCACCATAGTATCTTTTATTTGGATATCCTTCTGCATACTTATTAGTAAGTACAGAACCCATAGCACTCATTACAGCAGGTGATACTATATTCTCACTAGCAATCAATTCAAGATTTCTCTTCTGTCTAGCTAACTCTTTAGCCATAGCGTCGCCGACTTCGGCATCGTACTGGGATACAAATCCGATAGTATCCATTAAATCGTTAAACATTTTAAACTATACTCCTTTGTAATTTTAATAGTGATTTAATTATATCATAGATATGGAAAAAATTCAACATATATTTAAAAAATAATCAACAGATAACAAACAAAAAAAGATTACTCAAAACTTGAGTAACCTTTCTAAAAGGCGCCACCCGGATTTGAACCGGGGATAAGGGTGTTGCAGACCCGTGCCTTACCACTTGGCTATAGCGCCATACATCTTTAAAAGCGGATTACGAGGATCGAACTCGCTACCTCCACCTTGGCAAGGTGGCGCTCTACCAGATGAGCTAAATCCGCATATTAAAGCGACTCGAATGGGACTCGAACCCACGACCTCCGCCGTGACAGGGCGGCGTTCTAACCAACTGAACTACCGAGCCATATGGGAACAACAGGGCTCGAACCTGTGACCCTCTGCTTGTAAGGCAGATGCTCTC
>JAJQGV010000133.1 GCA_021200215.1 Ruminococcus sp. | reverse complement strand
TAGAGCAGCTGATTTGTAATCAGCAGGTCAGGGGTTCGAATCCGTTCACCAGCTTCAGTAAACTTAAATATTATATGGGCGAGTTCCCGAGTGGCCAAAGGGGGCAGACTGTAAATCTGTTGTCGCTGACTTCGGTGGTTCGAATCCACCCTCGCCCATCAAAATTCACTCTTAGTCCTACAAAGATTTTCTTGTAGGGCTTTTTTAATGTGTAATACAGCTATACAAAAGCAGGAGGTATATTTTTATGATTAGAGAAGATTTGAGAAATATAGCAATTATTGCCCACGTTGACCACGGCAAAACTACTTTGGTAGATGAAATGTTAAAACAAGGGGGAGCTTTTAGAGAAAATCAAGCAGTTGCTGAACGTGTTATGGACAGCAATGACCTTGAACGTGAAAGAGGTATTACTATCTTAGCAAAGAATACATCGGTTATGTATAAGGATACTAAGATAAATATCATTGATACCCCTGGACACGCTGACTTCGGTGGCGAGGTTGAACGTGTACTCTCTATGGTAGATGGTGCTTTACTACTCGTTGACGCCGCTGAAGGCCCTATGCCTCAAACTAGATTTGTACTATCTAAAGCTCTCGAGATGGGCTTGAAGATAATTATAGTAGTAAACAAGATAGACAAGCCAGACGCTAGACTCGATGAGATAGGCGATGAGGTTCTTGAACTTCTACTCGATTTAGATGCTAATGACGAACAGTTAGAAAGTCCTTTACTATTCTGTTCTGGTAGAGCTGGTACAGCTTCTTTAAGTCAGTATGAAGAGGGTAAGGATTTAACTCCACTGTTTGAAACTATCCTAAACTACATTGAGCCTCCTAAGGGCGATGAACAAGGTGACCTACAGATGTTAATATCATCTATAGATTACAATGAGTACGTTGGTAGAATAGGTATAGGTAGGATTGAAAGAGGTTCTATTAAGGTTAATCAACAGGTTACCGTAGGAGATTATCACGAAAGTAAGAAACCTTATAACTCTAAGATAGTTAGTCTATTACAGATTCAAGGCTTACAAAGAGTCCCTGTAGAAACTGCTACCGTTGGCGATATCGTTTGGATTAGTGGCATAGAGAACATCACCATAGGCGATACTATATGTGATACTATTAACTATGAACCTCTTGAGTTTACTAAGGTCAGTGAGCCTACCGTTGAGATGACTTTCTCTGTTAATGACAGTCCTTTTGCTGGTAGAGAGGGTAAGTTTGTAACATCTCGTCAGCTTAGAAAACGTCTATTTGATGAACTTCTAAAGGACGTATCCTTAAGGGTATCTGAAACGGAAAATACAGACTCATTTAGAGTATGTGGTCGTGGTGAGATGCACCTATCCATATTGATTGAAAATATGCGTCGTGAGGGTTATGAACTATCTGTATCCACGCCTAGAGTTCTATACAAAGAGATAGATGGTGTTAAGTGTGAACCTATTGAACGTCTAGTAATCGATGTACCTAACGATTGTACAGGCTCTGTTATGGAAAAGATGGGTACTCGTAAGGCTGAAATGATTAATATGCACCCTCAAGGTAGCAGAACTAGGTTAGAGTTCTTAATTCCATCTCGTGGATTGTTTGGCTATAAATCGGAATTTTTAACCGATACTAAAGGCGAGGGTATTATGTCTAGTGTGTTTGAAGGCTACGAGCCTTATAAGGGCGATATCCCAAGGAGAAATACAGGCTCATTGGTATCTTTTGAAACGGGTGAGGCTGTAACCTATGGCTTGTATAACGCTCAAGAGAGAGGTTCTCTATTCATAGGTGCAGGAACTCCAGTGTATGAGGGTATGATAGTAGGAGCATCACCAAAGGTTGAGGATTTAGTAGTAAACGTATGTAAGAAGAAACATCTAACTAACACTCGTGCTAGTGGTTCAGATGACGCTTTAAGGTTAGTACCACCTAGAAAGCTATCACTTGAAGATAGCCTTGAATTTATCGCCGATGATGAACTTCTTGAAGTTACTCCAAAATCCATAAGGATTAGAAAGCGTATCTTAGATAACTCACTTCGTGCTAAGTCTAGGGCTAAGGAAAAGTAATCTTTTATAGCAATAAATAACTATGGCTGATACTTATTTTAAGTATCAGCCATTTATAACTATTATAGTAGAAAGATTAATTATTTACAGCATCTTTAAGACCTTTACCAGCTTTAAATGCAGGAGCTTTCTTAGCAGGTTGTACGTATGGAATCTTAGTTCTTGGATTGATAGCTTGTTTTTCAGCTCTTTGACGAACTTCAAAAGTTCCAAAGCCTACTAGTTGAACCTTTTCGCCAGTTGCTAAAGTTTCCTTAATGGTTTCAAGTACAGTTGATAGAGCCTTTTCAGCATCTTTAATGTTGTTGTATTCACCATTCTCTTTAATCTTCTTAATTAATTCTGACTTAGTCATAATAAATTCCTCCTGATTTTTTTTTATATTATTTTAAAATTTTAGCCTTTTGCCAGTAAGCATCAAGCTGATGTATGTCAAGGGATTTCATATCGTCTATCCCATTAGACCTTATTAAATCTTCTGCTTTAGAAAATCTGTCGATAAACTTGTTAGTAGCATCTACTAAGGCACGTTCAGAGTCTATGCCTAACTTTCTACCGAGGTTTACACAAGAGAATAGTAGGTCGCCGAACTCTTCATATACTTGTTGTGTGGAGTCATTTTCTATAGCCGTTTGTAGTTCGCTAGTTTCGTCCTTAACAGATTGTAAAGCAGTCTGAACGTCTTGAAAATCCATATTAGCTTTAGATGCACGTTTACCAACCTTTTCTGCACGAATCAAAGCGGGTAGAGATTTTGCAACGCTTTCTAAAGTTTCAGTATATGTGGTTTGACCCTTAGTATTCATCTTAATCTTGTCCCAATTGTTTAAGACTTGGTCAGTAGTATTAGCAGATACATCACCGAATACGTGAGGGTGTCTAACTATCATCTTTTGGCAAATATCGTTGCAAACATCATCGAAGTTAAAGTTGCCATCTTCAGATTCTATTTGAGTATGGAATACGGTATTTAATAGCACGTCACCTAACTCTTCTTTAAGAAGGTCAGAATCTTTAAGGTCTATAGCCTCTATAACTTCGTAGACCTCTTCAATAAAATCCTTGCGTATACTTTCATGGGTTTGAACCTTATCCCAAGGGCAACCGTTTTCGCTTCTAAGTATGGAAACAATCTCTATTAAATCATTGATATTATAGCGTTCTTTAAATTCAAACATAGTATAAAAGACCTTTCTAAAAGTATAAGAATACCACAAAATTTCGTATGTTCAGCATATATATAGTACATGAATTTCATGCAAAAAGCAAGAGTTTTTTTAAAATTTGTACATATTTCATAAAGTTGTCCAATATAGATAGAAAATATAGTGTATAATGTAGAATACTTTGCTATAAAAGTATAACATTAAAAGCTCCATAGATTTTAAATCTATGGAGTATAGGAAGTTTAACATACTCAACTATAATGAGTAACCTTCTGCACGAAGTTGGTCTATAACGTTTCCGAGTACATCGGCATTAGTCTTAGAAACTGAGTGTAACAAATATATTGCACCGTCATGGGCAGACGAAACTATCTTTTGAGTAGCTGTAGTAGGGTCTGGTTGGTCATCTACGTTCCAGTCAACGTAAGCAAAACTCCAAAATATAGTTTGATATCCCAAATCTTGAGTAACCGCTAAAGATTCCTCTGAGAACTCACCACAAGGGGGTCTAAAGTATTGCATTTCATAGCCGTACTCATTTAAGACGTATTCATGTAGAGAGCCAATCTCTTCTTTTATACCGTTCTCATCTAGTGTAGGTAGTTTAGCGTGTGTCATACCATGATTACCTAGACAATGACCTTCGGAAATCATACGATTTACTAAATCCTTTTCAGACTTAGCATAGTCACCAGTTAGAAAAAATATTGCCTTTACGTTCTTCTCTTTAAGGACATCTAATATTTGAGAGGTATAACCGTTTTCATAACCTTGGTCAAAGGTTAGTACTATCTGTTTAGGAACGGGTGTTAAAGCGTAAGCATTGTACATAGAATAGGTTTCATTGAACATAGTAGCTCCAGTAGGAACGTTATTGGCATCTACGATAGTTCCTTGCCCATACCCGTGGGGAGTTATATCGTAAGCCGAAACGCTAACAGATGGCGTTGTAACTAGCATACTAGCAATGGTAATGCCAGTCAACGTACCGAACTTATTCAAGGCTATAAGCCTCCTTTACAGAAAAGATTCAGTGAAACACTGTACAAATATTTTCTGTAGTTAGCGAAAAAATATTCATTGGTTATTTTTCTAAGTAATATTTAACCATATATTGCAGTAGTAAATCTCTGTCTATATGTCTAACTATGCTTCTAGCATTGTTATATGTAGTAATGTATGTAGGGTCTTCTGATAGAATATATCCTACTATTTGATTTATAGGGTCGTAACCCTTTTCTACAAGAGCGTCATATACCTTTAGCAGATTCTCTCTTACAGCCTTTTCAGGGTTTTCGCTTAGATTAAAACTTCTAGTCTTTTCGTCCATAGTATTAAGTAACCTACCATGTGTTGGTGGTATCTCCTTTCTATAATATAATTCTGTGTTTCTTATAACCATATTATATACTATTTTTCTTAATATGGCAATACATTTTTAAAAAATTTTATTGAACGTACTGTTTTAATCGCAGAAAAATGCCGATATTTGTCAAAAATATAGACGTTCTGTATTAGAACGTCTATAGTGCGTATTGTTTTAATCTACGCTCGATAGTTTGCGATATTCATACTTAGTATGCGTAGATTGACTTCGTGTCAGTAGGGGATATCGATTTCTCTCCGCCCACTACTGCCGTTAAGTTTCCTTTTAGCAATTCATCTCGCCACTTACATTGTTAAAGTGGGAGAATTCTTGCTTAAATTAGTTAAAGAGGGAATTAGTTTGATACAATGTTTTTTCCTTTAGAAACTATTTTAGTTCAAAAGAGTTACAATCTACACACTGACATTCAGTTGGGTGAGGTTCATGAGTACCAACTCTAATAGTGTTTAGTGAGCAGTATTGTTCAGTGTTGCAATGATGCTTACAACTATCTACAGTACACATAATGCTTGAATTTTTATTTTCGCAACCACAATCCATGATATAATCACACTACTTTTATTATATTACTACCTAACAGTCTATGTCGATAGTTAAGATAATAAAAGTCCTTTCTTAAAATTTAATATTGTTCACTTTGGAACACTAATATTATGCATCATTTTAATTGAGTTTAATCATGGAATATTCTTACAAACAAAATTTTTTTAAAAAATTAAAACTAAAAAATCGATTAAGCACCATACTTATTAGTGGATACTTGTATGCCTACACCCATAGTAGATGTAACTACACATGACTTGATATAAGTACCCTTAGCAGCCTCTGGCTTAGCCTTAACTACAGCCTCAATAAGAGTGTTGAAGTTTTCTTCTAACTTATCAGTACCAAAAGAAACCTTTCCTATTGGACAGTGGATAATGTTAGTCTTGTCAAGACGGTATTCAATCTTACCAGCCTTAGCCTCAGTAACGGCTTTAGCAACGTCTGGAGTAACTGTACCAGCCTTAGGGTTAGGCATTAAGCCTCTAGGTCCTAAAATCTTACCAAGACGACCAACTAGACCCATCATATCAGGGGAAGCAACTACAACGTCAAAGTCCATCCAATTTTCTTTCATAATTCTGTCAACTAAGTCTTGACCACCAACGAAATCAGCACCAGCGTTCTTAGCATCTTCATACTTATTTTCTTTACAGAATACACATACACGAACGTTCTTACCAGTACCGTTAGGAAGTACAACAGCACCTCTAACCTGTTGGTCAGCGTGACGAGAGTCAACACCTAAACGGATATGCATCTCAACGGTTTCATCGAACTTAGCCTTAGCGTTATCGCAAACAAGACCTAAAGCCTCTTTAGACTCGTAAAGCTTATCAAGGTCAACAGCTTTTACTGTATCAATATACTTTTTACCATGTTTCATATTATTAAAATCCTCCTATAAAAGTGGTATTAGCGGAAAGTTGTTCCTCCCACCATTTCGGATAGGGATTACCATTCCGAAAAAACCCGATATATTAGTCAACGACAGTAACACCCATAGAACGAGCAGTACCAGCAATCATGCTCATAGCAGTTTCAAGGCTACCTGCATTTAGGTCAGGCATCTTAATTTCAGCAATCTTTTGGACTTGAGCCTTAGTGATAGTAGCAACCTTAGTCTTGTTAGGTGTGCCAGAACCACTCTTAATGTTACACTCCTTTTTAATTAGGACTGCAGCTGGTGGAGTCTTTGTAATGAATGTGAAAGAACGGTCTGCATATACGGTAATAACTACTGGAATAACCATACCAATATCGTTCTTAGTTCTTTCATTAAATTCCTTAGTGAATGCCATAATATTAACACCATGTTGTCCAAGAGCTGGACCTACTGGTGGTGCAGGTGTTGCCTTACCTGCTGGAATTTGTAGCTTAATATAGCCTACTACTTTTTGTGCCATAGTTAAATCCTCCTAAAATGTGGTAAAGGCGAAACTTTTTAGCATAAGTTTCTCCCACTGGGAACGTTCACCATAATAAAGGCAAGTTCCCTTTAAACTTATCCGCAACCATGTTAATTAACGTTATATTGCGGAACGTACGAAAAATTAATCTTCAACTTTAATTACTTGGTTAAGTTGTACAGTAACGTTGCTAGGTCTGTGACCAACCATAGCAATTAGAACGGTAACTGTGCCTTCAGCTATGTCTATCTCTTGAACAGGACCTGAAAGACCGTCCATAACTGTTCCAGCAATACGAACAGTATCGCCAACTTCAAAGTCAACCTCTATAATAGGTTTTTGGTCTTCTTTAGAAAGACCGACACCCATAGCAATAACTTCTTCTTCAGTTATAGCAGTAGGTTTCTTAGGGTCTGTACCAACGAAACCAGTTACACCTCTAATACTTTTTACTATGTGCCAAGTATCGTCGGTGTAAATCATTTTAAGAAGCACATAGCCAGGGAAAGTCTTTCTTTCGACCTCCTTAGCCTTGCCTTTAGTAATCTCAGTAACAGTTTCACTAGGTACTATTACGGCTTGGATTAAATCCTCAAGACCTCTGTTCTTTATAACCGTTTCGATACTTTGTGCAACCTTGTTTTCATATCCTGAATAAGTATGGATAACATACCACTTTGCCGATTCTGACATTATAAAACCTCCGTGCTAACCGAAACGAATACTATTCAGCAGTTCCTAAACTAAGAATAAGTTGAAGTAGTTTAAATAACCCAGTATCTAACAAGCCAACGAATATTCCCATTATTACTATAGAACCTAGTACTACTGAAGTATTGTTGATGACCTTCTTCTTGCTAGGCCAAACGACCTTTTTAAACTCACTTCTTAAATCCTTAAAGTACTTTACTACTTTGTTTGGCTGCTTCTTTTTAGAGTCCTTTGCCTTAGACTGTTTAGAATCTTTAGTCTTATCTTCGGACTTTTTGGTGGTCTTAGACTCTTTTATATTCTTTTTAGGCATAGAGCGACCTCCAATTACTTAGTTTCCTTGTGAAGAGTGTGTTTTCTACAGAACTTACAATATTTATTCATTTCGAGTCTGTCTGGGTCATTCTTCTTGTTCTTCTTAGTGTTGTAATTACGTTGTTTGCACTCAGTACAAGCAAGTGTGATTTTTACTCTCATTAATTGGCACCTCCTGTTTTTATTACCGCCATATAACGAATATCATATGGATAGACTTGTTTCAATTCACGCTCGGTATATTATCGGAGTGCAACGTGCGTACATTGATACGCATGAATTGACCTCATGTCAGTAGGGGATACCGATTTCTCTCCGCCCACCACTGCCGTTAAGTATCTTTTATTAGCCATAAAACTGCAAAAAAATACACCTTCTATAAAAGGCAAGTATATTATATCATACATTTCCGAAT
>JAJQGV010000118.1 GCA_021200215.1 Ruminococcus sp. | reverse complement strand
GAGGTGGTTTTTCTATGAACTCTAAAGATATTAGTACTCAAAAGTTTGAAAAGGTATCTTTTGGCTACAAGCAGGAAGATGTAGATGACTATTTGAACAGAGTTTCTGCTGAATTTGGTCAACTTGAAAGAGAGAATGCTGAAATTAATAAAAAACTACAGATATTAGCTGACAAGGTTAGAGAGTATCGTCAAGATGAAGAGGCAGTCAAAGAGGCTCTTTTAGACGCTAAAAAGGCTGGTCATAGAACCATTATTGAGTCTAAAAGAAAGTCCGATGAAATTATCTCTGAGGCTACTATTCAAGCTGAAAAGATTATCAATGATGCCGTTACTGAGGCAGAAGATGAGGTCAACGCTTTACGTGTAGATATTGAAACGGAAGAAAAAAATCTTGCTAAGATTCAAAAGATAGTTTCTGACTTTAAAAAGGAACTGTTTGATATGTATAAGAATCATCTTGAGTTAATTTCCTCGATGCCAGAAATTGAAGATGATGACGAGGACAACGAAGATATTGAAGCAGACAATGACAGCGTTCCTGATGTTGCTAATGAAACATCTGCTAGTAATATCTAATTAAAAACAATACGACAGCGGTGGGCGGAGAAAAATCGGTATCCCTTGCTGACATGAGGTTAATCTATGTATACTAAGTATGCATACTGCACTCCGTTAAATTACCGAGCGTGGATTGAAATTTAGATGGGAGAATTTTTTGATATGTCACAAGATTATAATTCAACACTTAATCTCACTAAGACAGACTTCCCTATGCGTGGAAATTTGCCTAAAAGAGAACCCGATACCATTGAAAAATGGAAAGATATTAAACTATATGATATGTTGATGGCTAAAAATGAGGGTAAACCTTCATACATCTTACACGATGGCCCACCTTATGCTAATGGTTCTATTCACCTTGGAACTGCTTTAAATAAAATCTTAAAGGATTTTATTATAAAACAAAAGAATATGAGTGGTTTTAAAGCTCCTTACGTTCCAGGTTGGGATACTCATGGATTACCTATAGAATTAAAAGCTATTAAGTCTATGAAAACTACAGGCGTTGCAGATGGCTCTATTTCACCAATTGAGTTAAGAAAACATTGCCATGATTTCGCTCTACAACACGTTGATAATCAGATGCAACAGTTTAAACGTTTAGGAACTATTGGTAAGTATGATAGACCTTATCTGACTCTACGTCCTGAGTATGAGGCTCGTCAAGTTGAAGTCTTTGGTAAGATGTCTAAATATATGTATAAGGATTTAAAACCTGTATATTGGTGTCCAGACTGTCAAACTGCTCTTGCTGAGGCTGAAATTGAATACTCTAATGACCCATGCTATTCTATATACGTTAAGTTTAACGTTGTAGATGATAATGGAATATTCGCTAATACTGGTATAGATATTAATAACATCTACTTTGTAATTTGGACTACTACTACTTGGACTATCCCTGGTAACTTAGCAATCTGTTTAGGTCCAGAATATGAGTATACTCTAGTTAAGGTTGGCAATGAATACTATGTAATGGCTCTTGAACTTGTAAAAGCTACTATGGAAAGTGCAAAAATCACTGACTATGAAATTTTAAGTCAATATCTATTTAAAGGTATTGACTTAGAACATATCAAGACTAAACACCCACTATATGATAGGTTATCTCCAGTAATAGTTGGTGACCATGTAACTCTTGAAAGTGGTACGGGTTGTGTTCATACTGCCCCAGGATACGGTACTGAGGACTTTGAAGTCTGCAAAAAGTACGATGACATAGGAATCTTAGTATGCGTAGATGCCAACGGCAAACAGACTGCCGAGGCTGGTGAGTTTGAAGGTATGGATACTGATACCGCTAACAAGGCTATAGCTAAAAAGTTGGAAGAATTAAATGCTCTATTAGCTGTTGAAAAGATAGTCCATCAATATCCACACTGTTGGAGATGCCATAGTCCAATAATATATCGTGCTACTGAGCAATGGTTCTGTTCCGTTAAGGGATTTAAAGATGAAGCCATTAAGTGTATTGAAAGTGTTAAGTGGATACCATCTTGGGGTGAAGATAGAATCAAGGGAATGGTTCAAGACCGTAGTGACTGGTGCATATCACGTCAAAGAACTTGGGGTGTACCAATTCCAGTAATCTACTGTAAAGATTGTCAAAAGCCTATCATTACCGATGAAACTATCAAAGCCATTTCCGACCTATTCAGAAAAGAAGGCTCTGATGCTTGGTGGACTAGAGAAGTATCTGAGTTTATTCCAAATACCGTAAAGTGCGAATGCGGTTGCTCCGAGTTTACTAAGGAGTATGACATCATGGACGTTTGGTTTGATAGTGGTGTATCACATACCGCCGTACTAGATGAGTATGAGGAACTATCTGCACCAGCTGATTTATATCTCGAGGGTGCAGACCAATATAGAGGTTGGTTTCAATCTTCAATGTTGACTTCCGTAGTGTATAGAGGTATTGCCCCATATAAGGCAGTATGTACTCATGGTTGGGTAGTAGATGGTCAGGGTATGGCTATGCACAAGACTTTAGGAAACGGTATAGACCCTAGTGAGATTACTGATAAGTATGGTGCTGATATCTTAAGGCTTTGGGTAGCATCTTCAGATTACCATTCAGATATTAGAATCTCTAACGATATCTTAAAACAACTATCTGAATCCTATAGAAAGATTAGAAACACTGCCCGTTTCCTATTACAGAACCTATCCGATTTTAATCCTAATACAGATACTGTTCCTTATGAAGAGTATCAAGAGATTGATAAGTGGGCTATCATGAAGTTTGATGAACTCATTGAAAAGGCTAATGTGGGTTACGAAGATTTCGATTTTCACATCGTTTTGAGTGCAATAATTAAGTTCTGTACTGTAGATATGTCTAACTTCTATTTGGATATAGTTAAGGATAGACTATATTGTGACGGTGCTACTTCTAAATCGAGAAGAGCCGTTCAAAGTGTTATGTATACCATCTTGAGTGGTCTAACTAGATTGTTTGCACCAATCATTTCATTTACTGCCGAAGAAGTTTGGGGATACATTAACCATGCCGATGGTGATAATACTGAAAGTGTATTCTTAAACGATATGCCTACAGTATCTGGAAAGACGTTCTCTGATGAGTTTAAATCTAAGTGGGAACTTATCGCTAAGATTAGAGAAGATGCTAACAAAGAGTTGGAAGTAAAGCGTACTGAAAAAGTTATCGGTAAGCCACTAGATGCTAACATTATAGTACATTGTAGTTCCGATGATTTAGTTAAGCAGTACACTGAACTTGCTGAAACTCTTAAGATGGTTCTTATCGTTTCCGATGTTACTATCGTAAAAGATGTTTCCGTTGAGAGTGTATCCTATGAGGTTGTAAAGGCTCAAGGTGAAAAGTGTGAGCGTTGTTGGTCGTACTCTAACACCGTAGGAAAAAACTCTATTCACCCAACGCTATGTAGCAGATGTGCTTGTGTAGTTGAAAGTTTGAACAAGTAGTTATATACGTTGAATAAATCCAAATGGGCGGAAGAACTTTTCTCTCCGCCCTATTTTAAAAAACGGAGGCTTTAGTATGATAATACTTGCATTAGTATGTATAATACTCCTTGCTGGTGTAGACCAATTAATAAAAGTTTGGATAATAGATAATCTTAAAGGTGCGGAAAGCATAGAGTTCATAAAGTTGGGAAATATAAAAGTTATAGACTTAACCTATCTTGAAAATGATGGTGCAGTGTTTGGCTCTTTTTCGGGGCAAAGAATCATGCTGATAGCAGTTAGCATCATAATGGTGTTGGTGTGTGGATATTATCTATTTAAGTATGGTAAGACTTCAAAGCTATTTACTATGTGCCTTATCTTAATAATCAGTGGTGGTATTGGTAATGGCATAGACAGAATATTCCGTGGTGGTCGTGTAGTAGATTATATTGAAGTAAAACTATTCAACTTTGCTATATTCAACTTCGCAGATATTTGTGTAGTGATTGGAGTTATTCTATTGGCTATATATATTTTTTTTATAGATTCTAAAACCAATTGCATATTTGTCGATAAAAAGCACACTACTATGGAGGAAAATCAAAATTGAACACTAAAACTTTTACAATCAATAGTGAAGATGTTGGTAATCGCATAGATAGGTTTTTATCTAACGTGGAAAGTTTAGAGTTGACTCGTTCTGCCATTCAAAACTTAATGGATAAGGGTGAAGTATCGGTTAATGGTAAGGTAATATCTAAGAACTATAAACTAAGGCTAAATGATGTAATAACATTGAACGTTCCAGAGCCTGAAATCTTAAACGTAGTAGCTGAAAATATTCCATTGAATATTGTCTATGAAGATGAATATCTATTGGTAGTGGATAAGCCTAAGGGTATGGTAGTACACCCTGCACCATCTAACTATAGTGGAACTCTTGTAAATGCCTTGATGTATCATTGTAAGGATAGCCTATCGGGAATCAATGGAGTAATTCGTCCTGGAATAGTACATCGTATAGATAAGAACACTAGCGGATTACTAATAGTCGCTAAGACTGATATGGCACATATTGGACTCGCTCAACAGATTAAAGAACATTCATTTACTCGTGAGTATGAGGCTATAGTATTAGGTAGATTTAAACAACTAACTGGAACGGTAAACGCTCCCATAGGACGCCACCCAGTAGATAGAAAAAAGATGTGTGTTACAGAAAAAAACTCTAAAGAGGCTATTACTCATTATGAAGTACTTGAACAGTTTGAAAAACATTCGCATATTAAGTGCATATTAGAAACGGGAAGAACACATCAAATAAGAGTGCATATGGCATACGTTGGACACTCTGTTCTTGGTGACGATGTTTACGGAAAACCTTATAAAAATCTTGATGGACAATGCCTACACGCTAAAAAGATTGGTTTTATCCACCCGATTACTAAAAAGTATCTTGAATTCGACAGTTCACTGCCTGAATACTTTCAAAAAGCATTGAAATCGGTAGGAAACAACTGGCACTATTAATTAACAAGGAGTTTTATATTATGGAAGATTTATCTAAATTGATGCTGATTACCGATATGGACGGCACTCTATTAACCGATGATAAAAAAATAAATCCTATAGACTTAAAGGCTATTGAGCAGTTTAAAAGGTTAGGAGGTATATTTACCATCGCTACTGGTAGGAACGTTCAATCGGCATCACAATACTTCAAGGAACTTAATATTGATTGCCCTGTGATACTATATAACGGTGGTATGATTTTTGATGTTATACATCATAGGTCAGTATATATCGATGAACTTCATGAATGTGCCGAAGATGTTGCTAACTCTATATTGAATACATTTCCTACCGTTGCTTGTGAGATTTTAACTTCTAAGGATATCTACGTAGTACGCAACAATGAGTATGAACAGTATCACAATGACTATTCAAGAGTTACTCCGCAATACTGCACCTTAACCGATTTTGTATCTAACGTTAAGGGTAGTGAAAAGCGTATTAAGATGTTGTTCGCTATGCCATCGGATAGTATGTCTAAGTTGATACGGTTCATAGATAGTAAAGGGTATGGTAAATATCTTGACTTCGTTAAGTCTACAGATAATTACTATGAAATGCTTCCTAAACACTGTTCTAAGGGTACGGCTCTTAAGCATTATAAAGAACTACTCGGACTTAAAGATGTTATTATAGTATCTGTTGGAGATTACAACAACGATATTGAAATGCTACAGACTGCTCATATTGGAATAGCTCCCAACAATGCATTAGAGAGGGTTAAAAGGTCTGCCGATTTTGTGACTAATCACAATAACAATACGGGAGCTATCGCTGAAACTATCGACTATATAATATCTAAATTTTTACCATACTAGAGGTTCTATATTATGAAAAGACTATCAATAATAACAATATGCATAGCATCTGTAATGATGTTTACTTCTTGTAGTGTACAATCCATGCAGACTGAAAACATAGAAATATCATCTACCGATGTGACTATTACGGAGATTGTTACTACTACAGAAATAACTACACAGCCATATAATCCAGTAGTTACCATAGATTTATCTTTCTTAGGTGATTGTACTTTAGGTACTCAACACGGTGATGATACCGACCAAGATAGATTTAATTACTATGCTTTAAATAATGATAAAACATACTTTTTTCAAGGAGCGATTCCATACATCTCAAGTGATGATTTTACTATAGCAAACTGTGAAACAGTCTTTACTGATAGTAATCTAACTGAACGTGATAAGGGATATACTCCTGCATTTTGGTTTAGAAGTCGTACCGAGAACGCTTTTATATTTTCAGAAAATAGTATAGAGGCAGTATCTTTGGCGAACAATCACACTAACGATTTTGGTGAGCAGGGTCAAATAGATACTCAAAATGCCATTGAAAGTACCAACTATACTCAATGGGGTAACGATGACAAGGATATTATCCTTGAAAAAGATGGCGTTAAAATTGGGTTAGTATGTTGCTCACTTTGGGACGGCAACTATGCCGATAGTATTATATCTAGGATTGAAAACTTGAACTCTACTACTGATATTCAAGTGGTATTCTTTCATGGTGGTGAAGAGGCTACTCATATCGCTGAAAGTTGGAAGATAGAGGCTTGTCATAGAATCGTAGATGGTGGTGCTGACTTAGTAATAGGTGGACACCCTCACGTTCTACAGCCACTAGAGGAATACAACGGAGTACACATTATATACTCTATAGGAAACTTTGTATTCGGAGGAAATCTAAACCCTGAGAACGCTACTATAATATATCAAGAGAGTATAACCTACAACAAGGATACCAAACAGATTGAAAAATCTGAGGAAAATATTATTCCGTTCTATGTGTATGGTGGTACTGGAAGTAATAACTATCAACCTGTACCTGTTCCAGAAGATAACTATCTATACTCACAAATTTTAGGTTTTGTATACGGTGAAAATAGTTCGCCAATCTAAAGGGGGTATTAAAAATAGTAAGGAGTATATCTTGTTTAGAAAGAATATCTTTTTGGAGTTGCAATTTTTTAATCTATAGTATAGTCGGTTGGATATATGAAGTTGTATTAACGTATCATGTTTTTGGTATTTTCATAAATAGAGGTTTCTTGCATGGTACATATCTACCGATATACGGTTTTACTGGCTTGATATTATCCTTTATCTTAAATATGATAATAAGAAAGCCTATATATATTAAAAGAGTCCCTATAACTCCTATAATAGTATTTTTGATAGTATTTGCAGTTACATCTATTGTTGAGTATAGTGCATCATACATTTTAGAAAAGTGTTTTAACCTAGTGTTGTGGGATTATAGTATGTATAAGTATAATCTAAATGGAAGAGTATCATTAAATACAAGCGTATACTTTGGCATAGGTGGATTGTTGTTGTATTATGTAATCAATCCTGTTATGAGTAAATTCTGTCAATGTGTAAATAAAAAAGTTGTAATATTTCTAGGTATAGTTAGTATATTAATAATATTAGTAGATTTAATAATTACTCTATGTATATAATATCAAAAAAGGAACGATATATTTCAATCGTTCCTTAACTTTTTAATATTAATGTCCACGTAAATCCAACTCATAGAGAAGAGTATTGTTTGGTTCTTCAATAGTTGATATTAAATAATAATCTTCAGGATATTCTTCAATCTTACTATAAGAAAATTGATAATCATCTTTAGTATCATCATTAAAATTTTGGATTTTAATACCCTTATCGAGATTTTGATAATATTCCTCTAATTCATCTAAAGATAAATCAGTTTGGATAATCATACTTAGATAGTATCTAGTACCATTACCATTTCCATCAAAATGTCCAATAGAGTATTCACTATCTACTATAGAAGTATCTTGTGGGAGTTCTAGTTTACAGAAATCTTTTTGATACCTACTAGCATTGATGTCATTAGCAATAGAAACTCCAATACTTAACAGTATATATAATAAAATTAAAATAATGGGTATGGATAAACATATTAAGAAAAAGGTTTTTAATCCTTTTAGTAATGTTTTCATAAC
>JAJQGV010000140.1 GCA_021200215.1 Ruminococcus sp. | reverse complement strand
TTATTTCAATCCACGCTCCTCGTGTGAGGAGCGACAGCCTACTGCCCCACTAGGTGGGGTAGGGGCAAACATTTCAATCCACGCTCCTCGTGTGAGGAGCGACAGCAAACACTAAAACGAAGTTACACACACTAACTCATTTCAATCCACGCTCCTCGTGTGAGGAGCGACAATGAATATATAAATCTTTGTAATCAGTATGGTATTTCAATCCACGCTCCTCGTGTGAGGAGCGACTGGTTATCAACCGAGGAGTATGATTTTAGGACTCGTATTTCAATCCACGCTCCTCGTGTGAGGAGCGACACATCATATATTTAGACAACCTACCGGCTATTGTATTTCAATCCACGCTCCTCGTGTGAGGAGCGACGAGAGTTCCGCAATTTCTACAATCCATGCGTTTTATTTCAATCCACGCTCCTCGTGTGAGGAGCGACAGTTGAGTTTTTATATTTCCCGACCTGCTCCCACAATTTCAATCCACGCTCCTCGTGTGAGGAGCGACTTAACGCAAGACTATTTTAAAACTATTGCCCACATTTCAATCCACGCTCCTCGTGTGAGGAGCGACAACAACATAAATATGTATATAATACTACCTCTTGATTTCAATCCACGCTCCTCGTGTGAGGAGCGACCAGAGATGGCGTTCAGAGTTACTTTAGGCTATGTATTTCAATCCACGCTCCTCGTGTGAGGAGCGACCGCAGCAATGTGGCAAGATTGTGGCAACGAGGGTATTTCAATCCACGCTCCTCGTGTGAGGAGCGACGCTATTTTTATTAATATATCTGACTTTATTGATATTTCAATCCACGCTCCTCGTGTGAGGAGCGACAAAAAATAACAATGAATTTGTAACAAAGTAAATATTTCAATCCACGCTCCTCGTGTGAGGAGCGACAGCAACCACAAACAAGCACTGTAAACAATCAAATATTTCAATCCACGCTCCTCGTGTGAGGAGCGACGCAGAACATAACTGCACCTATAATCATAGATACATTTCAATCCACGCTCCTCGTGTGAGGAGCGACATGCATTTCCATAGCACTCATTCTTGTTGTTTCTATTTCAATCCACGCTCCTCGTGTGAGGAGCGACATAAACAGTATTCTTGTTTAAATCGTATTCTCGATTTCAATCCACGCTCCTCGTGTGAGGAGCGACGGAAAAATTTTTAACCGAGTATAATTATAATCAAATTTCAATCCACGCTCCTCGTGTGAGGAGCGACCTGCACGATTTTATTAACTTATGCCCCAAATCGTATTTCAATCCACGCTCCTCGTGTGAGGAGCGACCATTGCAACAAATGTCATATATTAACGCTAATATATTATTTCAATCCACGCTCCTCGTGTGAGGAGCGACCTGTAACGGGTAAATTTGGGCAAAATAAGTATAATTTCAATCCACGCTCCTCGTGTGAGGAGCGACCCCCCAAGTGCCGGAGAAAGTGAGAAAAAGCATATTTCAATCCACGCTCCTCGTGTGAGGAGCGACAGAACGTCTATAGGCTGTTGAAGTGCTTTGCTAGGCATATTTCAATCCACGCTCCTCGTGTGAGGAGCGACTGTGACTAAGTTAGGTTATATGATAACATTTTACATTTCAATCCACGCTCCTCGTGTGAGGAGCGACCATAGTTAATAAAATTTACATCGATACACTGTAAAATTTCAATCCACGCTCCTCGTGTGAGGAGCGACAGCAAAAATACCAAAGATTGACCTTGATATTTCTGCAAATCTATGCACTTTACCATATTTCACAGGATTTTGCCTGTATACTTTAATCAATAGGCGACAAAAATGTGAAAATTAAACACAGAAAGCTTCTGTGAATGATGCAGTATTTTCATGTGTGCTTATGGTTCGCACATAGATTTAGTTACATAATACAAAGAGTATGTTTGTTTCAACTCATGCTCGGTATATTATCGGAGTGCGACGTGCGTACATTGATACGCATGAATTAGCCTTGTGTCAGTAGGGGATACCGATTTCTCTCCGCCCCACCACTGCCGTTAAGTTTCCTTTTAACAATTCATCTCGCCACTTACACTGTTGAAGTGGCGAGAATTCTTGCTTAAATTAGTTAAACGTTGTAATAAATGAATTTAAGATTTACTTCATAGCCTCTTCAACAGCAACGGCACAAGCAACAGTAGCACCAACCATAGGGTTGTTACCCATACCGATTAATCCCATCATTTCAACGTGAGCAGGAACAGAAGATGAGCCTGCAAACTGTGCATCGGAGTGCATTCTACCCATAGTATCGGTCATACCATAAGATGCAGGGCCAGCAGCCATATTATCTGGGTGTAGAGTTCTACCAGTACCACCACCAGATGCTACTGAGAAGTACTTTTTACCAGCCTCAAGACGTTCTTTCTTATATGTACCAGCTACTGGGTGTTGGAAACGTGTAGGGTTAGTTGAGTTACCTGTAATAGAAACATCTACGTTTTCTTTCCACATTATAGCCACACCTTCGACTACATCGTTAGCACCATAGCAGTTTACCTTAGCACGAAGGCCATCGGAGTAAGCCTTGCGGAATACTTCTTTAACTTCGCCAGTAGCGTAATCCATTTCAGTTTCAACGAAAGTAAAGCCATTAATTCTAGCAATGATTTGAGCAGCATCTTTACCTAGACCATTTAAGATAACTCTTAGAGGTTTCTTACGAACCTTATTAGCCTTTTCAGCGATACCTATAGCACCCTCAGCAGCCGCAAAACTTTCGTGACCAGCTAAGAAAGCGAAACATTCAGTATCTTCTTCTAGTAGCATCTTACCGAGGTTACCATGACCTAAACCAACCTTTCTTTGGTCTGCAACAGAACCAGGGATACAGAAAGCTTGTAAGCCTTCACCGATAGCAGCAGCAGCATCAGATGCCTTAGTACAACCTTTCTTGATTGCTATAGCACAACCTACAGTATATGCCCACTTAGCATTCTCAAAACAGATTGGTTGAATGCCCTCAACTAGTTTGTATATGTCTAAACCTTTTTCCTTACATACGTCAGCACACTCTTCAATAGAGTTAATACCGTACTCCTTAATAACTGCAAGGATTTGTTTTTCTCTTCTTTCGTAACTTTCAAATAAAGCCATTATAGTATCCTCCCTTAATTATTTCTTTCTTGGGTCGATGATTTCTACAGCATCTTGAACTCTGCCGTATTGACCTTTAGCCTTTTCAAATGCTGTGTTAGCATCGTCACCAGCCTTGATGAAGTCCATCATCTTGCCAAAGTTTACAAATTGATATCCGATAATCTCCTTATCTTCATTAAGAGCGATACCAGTAACGTAACCGTCAGTCATCTCTAAGTAACGAGGACCTTTTGCAAGAGTACCATACATAGTACCAACTTGAGAACGTAAACCCTTACCTAAGTCCTCAAGACCAGCACCTACAGTTAAACCATCTTCAGAGAATGCACTTTGGCTTCTACCATATACTATTTGTAGGAATAGTTCTCTCATAGCAGTGTTTATAGCATCACATACTAGGTCAGTATTTAAAGCCTCTAGTATAGTTCTTCCAGGTAATATTTCAGCTGCCATAGCTGCGGAGTGTGTCATACCAGAACAACCAATAGTTTCAACTAATGCCTCTTGGATAACTCCTTCCTTAACGTTTAGAGTCAACTTACAAGTACCTTGTTGTGGTGCACACCAACCGATACCATGTGTAAAACCGTTGATATCAGTAATCTGTGTAGCCTTAATCCACTTTGCTTCTTCTGGGATTGGTGCAGCACCATGAGCAACTCCTTGTGCTATAGGACACATTGTTTCTACTTCATGAGAATAATTAATCATTTACTAAAAACTCCTTTCAATATATGTGTATTGAATGCTCCTTTCATTCAATAACACTTGCAAGTAACATTATACTATATTTTTCTACAATTTGCAAGTAGTTTTTTAGGATTTCTCCAAAATTTAAAAAAATCTTAGCTAAATATAGGTACACTAAGTAATCTTATCGCACATCGATGATATATTATAGTAGTAGCATCTTAACTATGGAGGCGATGTACTTTTGAGGTTTGCAATATACTGTAGGAAGTCTAAGTATACGGGTAGGGGCGAAAGTGTGCAGAATCAACTAGATTATTGTTTACAGTACATAGACCTAACCTTTAAGGATACCTCTCCACATGAGGTTCATACCTACTTAGATGAAGGTTACTCTGGCAAAGATTTAGATAGACCATCTTTTAAACGTATGTTAAAGGATTGCTATGCTAACTTAATAGATTACGTAGTAGTGTATCGACTAGATAGAGTATCTAGGAACGTATCCGACTTTGCTAACTTGTATCAAGAATTGGTAAACTTAGGCATAGGTTTTATATCCACTTCAGAAAGGTATGACACTTCCACATCGGGTGGTAGAGCTATGCTATTTATGGCGTGTGTATTTGCTCAACTAGAAAGAGAAACACTATCTGAAAGGGTAAAGGACAATATGTATTCTCTTGCTAAATCTGGTAGATGGCTTGGCGGAATAACTCCTACTGGATATACGTCTACGTCTTACATTGTCGATGGTAAGACTAAATTTAAACTTACCCCTAATAGTGACCTACAGATTATACATCTTATGTTTAAGAAGTACTTAGAAAGTCATAGTATATCGGCGGTAGAGAGGTATCTGTTTGAAAGTAGAATAGAATCACCTAAGGGGAATCTTTATAGTAGGTCTAGCATTAAGACCATATTAGAGAATCCTGTGTATTGCCAATCCGATAGCACATCATTTGAATATCTAAAGGGTATAGGTTGTAATATGTTCTGTACCTTAGATGGTTGTAACTCTAACGGATATATAGTCTATGGTAGAACTTCTACAGTAGATGGCAAATCACAAAAGAGAGTAGTTCCAAGCAGTTGGATAGTATCTATTGGTGAACATTTGGGAGTAGTTCAAGGCATCGATTGGGTAGATGTTCAGAAATCGTTACATAGAAAAGACTATAGGTCTAAGAGTATCCACAACTCTAATAGTCTGCTATCTGGAAGTATATACTGCCCCTTATGTAATTCAAAGATGATATCTCGTACCAAACGTAAGGGTTTCGTATATGCGTGTAGTAATAAGTTGAGTCATGGTACTAAAGTATGTAACTCTAGTAACGTAGATGGTTCATTAGATGACGCTATCTTAAAAAAGATATTTACTTTAGTTCACCCTAATAGTGATGTAGTTCCACAACTTGAAAATCTAAAAAAGGATATCCGCAACGGTACTACAGATATCCAACGAGATATTATATCTAAAAAGCTATCTAAGGATAGAAAACTTCTTCTACACTTAGATGAGGACTCTCTAGCTTTTAAGGAGATTTCTAAGGAGTATGAAAAGGATTTAACGACTTTAAACACTATAGAATACAATCTAAGTTTAAAATCCCACGAGTTTAACATACATAACTTTCTCTTAGAGGAGTTTAAGCTCTTACCCATTAGAGTAAAAAGAGATTTCTTAAAAGAGATATTCTGTAGCATTAAGATAGTATCAACTGAAATCTTACTAGCTGTAGACAACGGATAGTTCACATATTACCTATGTAAAGAACGCTCTTACTTTGAGCGTTCTTATGATTAATTACCTATTGCAGTCGCAACGATAGTTATAATCGTATGAGTATGGAGCAAATTCTACTCTTATGAAGTATCCTTGTTCATGGTGGCAGTTAGGACATACTTTAGGTGCTTGAGTACTTTCTATTTCAAATCCGCAATTTAAACATATCCATTTAGTTTTAACGTCATTTACGAAGAGCCTATTATCCTCAAGAAGTTTAGCGAACATTTCAAACCTTTTAGCATGATTCTTTTCTACTTCAGCTATCATGTTAAATGAGTTTTCAACTGTGTAGAATCCCTCACTGTGAGCAATCTCGCCAAACTTTTGATATATTACATCGTGTTCTTGAGTTTCATTATGCACAGCGTTCTTTAGTAGCGTTAAAATATCGTTAGAGGTTTCTACAGGATAAGCACCATCTACTGTGATATTTGAGCCATCTAAGTCTTGTAGATGGTTCATAAATATATCTGCGTGTGATAGTTCTTGATTTGCCGTATACTTAAATAGCATCTCTATTACGTATAGTTTCTGTTGTTTAGCCTTTTCACTGGCGAAAGTATACCTATTTCTGGCTTGACTCTCTCCAGCAAAGGCTCTCATTAGATTCTCTCGTGTCTGACTTTCTTTAAACATCATAATTAAAAGACCTCCATTACATAACATATAATAATCTATTAGTATTATTTAGTATCGGATAATTCTTTCTAAAAAATTCATTGTAAAAAAATATTATGTAATTTTTTAAAAAAGGTGTTGAATTTCTTTTTAGGATATTGTATAATGTTATTATGATACTTTGTGAGGTGCTGTTTTGGAATGTGTTATAGTATATATTATATCCGTATGTTTTTAAATATGTTATATTATCTAAAGAGTATAAACGGCATAGGTGCAACTATTAATACGTTCTTCAATGGCAATATTGCAATCTTATAGGCTGTGACATATGTACAAAGTCGCAGTTTTTTTTATTTTGGTTTTTGGAGGTTTTTTTTAATGTCAAAAAAAGTTGCTATTATCATGGGTAGCGACAGCGATTTACCTGTAGTAAAGAACGCTGTTGTCGAGTTGAATAACTTTGGTGTAGAGTATGAACTCCATGTTATGTCGGCACATAGAACTCCTACAGAAGCTTGTGAGTTTTCAACTAATGCGGAAAAGAACGGCTTTGGAATTATAATATGCTGTGCAGGTATGGCGGCTCATCTTGCAGGTGTGGTTGCTGGGCATACTATACTACCAGTAATTGCAGTACCTATGAAATCTTCTGTACTCGATGGTATGGACGCATTACTTTCTTCCGTTATGATGCCTAAGGGTGTTCCTGTTGCTACTGTAGCTATAAATGGCTCTGCCAATGCAGGTATCTTAGCGGTTCAAATGTTGGCACTATCCGATGAAACACTCGCTCAAAAGCTAAGAGATATGAAGAAATCTATGGCTGATGGTGTAAGACAGAAAGATGCTAACATCAATGAAAAGTTAAAAGAACTTTTATAGTTATAGAATATCTATAGATAATAATTAATTATATACTTTGGAGGATTTTAAAATGGAAAATTTAACTAAGATGGAACAACTCTATGAGGGTAAGGCTAAAAAAGTATTTGCTACTAGTAACCCCGATTTAGTCATTGTGGACTACAAAGACGATGCTACCGCTTTTAATGGCGAAAAGAAAGGAACTATCCATAATAAGGGTATTATTAACAATAGGGTTACTAACCATCTAATGAAGAACGTTCTTGAACCTGCTGGTATTCCTACTCACCTAGTTGAAGAAATCTCTGACAGAGAAACTATAGTTAAAAAGGTTACTATAGTACCTCTTGAGGTTATAGTTAGAAACATCATTGCAGGTTCGCTATCTAAAAGGGTTGGTCAACCTGAAGGCGTTAAGTTAGGCTCTACAGTACTTGAGTATTGCTACAAAGATGATGACCTAGGTGACCCTATGGTAAATGAATATCATATAGTTGCTATGGGTTGGGCTACTAAAGAAGAGATTGATACTATTGCTAAGTATGCTTTAAAGGTTAATGAACTCCTTACTGACTATCTAAAGGATTTAAATATAGAACTCGTAGACTTTAAACTTGAGTTTGGTAAGACATCTGATGGTACTATAGTGTTAGCCGATGAAATCTCTCCAGATACTTGCCGTTTTTGGGATAGTACTACCCATGAAAAGTTGGACAAGGACAGATTTAGAAGAAATCTCGGTGGCGAAGAAGATGCTTACAAAGAGATTATGAAAAGACTACTTGGCGAATAGCATCTTAAAAAATCTTTAGTTATAATCTTATTGTTAGGGGAGAGTTATTAATATGGTTACAACATTATCACTCCCTTAGACTCTTTTATATCCAAGACTACGCCCTACATGGGCGTGTGAGTTAAAAAGGTAAAAAATTATTATAAAGGATAGTATAATATTATGTTAAATGGTTTACATGAAGAGTGTGGTGTTTTCGGCATCTATAGTCCTAATACTATCGATGTCGCAACTCCAACCTACTTTGCCCTATATGCTCTACAACACAGAGGTCAAGAAAGTTGTGGTATAGTAGTAAATGATAGAGGTCTACTCTCATCGTATAAGGACTTAGGGCTTGTACATGAAGTGTTTAATCACAATAGGCTAGAAAACCTTGGTAAGGGTAACATGGCTATAGGTCATGTTAGATATTCTACTACTGGTAATAGCAACAGAGAAAACGCTCAACCGTTAGTGGTTAGACATATTAAAGGCCCTATGGCAATAGCTCATAATGGTAACTTAGTAAACGCTAGAGAACTTCGTGAAGAGTACGAAAACAAAGGTGCTATCTTCCACAGTACTAACGATACCGAAGTTATATCCTATGCTATTACCGAAGAGCGTTTAAAGACAGGCTCTATTGAAGATGCTGTTCAAAACGCTATCACTAAGCTAAAGGGTGCTTTTTCCTTAGTGATTATGTCACCTACTAAGCTTATAGCCGTTCGTGATAGTGAGGGCTTTCGTCCCCTATGTTTGGGTAAGCTAGATGATGATGGTAGCTATGTGGTAGCATCAGAAAGTTGTGCTTTTGACAGCATAGGTGCAACCTTTATTAGAGATATTAAAGCAGGTGAAATGTTGGTTATAGACAAGAACGGTGTGCGTTCAATAACTAATAACTGCACTAAGAAAGGTCATATGTGCGTATTTGAATACGTGTATTTTGCTCGTCCAGACAGCGTTATAGAGGGCGTTAGTGTTCACAAGGCTAGGCTTAGAGCAGGTGAGCTACTTTGGAAAGAACACCCCGTAGATGCCGATGTGGTAATAGGTGTTCCCGATAGTGGTCTTGATTGTGCTTTGGGATTCTCTAAAGCCTCTAAGATTCCTTACGGTGTTGGTTTTATCAAGAATAGATATATCGGTAGAACCTTCATACAACCATCTCAAGCACAAAGAACTAACTCTGTTAGAATTAAACTTAACGTGATTAAAGATACCGTTAAGGACAAACGTGTGGTTCTAATAGATGACAGCATAGTACGTGGTACTACTTGCAGACACATAGTAGAACTACTTCGTGAGGCAGGTGCTAAAGAAGTTCATATGATGATATCTTGTCCACCTTTTATAGCTCCTTGTTTCTTTGGTGTCGACATAGACAGCAAGGATAGACTCATAGCTTGTCAGATGAGCATACCTGAGATTGCTAAACATATCGGTGCTGATAGCTTGGGATATCTTAGCGTAGATGGAGTTAAATCTTTGGCTAGTGAAGCAGATTGTGACTTCTGTGTCGGTTGCTTTACCAATAAATATCCTATAGACGTCCCCTCGGAGATGCCTAAGGATAAGTTTGAGTTTCGTATCGGCGAAAGTTCAAACAACTAAACTAATTATAAATAATATGGAGGTTTTTAACCTATGAAAAGTTTCTCTGAAAGTTATAAAGAGGCTGGCGTGGACGTTACTGCTGGTTACAAGGCTGTAGAACTTATGAAACAGTACGTTGCTAAAACTACTACTTCGGGAGTACTCTCAGGAATAGGCGGTTTTGGTGGCTTATTTGAGCTGGATATGACTGGTATTAATAAACCTGTACTAGTATCTGGTACTGACGGTGTTGGTACTAAGCTAAAGTTAGCTTTCCTTATGGATAAGCACAATACTGTGGGTATAGATTGCGTGGCTATGTGCGTTAATGATGTTATATGTTGTGGTGCTAAACCTCAATTCTTCCTTGACTATATTGCAGTAGGTAAGAACTATCCTGAAAAGGTTGCTCAAATAGTGTCGGGTGTCGCTGAAGGTTGCGTTCAAGCAGAATGTGCCTTAATAGGTGGCGAAACTGCCGAAATGCCTGGATTCTATCCAATAGATGAGTATGACCTTGCGGGTTTTAGTGTGGGAATTGTCGACAAAAACAAGATTCTTAAACCCGATACCCAAAAGGCGGGTGATGTTCTAATTGCCATTAAGTCTAGTGGTGTACACTCTAATGGATTCTCTTTAGTTAGAAAGGTGTTCACTATCAACGAACAGAATCTTGCTAGACATAGAGGTGAACTAGGTACTACTCTAGGTGATTGCTTACTTACCCCTACTAAGATATACGTTAAGGCTATACTTAACCTTTTAGACGTTGTAAATGTTAAGTCTATCTCTCATATTACGGGTGGTGGTTTCTATGAAAATATCCCTCGTTCACTACCTAATGGAATCTCTGCTAAGATAGAACGCTCTGCTATAGATGTATTGCCTATATTTAATCTAATTGCAGAAGTTGGCAAGATTCCTGAAAGAGATATGTTCAACACTTTCAACATGGGTGTGGGTATGATAGTATGTGTCGATAAGAACGATGTAGACAAAGCTATTGAATCCATTAATGCATCTGGTGAAGAAGCTTACGTACTTGGCGAACTAGTCAATTCCGATGATGGTGTTATTATATGCTAATATAAACCCTTAAATGAACACTACATTATCACGCCTACGTGAGCGTGTGAGTTTAAGTTAAGAGAGGAGAGGAATCTTTTATTTATGAGAACGTATAAAAAATGCTTACTAACTAGTACCCTTTTAATAATGTCTATATATAGTTTAACCGCTTGTAGCGATGATTCTACTATAGGTGAAAGTCAGATAGTATTAAACACAGATGTTACTTCAACCTCTTCCGATGAAAGCTCTTCGGAGAATCAAAGTATTAGCGACTTCTTGAGTGATACCGACTTTAAAACCTATATATCTTTCGTATACAATGATGAAAATTACGTCAACCAAATGTATAACTATTATGCTGGTGTGGATAGCGGTAACACTAGCGACCTAGACGGTGATGGTGTCTGCGATGAGATAGAGTTCCAACTTGGTTTAGACCCTACACTCCCTGACTCCGATGGCGATGGTATTGACGATTTGACTGAACTGCTCCTAGGTTTAGACCCACTACAGAACGATGTTAAACTCGACCTAGATGGTGACGGTCTTAGCAATATTGAAGAGATTAAGTACGGTACTAACATTAACAATATCGATACCGACTCCGATGGACTATCAGACTACGATGAGATATATACCTATAAGACTGACCCTCTACTATCTGATACCGATGGTGACGGAATTAACGACTACGATGAGATTGCTATAAGCTTAAACCCTCTCGTATCGATGAGTGATGGCTCTACTTTGGATAGTCAAAGGGTGTTCTATCAACCTATATCACAAGATATTACATCTAACGTTAGTAATATTGACTATACCTTAGATGCTGTGGTCAATGCAGGTGGTCGTGCCGATGGTTGCATCTCTATACAGTTAAGTTCTGGATTTAGTTCCCTTAAGAATAGTTATACTTCCATTAAGGGTGAAGTCATAGACGTTGACTATAGTTCCGATGTTGCTTTTAGTGACGTTACTTTAACCTTTACTCTAAGTGACTCCCTAATGCTAGACCCACCTATTGACAACGATATATATACTCAAGGTGTTTCTGCTTATCAAGAGTGGGCTAGAGCTTACACAGATGTCTATCTAACTTCTACCCTAGAGGGCGTAAATAGATACGTTGTTTTTGAATACGATACTCAAAGGAGTACTCTATTACCTATGAACTGTACCTACGATTCTGACGCTAATACTATCACTGTACGCTCAGAGAACCCTAACGGTACATACTGTTTAGTTGACCTTTACGATTGGCTACACAACTATTGCAATATGTTCGATGAGAGTATCTATACCGATGCATCAGATGAATCAGATACATCAGAAGATTAACGGAGGTTCGTATATATTATGAAAAACATTGTGGTATTGGTATCTGGTGGAGGTACTAACCTACAAGCCATCTTAGATGAGCAGAATAAAGGTAATATTGTTGGTGGTAAGGTATCATGTGTAGTATCTTCTAACCCTACTGCTTATGCCCTTCAACGTGCTAAAGATAACAACATAAATACTAGAGTTTTACCTAGAAAAGATTTCTCAAACTCTACCGACTACAGCAAGGCTCTATTAGATATCTTAAATGAGGAACGTGCCGATTTGGTAGTACTTGCAGGTTTTATGACTATCTTAGATGAGGTACTTACCAACGCTTATCCCTACAAGATTATTAACGTTCACCCTGCTTTGATACCATCTTTCTGTGGTGAGGGTTACTATGGTTTAAAGGTACATCAAGCTGTTTTAGATTACGGTGTTAAAGTCAGTGGGGCTACTATACATTTTGTAAATGAAAAAGCCGATGCTGGAGCTATTATAATGCAAGGTGTTGTAGATGTTAAAAATGATGACACTCCTCAAACGCTTCAAAGACGCATTATGGAAAATGTTGAGTGGAAATTATTACCTAAGGCAATATCGCTATTCTGCCAAGATAAGATAACCATTAAAGATGGCAAGGCTTATATAGTTAATAATTAATATTTAATAATTAATAATTATCAAGAAAGGAACTTATTTAGATGCAAACTTTAGATGTTTCACAAGAGTTAAAATCCAATAGCTACCCTGGTAGAGGTATAATAGTTGGTAAATCTCAAGATGGAAAGTTCGCTGTTACTGGATATTTCATTATGGGCAGAAGTGCTAGTAGTCGCAATAGAATCTTCGTTGAGGAAGGTAGCAATATTAAAACTCAAGCCTTTGATGAAAGTGTTCTACTAGTTAAGCCAGAACTTATTATATACTATCCTGTTAGAGTTCTAGGTAACAAAACTATAGTTACCAACGGCGACCAAACCGACACCGTATACAATTTGATGAGTCAAGGCAAAACTTTTGAAGAAAGTCTTAGAACTCGTAAATACGAACATGATGAACCTAACTATACTCCTAGAATATCTTCTATTATGGAGTTTGAAGAGGGTTCTTATAGTTATAGTATGTCTATACTAAAGAGTAACAATGGTAATCCTGATTGTTGTAATCGCTATACTTACTCTTATGATAATCCATTAAACGGACAAGGACACTTTATTCATACCTATATGGGTGATGGTAATCCATTACCATCTTTTGAGGGCGAACCTAAACTAATATCTATTGATACTAACAACATAGATGATTTTACTAATATGTTATGGTCTAGTTTGAATGAAGATAACAAGGTATCACTATTTACTAGATTTATTAATATCCAAACTGGTGAAACTATGTCACGAACTATCAATAAGAATAAGTGATTTTTAACTAATAAGGAGGATTTTTTATCATGGCAGAGATGCAATTGAAGTATGGCTGTAATCCAAACCAAAAGCCATCAAGAATATATATTCAAGATAAAGATTTACCTATTGAAGTATTAAACGGTAAACCTGGCTACATAAACCTTTTAGATGCTTTTAACGGTTGGCAACTTGTTAAAGAATTAAAACAAGCTACTGGATTACCTAGTGCTACATCTTTTAAGCACGTTTCACCAGCTGGTGCAGGAATAGGTACTCCATTATCTGATACACTTAAGAAAATCTACTTTGTAGATGATTTAGAAGAATTATCACCTATGGCTTGTGCATACGCTCGTGCTAGAGGTGCTGACAGAATGTCATCTTATGGTGATTTTATCGCACTTTCTGATACTTGCGACGTTCCTACTGCTAAGATGATACAACGTGAAGTATCTGATGGTATTATCGCTCCAGATTATACTCCAGAGGCTCTTGAAATCTTAAAGTCTAAAAGAAAAGGCACTTATAACATCATAAAGATTGACGAAAATTACAAGCCCGAACCTATTGAAACTAAACAAGTGTTTGGTATTACATTTGAACAGGGTAGAAATGAACTAAAAATAGATAACTCTCTACTTGAGAATATAGTTACTAATAATAAAACTATCCCCGATGATAAGAAGATGGACTTAATCATATCTTTAATAGTTTTAAAGTATACACAATCTAACTCTGTATGCTACGTTAAAGATGGTCAAGCTATAGGTATAGGTGCAGGACAACAATCAAGAATACACTGTACACGTTTAGCAGGTAATAAGGCTGATATTTGGTGGCTCAGACAAGCTCCTCAAGTTTTAGACTTACCTTTTAAAGCTGATATTCGCAGACCTGACCGTGATAATGCTATAGATGTTTACATCTCTGATGAGTTTGAGGACGTAATTAAAGATGGAGAATGGCAGAAGTACTTTACTGAACAACCTAAGCCTTTCATCAAAGCAGAACAAAAAGAATGGCTCAAAAAGAATACTGGTGTATGTGTAGGCTCTGATGCGTTCTTCCCATTCGGTGATAACGTTGAACGTGCTAGAAAATCGGGTGTTGAATATATTGCTCAACCAGGGGGTTCTATTCGTGATGATAACGTTATCGATACTTGCAACAAGTACAATATAGCTATGGCTTTCACTGGTATTAGATTATTCCATCATTAATAATTAACAATTAGTAATTAATAATTAATAATTATTATCTATTAATTATTAATTAAAAAAGGGAGGCTTTTAATTAAATGAAGATTTTAGTAGTTGGCGGTGGCGGTCGTGAACACGCATTAATCATGAAGTTGGCGGAAAGTTCTAAAACTGATAAGATTTTCTGTGTACCTGGAAACGGTGGTATCTCAAGATATGCTGAATGTTATCCAAACGTTTCCGCTACCGATATAAATGGAGTAGTATCTATTGCTAAAGAAGTTCAAGCTGATTTGGTAGTAGTCGCTCCAGATGACCCTCTAGTCTTGGGTATGGTCGATGCTCTAAATAAGGAAGGTTTTAAAACCTTTGGCCCTAATAAAGCAGGAGCTATAATTGAGGGTAGCAAGGTGTTCTCTAAAGAGTTGATGAAAAAGTATAATATTCCTACTGCTAAGTATGAAGTGTTTTCAAACTCTCAAGATGCTCTTGAGTATATCAAGAAAGAGAATACATATCCAACGGTAATTAAAGCCGATGGTTTGGCACTAGGTAAAGGAGTTATAATAGCTGAAGATTTCTCTCAAGCAGAAGATGGAATTAAATCTATAATGGAAGATAAAATCTTTGGTGAAAGCGGTGCGAACGTAGTTATTGAAGAGTTTTTAACAGGTCCAGAGGTATCCGTACTATGCTTTACAGATGGCAAGACTATTAAGCCTATGGTATCATCTATGGATCATAAACGTGCCTTAGATGGCGATAAAGGTCTAAATACTGGCGGTATGGGTACAGTTGCACCTAATCCATACTATACAAAAGATATCGCTAACGAATGTATGGAAAAGATTTTCTTACCAACCATTGAGGCTATGCAAAAAGAGGGCAGAACCTTTAAAGGCTGTCTATACTTTGGATTGATGATAACTCCAAACGGTGCAAAGGTTATTGAGTATAACTGTCGTTTTGGTGACCCTGAAACTCAAGTAGTATTACCACTCTTGGATACCGATTTAGTAGATATTATGTTGGCTATATACGATAACACTTTAGATACTATTGATGTTAAATGGAAAGATGCTTGTGCATCTTGTGTAGTAATGGCTAGTGGTGGATATCCTAAGAGCTATCCTAAGGGATTAGAAATTACTGGTCTTGATGACAAAGGTCAAACTGACAACGTTTTTGTATACCATGCAGGAACTAAATATCAAGATGGAAAGTTCTTAACCAACGGTGGTAGAGTCCTAGGAGTTACTGCAATAGGTGACACCCTACAAAGTGCTTTAGATACTTCATATAAAGCCGTTAAGACTATCCATTGGGATAACGTTCACTACAGAAATGATATCGGTAAAAAGGCTCTAGCCGTTAAAGGTTAATCTGCTATGTTTCAAAAGATTAATAATATCAAAGGATACTTAAAGATAGGAATAATCGCTAACGGATTCTTTATACTTTTTATAATAGTCTGTATGGTGTACTATAGTATCTACCTGAAGACCGAGATTCAAAGTAATCTAGTTGAGGGCATTGCCTATGGTTTAGAAGCTATTGGATTTATTTTAATGGCAGTATATATAGTAGGGTTCGTAGGTAAGCTTAAAGATAGAAATCTACTTAAAGGTGCGTTGATAGTCTACTTTATAACTGAACTATGCATAATATTAATGGACTTCAACTTTTTAGATATAGAAGATGCCTACAATCCATCTTCTAAGATTTTAATAATAAGTCATTCGATATTCTCTGGATTAGTTCTATTCTCGCATATAACCTTCGATAGTAAGCAAATATCTTTGCAGATAGCTACCGCCGTAGGTACAGTAATATCACTATGTGGAGTGTTCTGCGTGGCTTACGGTACTAGAGTTTACATAAGTATATTAATCAATGCCATTGCATACGTTATATACTACTCTTGGGTGTTATATCTTATAAAAACCGAAAGAGTGTACATAGATTGCTATGGTGACGTCATAGAAGATATTCATTATTCTAGCAAAGATTTTTTTGAATAAGTTTTATATCAGCTTGGAAAATATTTCTAAGTTGATATTTTTATCCCTAAATACGTACATATTTCAATTGATTTTTTTCTGCTTTTAATATATAATTAAAGTACATCATATGATGGTACATACTTACGTGTATAGAAAGGATTTTTTTTATGAACGATATGCAAAGAATTAAATCTTTGGTAGAACAGTTGAACATCTACCGTGATGAGTACTACAATAACAACAATCCATCGGTTAGCGATGAACAGTATGACAGACTCTTCGATGAACTATCACAACTTGAAAAATCTACTGGCATAGTGCTATCTAATTCACCTACCAATAGCATTGGTTACGAAGTGAAAAGCAGACTGGAAAAGGTTACTCACGATACGCCTCTTCTTTCACTAGACAAAACTAAGAACCTCGATGACGTTTATAAGTTCATGGATAATCAACCCTGCTTAGTTATGCTTAAGTATGATGGTCTAACCGTTAAGTTGGTATATGAAGAGGGACAGTTAATTCAAGCATCTACTAGAGGAAACGGTTCAGTAGGAGAGAACGTTACACACAACGCAAGAGTATTTAAAAATGTTCCTTTAACTATTCCATATACCAATAGGCTCGTAGTTACTGGAGAAGCTATTATTCACAAAGATGACTTTGAAAGGATAAACTCCACACTTGATGACAAGGACAGATATAAAACTCCTAGAAATTTATCAGCAGGTTCAGTTCGTCAATTAGATAGCAGTATATGTGCCGATAGGTTCGTATACTTTATGCTCTTCGATGTGATTGAGGGTTTAGGTGGTAACTCTAAGTTTGAAAATTTGAACACCTTAATATCGTATGGTTTTCAGACCGAAAAGTACTTTAAGTTAGATGGTACATCTACTAAGGATTTAGAAACTTGCATAGAAACTCTACAGGAAGTTGCTACAGAACGTTCCATTGCTATAGATGGAATAGTTATCCGTTACGATGATATTAGGTACTCTAAGGCTCAAGGTAAGACATCTCATCACTACAACGATGGCATAGCCTTTAAGTTTAACGATGAGGCTGAAACTACTACTTTGAAATCGGTTGAATGGCAAATTAGCAGAAATGGGAATTTAACTCCAGTTGCAATATTTGACACCGTTACTATCGATGGTACAGAAGTATCTAGGGCAAGTATACATAACGTTAGTATGGTAGAAACTCTACAACTCGGCATAGGTGATAGTATATCCGTAGTTAAGGCTAATATGATAATTCCACAGATAGTTGAAAACTTCACTAAAAGCAATACTTTAGATATCCCTAAAAGGTGTCCTATATGTAATGCAGATACTCAAGTTAAACAAGTGAACGAAACTAAAGTATTAACTTGTAAAAATCCTAAATGCGTGGGAAAACAAGTTCAAAAGTTTGTATATTATGTATCTAAACCTTGTATGAACGTAGATGGTCTTAGTGAGGCTATTATTACTAAGTTTATAGAGAATGGATTTTTAAAATCCTTAGAGGATATCTATACCCTTGATGACTATGCTTCTAATATTATAAACCTAGAGGAAATTGTTGAAAGAAAAGACGGAAAAACATATAATAAAAAGTTTGGCGAAAAGAATTATCAGAATCTTTGGAATAGTATTCAAAATAGTAGAAACTGTAAACTTGAAAACTTTCTAACAGCTTTGGGAATTAATCAAATTGGTAAGTCTGCATCTAAGGTGATATCTAAACACTTTAATGGCGATTGGAATACATTCTATCAAGCAGTATGTAACGGTTTCGACTTTACCTCTCTTGATGACTTCGGGGAAGTAGCCGATACATCTTTAAAGGTTTGGTTCTCCGACTCTGAAAACGTTGCAACTGTGAAAAGGTTGATTACGTATCTAAACTTTGAAAAGATGGATATCCAAAAGGTTGAAGATAGCTTATTTACGGGTAAGATTGTTGTAGTTACTGGTACTCTAACTAATTATTCAAGAGATTCTATTAAGGAAAAGTTAGAAAATTTAGGTGCTAAAGTTACCAACTCTATTAGCAAAAAGACAGACTATCTAATAGCTGGTGATAAGGCAGGTTCTAAACTGGATAAGGCTAACTCTCTAGGCGTTAAAGTCCTTAGTGAATCGGAGTTTGAAAATTTAATATAGCTATTGACAAATTTTTACTTTTGTGATAATATTTTTGTATGGATATATTAATATCATTATAATTAAGGGGGATTTTTTTATGAAATCAAATAATTTTAATACTAAATATTCAGTGGGAGCAGATACTCCTAAAAAGAAATCTGTACCTGTGATTGCTGGTATATGTGCATTGGTATTGGTCGGAGCATCGGCTCTTGCATATGCTTTCGTGCCACCCGTTAAGAATGCTGTTAGATTGGCAGTACTTAAACCTGAAGATTATCTTGAGGTCGTAGTACAAGATAATTGCGAAAGCTTAGCTAAAATAGTAAGTTCTAAGTACAATGAAAGTGTTCAATCTACCAATATACAAGATGGTGTTGCATATGACTATGATATATCGGTTGAACTTAAAGACGATGTAATTAGTACTATAGATGACTACTTTGTTGAAAATCTAGGAGAATCTCTTCCCGATACTTTTCCTACTACGTATAGTATAAACGGAAATATTAACTCTAAAGATGGTCTTGCTAGTTTCGATATGTATATCTTAGCTAACGATTCTAACCTATTGACTGCAAACTTAATATCTGATATTGACAATCAAAAACTTTATGCAAGGGTTAATGAACTATCCGATGCCTATGTGTATCTTTCCAACCAAGATGATTCCGACAGCTACTACGGTGAACTATACGATAACTGTATGAAACCTTTTGAAAAGTTTTCACTTAGTGATGTAAGCATGGTGGAAGATGGTATTACAGGCAAAGACTTAGCAGATACTATAGTTAAGTACTCTAACATATTTATAGAAAATTTAGATTCTGAAAGTACTATAGATAAAAACGTTGAAGGTGATGTATTATCTGTTGAGTACAAGTATAATGTGATATCTACTACCATATCTGAACAGCAACTAATTGATATCTCATTAAAGGTTCTCGATGAGATGGAATCTGATGAGATTATTGAAAGTATACTCATAGACAACGGCACTTTCGATTCTAATGAGGAATACTTACAATACATAGACGATGCTAAAGAGTTTAGTAACACTCAACTATCAAATGCCGATGGTATGGTTACTATTAAAACGTATGTAAACTCTTATGGTATAGTGTGTGGATTTGAAATGCTCGACTTGGTAGATGATGATAATATAATATCCATAATGTTCGCACTAGATGACAATTCTTACGGTTTAGATGTTCAAATGGAAGAATATCATCTATTACAAGTTCATGGTAAATAGTTCTGGCAATGCCATATCTGGTAAGGCTATCTTAAGCGATAGGTATGATTGCTATATTTTCGACTTTGAAGATGTATCTATTACTAACGATGGCTATCTAAATGGAAAGTTTTCTACTGAAGTAGATAATGAATACTTTAAGACGATATCTATTGAGGCTATAGCTGGAGATAAATCCCAAAGTGTAAACGTAGACCTTAACGGTAAGATAGCAATATCTAGCAATGTGGTTCTTATAGATGCCGTAGATGTAACCTTACCTAGTGACAATATATTTGACCTAGATACTCAATATGAAGAATATCTATATCAAATGGATTCTGAAACTTTCTTACAGAATACCCTTACTACACTTGGTCTTAAAGAACTCTATGAGAAGTATATTCTAGGGTCTTTTTATGCATCGTATTAATTAGAAGGAGTGTATTGCTATGCATGACAAAATATTACTCAAACTTAATGATATAGAACGCATCTACAACGTTAAGATACTTCATGCCGTTGAAAGTGGCAGTAGAGCTTGGGGTTTCGCATCTAAAGATAGTGATTATGATGTTAGGTTTATATATGTTAGACCTATGGAGCATTATCTAGCCTTACAGAAAACTACCGATGTTCTAAACTGTGAACTAAATGACATCTTTGATATTAACGGTTGGGATATACAAAAGGTTTTAAGATTGGTATATAAATCTAACCCTACCATATTTGAATGGTCACTATCTCCTATAGTTTACAAGACTACTCCCGAATTTGTCACTATCAAGGATACTATATTCAATTATTTCTCATGTAAGTCGGGACTATATCACTACCTAAATACCGCTAAGTCCAACTATAGAGAGTTTCTAAAAGGGGAGTCTGTTAGGTTAAAGAAGTACTTCTATATAGTTAGACCTTTACTAGCTTGTAGGTGGATTTTAGATAGAAAATCACCCCCACCTATGCTATTTTCTGAACTTGTAGATGCTGAACTTCCTGCCTACATGAAACCTTATATTGATTACCTACTAGAGGTTAAGATAAACTCATCTGAAAGTGAATATGGCAATAAGATTCATGAAGTTAATGAGTATATTGAAAGTGAATTTGTAACCATTAGCGAGTTAATATCTCAACTACCTAATGAAGAACATAATTCGTGGGAAATGTTGAATCAACTATTTTTGAATATTATTAAAAACTTTGCGGAACATTAAAAAAATGTTCCGCAAAAGATATATATAAGGTTGGAATTGTTGTTATTATAGGTCTAATAGTTCTTGTTGGAACTTAGAGTAGTCTGTTCTGCCGTCCTTTATGAACTTTATAGCAGTAGATGGGTGACTGTTTAATACTCCAGTTAGTAGGTATGGAATATCATAACCCCACGTGTAATCTTTCTTCATATCTATCATGTGCTTAGAAACTAAGTCCATAATAGGGGATAGGCTATACTTTGGATTCTTTAAAAACCCTAGTAGACTTTCCATAAAACAGTTACCAGCACCTCTGCCCATGCCACATACGGTAGCGTCTAAGTAACTCGCTCCATGAGTTAGAGCCTCTATAGTACTTGCAAACGCTAACTGCTGATTGTTATGTGCGTGGATACCTATCTTCTTGCCACACCTTTCGGCAACGTTCATGTATTTGTCGGTAAGACTGCGAATCTGTTCAGGGTAGAATGCTCCGAAACTATCTACAAGGTATATTATATCTGCACTCGACTTAGATAGTTCCTCAAGACAGTTAGTTATATCTTGGTCATTTACCTTAGATACCGCCATTATGTTTACCGATACTTCATAACCCTTATTTTTAGCGTCCTCAATCATATCTATAGCGGTTGGAATTTGATGTACATATGTAGCGACTCTAATTAAGTCTACTACGCTTTCACTTTTTGGAATCACATCGTTTTTGTAATCGGTTCTGCCGACGTCGGTCATTACAGCTATCTTAAGGTCTGTATTGTTATCACCGACTATAGAACGAATATCCTCTTCGTTACAGAACTTCCACTTTCCAAAGTCATCTACACTAAATATAGATTTATCAGCTCTGTAGCCGAACTCCATGTAGTCCACTCCTGCCTTTATATTTGCGTGGTATAAGTCTTTAACGAACTCATCTGAGAATGCAAAGTTGTTCACTAAGCCACCATCTCTGATAGTAGCATCTAAGACCTTTATATCTGGTCTGAATGATACTAAATTTCCTGTTTCCATACTAAAACCTCCTGAAAAAATTAGAATGTATCCTTCTTTGATACTTTAAAGGCACTAAGCTTTAAAGCGTTAAAGCGAATTAGCATTATCAATAGTTCTCCTATTTGAGAACTGCTATTATTATACATCATATTTTATTATTTGTCAATACCTTTTTTTAAATTTCTACACAGAAATCAATATTTCATGATTCTGCACAAACAGAATAAAAAAATCAATCGCTCACTCACAAGAATGAACGATTATACTCGAAAAACTATGCCACTGACCGGACTTGAACCGGTACGGTATTTCTACCAAGGGATTTTAAGTCCCTCGTGTCTGCCTATTTCACCACAGTGGCGATTACTTTAATAGTATATCACATATCTTAAAAAATGTCAAGTGTTTTTTAAAACTTTTTTGAAAATATTTTTTTAAAATCTCTTGACAAGTTAATATCATTATGATATAATCAAATCAATAATAACGGATATCTAAGTATATCTGGTTTAGTTATTGCCATAATAATAAATATTGTATACATATACTGTAATGTAATTTAAGGAGTGATATTTTATGTTAAAGAGAAATCTTACTATGTTGGTAGACTTCTATGAAATGACTATGGGTGATGGTTTTCTACAGAATGGCTATCAAGATAAAGTAGCAGTGTTCGATATGTTCTTTCGCAAATGTCCAGACGATGCAGGTTATGCAATATTCTCAGGTTTGGAACAGCTTATAGAGTATATCAAGGATTTACACTTTACCGAGAAAGATATTGAATATCTACGTTCTAAGAAAATATTTTCTGAAGAATACTTAGAGTATCTAAGAAACTTTAAGTTTAGTTGCGATATTTGGGCAGTACCTGAGGGTACTCCAGTGTTTCCAAATGAACCTATAATAACGGTTAAAGGTAGCATTATACAAGCTCAGTTTATAGAAACTATGATACTACTATCTATAAACCATCAAAGTTTGATTACCACTAAAGCCGTTAGAATAGTAACATCGGCACAAGGTAGACCAGTAATGGAATTTGGCTCTAGGAGAGCTCAAGGCTATGATGGTGCTATCTATGGAGCGAGAGCGTCATATATTGGTGGTTGTTGTGGAACTGCTTGTGCCATCGCTGATAGAGATTTCAACGTTACGGCTCTTGGAACTATGGCTCACAGTTGGATACAAGCGTTTACATCTGAATTGGATAGCTTTAGAGCCTATGCTAAAAAATATCCTAATGCTTGTACCCTATTGGTGGATACTTACAACGTGTTAAAATCGGGAGTGCCTAACGCTATTACGGTGTTTAAAGAGTTAAAATCTCAAGGATATTCAAACTTTGGCATACGTATAGACAGCGGTGATATTGCATATCTAAGTAAGAAAGCTCGTAAGATGCTTGATGATGCAGGTTTGAAAGAAGTAAAGATAGTGGCATCTAACTCATTAGATGAGTTTATCATTAAGGATTTGATAGAACAAGGTGCTAAGATAGATAGCTTTGGTGTGGGTGAAAGGTTAGTAACGTCTAAATCTGAACCTGTATTCGGGGGAGTATATAAACTAGTTGCTATTGAAGAAGATGGAAAACTATCTCCAAAGATTAAACTATCTGAAAATGCTACTAAGATTACTACTCCAGCCTTTAAGATGTTGTATCGCCTATTCGATAATGAAACTAATAAAGCTATTGCAGATGTTATAACACTACATGATGAAACTATCGACAGCACCAAACCTTACACTATATTCCACCCCGTACAGACCTATAAAAAGAAAACTCTAACAGATTTTACTGTTAAACCTCTGTTAGTTCCTATATTTAAAGATGGTCAATGTGTATACCAATCACCAAACATTGAAGATATTAAACAGTACTGTTCTAATCAATTAGATTTAATCTGGGACGAAGTTAAACGTTTTGAAAATCCTCATGAATACTATGTGGATTTATCCCAAGAACTTTGGAACGTTAAACAAGAACTTCTAAATAAACATTTTAAGGAGATTACACACTATGAATAAAAATAATCTTATGCTTGTAAAGGTAAAAGCAAGTCCTATAGAAAAAGAGATGGTTAAACTTCTAGCAGAACAATATATCAAAGAAAATAACCTATCTATAGAAAGATACTACCATCTACATTACCTATATGATGAAATCTACTTGGTAAAAGAAGAAACTCAAAACTTTATCTTAACCCACATATTTGATACTGTTTGGAAGGGCAAAGAAGGTGACCATAATGGATACTATCTAATCTTAGAAAATGGAGTGAGTAGAATATTTATCACATCTGCAGATGCTTATGAACCTTATTATGGATATACACGCCAAAAAGGTTGTGAAAAATCTATTGAGTTTCAAGCCATTGATGTATATTGGAGCAATATAATGGGATAGTTGTAATTAATATAGGCGGATATTTTTATATCCGTCTATTTTTTTAACAAAAATAATTGATTTTTCTCTTATAATATGTTATAATTTAATAGTAGAAAGCAGGAATACAATAGATATACCATTTAAAGGGAGTGATTTTTTTATGAAAACGTTTAAAACTAAATATCTAGTAGGTGCTTTGGCTACTGGATTACTTTCCACAGTGTTAATAGGGGGAATATCAGCAAGTGCCGATGAATTAACTACTGAGGTACAATCTCTTGATGTTGGTACTCTACCATCTAAGGTGTTCGATGTCTATCAATTGGATAGTTTCTATCTATCCACTACCAGCGTTGAGGAACTCACCACTAGTAATAGTGAACTATCACTTGAGGAATATTTAATAGAGAATATTGAGAACTTTAACACCACAATCGATATATCTAGCTATGGTATAACTACTTCCAATGTAGACATTATAAAAGAAACTCTAAATAAGATTCGTTTAACCCACCCAGAACTTTTCTCATTGGATTCAAGCTATGCTACAGGTTCTTTAGGTAGAAAAGTTAAACAGTTAGTACTTAACTATACTTGTACCGAAGAAGAATATTCTGAACAGTTGGCTACAATAGATAACAAGTTTGATGAGATAATATCTAGGTTAGACGATTCCATGAGCGATAAAGAAAAGGCTTTAGCAGTGCATGACTATATATGTGCTAACTTCTACTATGATTCAACTTTAGGTACGTTCGATATGTATAACTTTGTGGTAAATGGTTCAGGAGTATGTCAAGCTTATATGTTGACATACAACTATATACTAAATAAGTTGGGCATAGATTCATATACTGTAATAAGTGATGATATTAATCATACTTGGAACATAGTCAACTTAGATGGCGAATACTATCAAGTAGATGTAACTTGGGACGACTATACCTATCAACTGTTAGGTTGGGCAAACCATAACTACTTTATGCTAACCGATGAGGAAATATATAGTACTCATGGAGATTGGTATACTTATGAAGATGTATCTGCTACCGATACAGATTATCAAGCGTGTGAGTTTAAATCTAGCCATTGCCCATGTGTAGCAATAGATGGCAAACTATTCTACATAGATGACGGAAAGTTCTGTCAATATGATTTCTCTCAAGATACCTTAACGTCCATATCTAATATACTTTCTAATAAGTATTGGGCAGATTTTAGTCAATCTTCTAAGGTGTTCTATTCAGATAAGTTTAGTAGTTTGAATCCATACAAAGATGTAATCTTCTACAATACACCTGATAGTATAATTGCAATGGATATAGACGGAAACTTATTAGGCTATGTATATACATACTCTAGTAGTAGCGATGCTATATATGGTATAAACATTCAAGATGGATATCTTATCGCTCAATTTGAACCTAACTTGGACTATACCAGAAGTGACTTCGCTACTAACATTCAAGTAATATGCAACGTTGAAGAATGGTATCAAGACTATTTAAGTGGTGCTGATGTTGTTAGCAATGTGACTACTACCACTACTACTACTATAGATACTACAGTTACTACTTCTGAAGAGTCTACAACCAACATTACTACTACTACTGCAGTTACTACATCTCAACAGTTTACTACAGATGATACTCAAAGTACTACTACTATATCTGAAACTTCTACTGAAATCGATACAACATCTACTACGAATGTTACTGACATCATAGATGATAACACCCTCTTAGATATCAACTTAGATGGCGATATCAATGCTAAGGATTTGTTAGAACTTAAATCCTATTTAATAGGCAATAATACCAATAGTTTAGTCTTTGATATAAATCAAGATGGCTATGTTAATGTATTGGATTTACTTACATTAAAAAATAACTTGCTAAACTATTAATTCCCTATATTTAGTTACGTTCCATAAGCGTATAAGTTAAAATAAAATAACTAAGAAAGTGTACTGTTAAAGTGAATAATAAAGAGAAGAATACTATCAATTCTAACATAGGTAGGAGCAAGTTCCTACCTACGTCTATAATAATAATATTAAGTTTTATAATACTTACCATATGTGGTATGTCATATAGTGGGTATATGTTGGATTCTTTAATATACTACAAGAACTCTAACTACGATTCTATGGCAAAGACTACTGCTAATAAGGTAACCGATATTATATCTAACGATTGTAGTACTATTCAAGATTATGCCAATGAAATATGTAAGCTTGAATATCCGAGCGTAAATACTTACATAGTAAGAGCGTATTTGGGTAATATGGTTAGGTACAACGGATACTCTACTATGTATATAGTAAACGATGACGGTATAGGTTTTGACTATCTTAATAATGATGTAGATATCTCTAACAGTGAATTTTTTCATGATTTAGACTATACTACACAATCTATAGTATGTCAAGATGATACATTACTATATATAATTCCAACTATAGATGATGATAATCAGTTTAAGTTCTTTATAGTCGCTGAATTACCATCTGTAATAAGTTCAAACAAGATACTCCTTGAAGATTGGAATGACATGGGCTTCTATATATTAGATTCAGACAAGAACGTTATTGCTTACAGTGATGACGCTGACCCTAACTTTGATTATACTTCTATTTCATATAACGATGGGCAAATCTATTCATCTAATCAGAACGATATTGGAACTATTACCTTTAGTAAGTTCATAAAATCCATTAAGAGTGTTTTAACTTCACCAGATACATATCCAACCATGTGGTATGAACATTCTATAGGAGTAAACGATTGGACTATCATTTTAGGACGTTCATCTACTAACAAAGATGCCGAAGTTAAAGACTTACTATCGCTTTCCATTGCTATGGTTAGTACCATAATAGCAACCTTTATAATAATATTAATAATATTTATGGTTAGAAATGCTTGTGCTAATCATAAATTAAAAAAAGCATTATATTTGGATACGGTTACTGGTGGTACTAACTGGCTAAAGTTTAAACAAGATGCTTACAGAGAAATTCAAAAGGGTAAGAATAGGTACGCTTTAGTATCGTTTGATATATACAAGTATAGAATATTCTGCGATATCTACGGGCATAAACGTGCTAATGAAGTCTTAGTGGAAATTGACAAAATTATGAACGGCTTTATAAAACGTAAAGAGTATTGTGCCCATAATACTGCCGACAACTTCGATATGTTCTTACTATATACAGATGAGAAGTCCATGCGTGAACGCTTAAAAGAGTTCTCATCACAATTGAGTGCCTCACAAAGTTTGAACGGTCTACGATTTGCTTTCGGTGTGTACGTTGCCGATAATAAGAACGTATCTATAAATCGTATGAGTACTATGGCTAATATGTCTAAAGACAATGATAAACTTAAAGACTTTACTCTTAAAGAAACTATAAGTTTCTTCACTAAAGAAATGCATGACAAGATTATTCGAGAAACTGAGATTCTAAAACAGTTCGATGATGCTATCTTAAATGAAGAGTTTCAACTGTTCGTACAACCTAAGTATGATTTAATGTTAGAAACTCTATCTGCTGGAGAAGCTCTAGTACGTTGGAAAAAATCAGATGGTACTTTTATAAGTCCAGCTGAATTTATACCGATATTTGAAAATAATGGTTGCATTATAACCTTAGATAAATATATGGTAGAGTCTGTATGCAAAAAACAACGCAAATGGCTAGATGATGGCTTAAAAGTAGTACCTATATCGGTGAATCTTTCTAGGGCGTCCTTTGCCGATAAGACTCTAGCTAAGAATATTCTTAGGTTGGTAGATAGCTATAAACTTTCACATAACTTAATAGAACTTGAAGTCACTGAAAGTGCTTTCTTCGACAACAAGGAACTATTAATAGATACCGTTAAAAAGTTGCGTAGCTATGGATTTTCTGTTTCAATAGATGACTTCGGTGCAGGATATTCCTCTTTAAACTCTTTAAAAGAACTACCTATTGATATAGTTAAGTTAGATGGCGGTTTCTTTAGAGATATAGACAATCAAGATGTTGAAAAATCTAACATAATAGTATACAACACTATTAGACTTGCTCATGAGTTGGGAGTTAGAGTTGTTGCTGAAGGTGTTGAAACTACTGAACAGATTAACTATCTACGTTCACTAGGTTACAACATATTGATTCAAAGTTACTACTATTCTAAACCTATTCCAAGCTCTGAGTTTGAAGATTTGATAAAACTAAGTAATCAACCATTAGATTAATACACTTAAGACCGTTCAACATACTTACAGTTGAACGGTCTATATTATTCTTAGTATTATATATATAACTATAACGCTATAGTTTAGAAATAACATCTAAAACTACGTTTGCCACACGTTTAGCGGAAATCTTTTCAAACTCTTCAAAAGATATATTTCCGTCATCATCGGCATTATCAGAGATACATCTAATACTAATGCTAGGTATTTTATTGACATAGGCACAGTGTCCTATAGATGCACTTTCCATATCTACAGCGTAAGGGTTTAGTCTAGTTTGGATATCTTGTTTAATAGCATTATCAGAAATAAACTGCTCTCCAGATGCTATTCTACCTATGAAGTACTTATAGTCTAAGCTTTTGCACGATTCAACAGTGTAGTTAATAAGTACATCGCTAGATTTAAAAATACTACAGTATGGCGGATACTTCTCTAAGAACGTTAAGTTTACATCGTGTGCAAGTACCTCACTAGATATAACTATATCGCAAACCTTTACTTGACTATTCATTCCACCAGAAACACCAGTATTGATAATATAATCTACTTTAAAGTTATCTATCAACATTTGAGTACATATCGCTGAGTTTACTTTACCCACTCCGCAACATACGTTGATTATATTCTTACCATTTAGAGTATTTTTATAGAAATCGAAACTTCCTATGTGGATAACCTCGGCATCTTTTAAAGTTTCTCTAATATCGTGTAACTCCGATGGCATTGCCCCTATGATTCCAATAGTATTCATAATATTAAAACTTCCTTTACTTTCAAGATATTATATATTATACCATAGAATCCACTTTTAGTAAAGGATAATGTTTAACATTATTTTTAACTAATATTGTTTTTAGTATGGCTATTTTTATTGTTTTGTGGTATAATAAAATATATTGCAAACATTATAGGAGGTTTATTCGATATGTCATTTACGCACACAAGACAAGAACTATTAAAGGGTATATACTTCAATACCATTGTGGATACAAAGTTTAAATCTAATGAGATTGCTATTAAAATGTTTACTAAGCTAGATGTTAATACCGCTTCATTGAACTCATTAGCCATATCTACAATAGGTTCTGCAAACAATACCTATAGAACTATAGCAACCTTTAACAAAAGGTTAGGTGAACTATATGGCTCATCTATAGTTTCTGATGTTTCTAAGATGGGTGATACTCAAATATTGACGTTGGCATCTAGGTTTATAGATGACCGCTTTACTTTCAATGGAGAAAGTATTACAGATAGCATTGTAGATATGTTAATAGACTGCATATTCAATCCATACGTTAAAGACGGTGCTTTTAATGAGGAACTATTTAACATTAGCAAAAAAGAACTCTTAGATGCTATTGAGGGCGAGATAAACAATAAGAGAGCTTATGCTATAATACAATCTAAAAAGGCTATATATCGTGGAGAACCTGCTTGTATACCATCATATGGAGATAAGGAACACGCTATTAAGTCTACTGCTAAAGAGTGTTATCAAGCCTTTATTAAGTTGTTAGCTTCATGCAACATAGAGATATTCTACGTTGGCTGTGAAGAAAAATCTAATATAGGTGAAAGGTTTAAGACATCGTTTGCTAGTCTAAAGGAACGTAACCCCGAAGAGTTTCCAATTACTCAAGCTAGTGTTATAAAATCTAGTGTAGAAGAACTATCTGAATGTGTAGAAGTTAATCAAGCTAAGATGGTTCTAGCTTTAAAGACTACTCACGATAATAAGTATAACAATGCCATTATGAACACTATACTTGGACTCTCACCATTCTCTAAACTTTTCTCTAACGTTAGAGAAAAATTAAGCCTATGTTATTACTGCCAAAGTAGTTATGACAGTCTAAAAAAGACCATCTTCATAGATAGCGGTGTTGAGTTAGAAAACATCGAAAAAGCTAAAGAGAGTATACTTCAGCAGGTGACTGATATTCAAAATGGAAATTTTTCTAATGAGGACGTTCAAAACGCTATAGCATATCTTACTAATGCATTAAAATCTATAGGTGATACGCAATCTTCATATATAAGTTGGTACTTTAATAACATATTAATAGGCGAAGATAGGTCTATAGATGGTGAGTACGAAAAGTATCGATTGGTTACTAAAGATGATGTTATACTATCGGCTAAGACTTTAACCTTAGATACTATATTCGTACTAAAACCCATAGGAAAGGAAGTTTAACTATGATTAACAACAGAACGATAATTGAAAGTAACATAACTGGCGATAGAATAGTAAAATTAGAACACTCTAGTGGTTTAGATATCTACGTTTGCGAAATGCAAGGCTTTAGTACTACTGAGGCTCTATTTGGAACTAAATACGGCTCTATAGATACTATCTTTAAGACTAAATTTGATAAGGACTTCATTACAGTTCCCGAGGGTATAGCTCACTTTTTGGAACATAAGCTATTTGAAAATCAAGATTCCAACGTATTTGAACTATATGCTAAAACAGGAGCAACTGCTAATGCATTTACATCGTTCGATAAAACGTGCTATCTTTTTAGCTGTTCGCAGAACTATGAACAATCCTTAAGAATATTGCTATCGTTTGTACAAGAACCATACTTCACACAACAAAGCGTGGACAAGGAACAAGGTATAATAGGTCAAGAAATACAGATGTACAAAGATAATCCGTCATGGAAAGTATTCTTTAATATGTTACGAGGTATGTACCACAATCACCCAGTTAAAATAGATATAGCAGGTACTATTGAAAGTATCGCTCAAATAGATGCTAAGTTACTATATAGATGCTACAATACTTTCTATAACCTTCATAATATGGTACTATCCATAGCGGGTAACGTTAAGGAACAAGAGGTTATTAAGATTGCTGATGAACTCTTAAAGCCTTGCGAAAGTATAGAACTCCAAACCATACGCCCTAACGAACCCGATACCATAGTTAAGTCTGAAATAGTAGAACATCTACCAGTAGGTTTACCAATCTTCAACCTAGGTTTCAAATCCAAGCCAGAGCAAGGCTATGAGAATCTAAAGGCAGAGATAGAATCGTACCTTATGGCAAATACTATTGCAGATGTATCTTCACCACTATATGAAGGACTCCTTAACGATGGACTCATAAATTCTGAGTTTGGTGTAGAAATATTCAATGGCGATGGGTTCTTTAGTATAATATTTGGTGGTGAAAGTTCTAACCCTAAAGAGGTTCAACGTAGAATTTTCGAGGCTATACATGACGCTAAGGTTAATGGCTTAGATAAAAATCTATTTGACATGATTAAAAAATCTACCTATGGAAGTTTCATAAGAGAACTTAATGACGTTAGTGCTATGGCTAACGGTGTTATTAATGCACATCTTTCGGGAGTAAAACCTTTCGAAAGTATAGATATTCTATCTAAGATATCCTACGAGGACGCTATGAACTGTCTATTAACTAGGTTGGATTTGGATAAGGCAGTGCTATCTATAATAGAATAGTTACGAAAGGAGTGGATATTATGGAAGCTTTAGAAAACCTTACATCTAATCAGATAGTGTTTCCACACCTTGGCATTGATATAACTATCAACAAGACCGCTTTTACTATATTCGGTATAAGCATTCAGTGGTATGGCTTAATAATCTCAATAGGAATAATATTAGCGATAGCTTTTGGCTTTTCTCAGATGAAAAGGTACGGGTTGAACTCCGATAGAGCAATAGATTGCATAATAGGTGGAATTATAGGCGGTATAGTAGGTGCTAGAGCCTACTATGTAGCATTCTCTTGGGAAGAATATGCCGACGATTGGAAGTCTATATTTAATATTCGTGAGGGTGGTTTAGCCATCTATGGTGGAATAATAGGTGCTATGTTAGTAGGCTTGATAGTCGCTAAGGTACGTCAAGTTAAAATACTCCCTCTATTGGATATCGCTGGTATGGGATTCTTAATAGGTCAAGGTATAGGTCGTTGGGGAAACTTTACTAATCAAGAGGCTTTTGGCTCTAATACCGACCTACCTTGGGGTATGTCGGGCGGTACTATTCAAGCTAGAATCCTTAATATGATAGAAAATGGTAATACAGATATCACTGCCACTGAGTTAGTTCACCCATGCTTTCTATATGAAAGTGTTTGGTGCTTATTAGGATTCGTTATACTATACCTATATTCTAAACATCGTAAGTACGATGGTCAACTATTCTTAATGTACGTTATGTGGTACGGCTTGGGAAGAAGTTTTATCGAGGGTCTGCGTACAGATAGTTTAATGTTGGGTAATATTAGAGTTTCACAAGCGTTAGCAATAGTGTTGACTATTACATCTTTAATACTGTTAATAGTATGTGGCTCTAAGGTTAAACGTATGGGCAGTGATTACACCTTCTACAAGGATACTGAACACTCTAAAAGATTACTAGAGGAAGAAACTAAGAGCAAAAACAAAGAATCTAAAGTTGGCAAAGTTGATGCTATAGCTAACGAAGAAGATACTAAATATACATCTATACTATCTGAAGAGGATATGAAAGATGTACAACATTCATCTGACAACGAAGATGAAATTTAATGTTAGAAAGGATTTTTATTATGGCAAAGATAATCAGTGGAAAAGAAGTTTCTGCACAGGTTAAAGAGAGAGTAAGACTAGAGAATGAAAGGTTAAAATCTAAAGGTATTGAAACTGGTCTTGCAGTAGTAATAGTAGGTAATGACCCTGCATCTAAGGTATACGTAAACAACAAGAAAAAAGCTTGTGAAACTGTAGGATTTAAATCCTTTGAGTACGCTCTACCAGAAGAAACTACTCAACAAGAACTACTAGACCTTGTTGAAGTCCTCAATAAAGATACTAAAGTAAATGGTATCTTAGTGCAGTTGCCTCTACCAAAACATATTGATGAAACTGCAATAATCAATGCAATCTCTCCAAACAAAGACGTTGATGCTTTCCACCCTATAAACGTTGGAAAGATTATGGTCGGTGATTATGCTTTCTTACCATGTACTCCAGCAGGTGTTATGGAACTTATAAAATCTACTGGTGTAGATATATGCGGTAAGAACTGCGTAGTTATAGGTAGAAGCAACATAGTAGGTAAGCCTATGGCTATGCTATTGTTACATAGTAATGGTACGGTCACTATATGCCACTCTAAGACTAAAAATTTAAGAGAAATCTGTTCACAAGCAGATATATTAATCGCTAGTGTAGGTAAGCCTAACTTTGTAACAACTGATATGGTTAAAGATAATGCTATAGTCATAGATGTGGGTATCAATAGGCTTGAAAATGGTAAACTCTGTGGTGATGTTAATTTCAATGAGGTTGAACCTAAAGCTAGTTATATTACTCCAGTACCTGGTGGTGTTGGCCCTATGACTATCGCTATGCTTATGCAGAATACTCTTACTGCTAGTAAGATTCAAAACGGTATTGATTAGACTATAAGGTGACGTATCTATATAGATTTTTTAAGTTGACACTTTACAAAATCTGTGATATAATAACCTAGTATTAAAACTTTAGAAAAGAGTGTGATTATATATCATGGCAGAAGAATGTACTCATGATTGTAGTTCTTGCAGTTCTAACTGTAGCGAGAAGAAACAATCTTTAATTGAACAGCTAAATCAATATAGTAAAATTAATAAGAAGATTATAGCTGTAGTTAGTGGTAAAGGTGGTGTAGGTAAAACTTTCATAACTACATCTATTGCTTGTGCTTTAAATGAAAAGGGTTATAAGGTGGGTATACTAGATGCAGACATTACAGGGCCATCTGTACCTAAAATGTTCGGCATACACGAAAAGGCTTTAGGCAATAGCGATGGAATATTACCTAATATGACTAAAAACGGTATAAAGGTTATGTCATCTAATCTTATTTTAGATGATGAAGAAACTCCTGTACTATGGCGTGGCCCTATTATGGCTGGTATAGTTAAACAGTTTTGGACAGACGTCGTTTGGGGTGAACTAGACTATCTATTAATAGATATGCCACCTGGAACGGGAGATATCCCTTTAACGGTATTCCAAAGTATTCCCGTAGATGAGATTGTAATAGTTACTTCACCTCAAGACTTAGTTAGCATGATTGTAGGCAAGGCTTGTAATATGGCTAAGGCTATGAATCTAAAAGTTCTTGGATTGGTTGAGAACTACAGTTATCTGGTCTGTCCTGATTGTGGTAAGAAGGTCAATATCTTTGGCAATAGCAAAATAGATGAAGTTGCTATGAAACATAGATGTAAGGTTATAGACCAAATTCCAATAATGCCATCTATTAATGAACTTGTCAACACTGAAAAGTTTGAAACTATTTCACATAGTTACGTATCTAAAATAGTAGATGCAATACACTAAACTTTTGAAAGGATTTTTCTATGGGTAAGGTTTTTTGGAATGGTGGAACTATATTAGCTCCAGTGCCACCAGTTTTAGTATCTTGTGGAACTATGGAACACTGTAACCTTTTGACCATAGGTTGGACGGGAATTATAAATACACACCCGCCTATGACCTATATATCCGTAAGACCTACTAGATATTCTTATGATATTATTAATAGTAGGAGAGAGTTTGTTATAAACTTAACAACATCTGCTATGTGTAAAGAGGTGGACTTCTGCGGTGTAAGGAGTGGCAAAGATATCAATAAGGTTGAAAGGTGTGGATTTCATATATCTAAGGCTACTAAGATAGATACTCCTATAGTTGATGAGTGTCCTATATCCTTAGAATGTATAGTAAAAGATACCTCTAACTTAGGCACACACACCATGTTCATATCTGAAATAGTAGGTATAGATATAGACGAAAGATATATAGATAGTAAAGGAAAGTTAAATCTTCAACAGAGTGGTTTAATGGCATATGCTCATGGAGAGTACTTTGCTTTAGGTAGAAAGTTAGGTGACTTTGGATTTTCTGTCCGCAAAAAGAAAAAACATCATAAAAATAAAAATATCCATAACGAAAGGAACGTCTAAAAACTATAGACGTTCCTTTCAATTAGCTATTTACAAATATTATATGTGTTATCAAATTATTATTTGTCAGTCTTTTTAGCCCTAGTAGTTTTAGTAGTAGGCTTTTTAGCAGTAGTCTTTTTAGATTCTTCCTTAGCCACTGGAGTTTCTTCTTTAGATTCAACCTTTTCAGTCTTTTTAGTAGCTCTCTTGGTAGTAGTTTTCCTAGTAGGTTTTTTCTTTTTATTCATATCATCTATTAAGTTTTTAACTTCTAAGGCTTTATTAGTATCACTAACCTTAATTTTACCGTTAAGATATGCCTTAACTGGGTCTAACTCACCATCTATTAAAGCGAATAGGTCTACTGCAGATAAAGTAAATATAACATCTCTATCATAATACTCGTAAGGTTGAACATCTATTGAGCCTTCCTTAAGTTCAACATAGAAAGCACCCTCACCCTCGCCTATGATATTAAACTGTACCGCAAGATGATTCTTATAGTCGCTAACATCTACAGTAGTAAAGCTATCTTTTACGCTCTTCACGATTTCCTCATATTTCATAACAAAAATCCTCCTAAAATGATAATGTATGGTATGTACTATAACATAGTTTATAGTAACATATAACACAAGTTAATTATAGCATAAAGTTCCAAATATGTCAAATGAATAATAAATATTTTAGTATGAAAATATTTAGAACTAGGGCAATGCATAGAATCGATGCACCCATGTTATGCCATCGATATATTCTGAGCATTGGTATGTAAATCTTAATGAGGTTTCAAACCAATTTAAAGTAGAATTACTCACTAAGTTTGGATTACAGTATGATACCGCTCCATTTAGATTATATAGTATGTATGAATCGTACCCACTAAATATTCTGGATACTGCTAAGCGAGTATCATCATCTATGGGGTAGGTGTTATAATAGTAGTTACTTATGCTACCAAACTGATTCTCTTGAGTCAGCACACCATATACAGTATTAGGGAACTGGTCACTTTGTACTCTGTTGTATATAATACCTGCAATATACTCTTTAAACTGTACACTGCCACTATTGGCTTCTGCTTGAACCACTGCACAAACCATATCAAATTCTGTGTTAGAAAGTTCAGTGTAGTACTGTTCTGTTTCGGTAGTAGTTTCTGTAGTGGTTTCTGTAGTTTGAGAGGTTGTTTCCACGGTGCTAGTTTCTTCTACGTTGCTACCGATAGTTATAGTTTCTACAGGCATAAACTCTGCCGATATTCTATCTCTATCCTTAAGATATACTTTGGTAACTGTAGTAGTTTCAGTAGTTGTAACTTCGGTAGTAGTTACTTGCGATGTACTTACTTCATAGGTGGTATCGATGCTTTGCTGTTCAGTCGATTGCATAGTATCACAAGCAGTAAGTAAAGAAAACACTGCTACTACAATGCAAGTTGCAAACATTAGATACTTATCCATAATGAATCCTTTCAAAGTTATTATAGTGAATATTTTATTGCACGTGTGTGCAGTTCAACCACTTACGTTGAATATTATTATAGCATTACGTACTTTAAAAGTCAATAAATTTCTAAAAAGATTGGTACTTTTTCGCAAGAATATTTTAAAAATTCAAAAAAATACTGATATTATTCACAACATATATGCTTATTG
>JAJQGV010000042.1 GCA_021200215.1 Ruminococcus sp. | reverse complement strand
ATATATATATAGCATACTTTAAGAAAACGTTTAATATTCATAGAAAGGAGGTCTTTTATATGAAAATTTCAAAACAGTTGTGTAACATGGTATCTACTTCATTGATATTTACCCTATTCTTGGCTAGTACGGTGAATACACAAACTGATTTTGTTAATAGTACGTTACTTAATCAAGATGCTCAAATTCCTGCTTATGCTGATGAGGTTTCTACTACTAACAAAGAACTTATATATCAAACATTAAAAGACGGCTTTGATAATCTACAGACTTCTATAGACTTTGTCGGTAAAGGAGTTACTTCAACGGAGGTTATGGCGTGTATATATCCGTTCTTAAATGAGAATCCTATGTACGATTACGTCACAGAACCTATATATACTGACTCTGATGGTAACGTTGTATTAAACGATGAGGGAAATGCTACCTATACATTCGTTTGCAAAAGAGATGCTGACGGCTATGCTAAACGTTTAATAGTAGACTATAATGTATCTACAGTTGAAGAAGCTGAACAGTATAAACAAGAATTTATAGATAACATGGACAGATTAATCACTGAAACTAATGTGAATAGTGTATCTTCTACGGTCGAAAAGATACTATTAGTCCATGATTACTTTGAAACTGAATTTAAGTACAGTGAAGATGTTCCTTATGAACGTGCATATGGTCTATTTAAATATAAGGCTGGTGTATGTAGTGCATATGCTATTGCTTTTAAGTACGTTATGAACTATTTAGGTATACCATGCGAGATAGTTAATAGCTACAGTATGAGCCATTCTTGGAACGTAGTTCAAGTCGATGGTGAATGGTATCACGTTGATACTACTTGGGACGACCCACTCGTCGATATATTAGGTTGTTCTTACCACAGATGCTTACTAGTTAGTGATGCTGAAATTATGAATCAAGGGCATTATGATTGGGAAACATCTTATGAATGTACCTCTACTAAGTATGATAACTACATATGGAAAGATGTTAAGACTCAAGCACAGTACTATGACGGCTCTATATACTACCTTGATAACGAAGATAACTTCGTAAAGGTAGACGTATTAGAAAATACTTCTACTGTAATATTTAATATTCCACGTTCTCAATGGGGCTCAAATGAGGGTGGTCTTAGAACCTATACAGCTGTAATCATTAAAGACGGCATAGTATACTACAACGATAATAGAAACATCTATGCTAGAAAAGTAGATGGCTCTGATACTCCTATTAGTGTATTCTCTCTAACCGATGACCAATATGTAGGTTGCAATATGTATGGTCTATACATGAACGATGATGGTGACTTTACTACCTCTATAAAATCTTCTGCAGATGCTACCGACAATTTCGTTGAAATTAAGATAGATGATGCTCTAAACTTCGATAGTGGTAAAAATCAAGATGACGTTCTAAACTTAGATGTAAATGGTGATGGCTTTATCGATATTATGGATTTCTTAGCCGTAAAAAATCACATATATCTTAATGGAACATACGATAAAACCTATGATGTAAACTTAGATGGTGAAGTATCTAATATAGATTTACTACTTCTTAAGAAGAACATTTTCAACACAACCAATACAGATACAAGCGAATGAATCATAAAATAAGAACTTAACGTTAGCAGTGGACAGAGAAAAATCGATATTACAAAAAAAGTACATATAATAAACCTCTATGAAATGTATCATAGAGGTTTTTAATATCTTATGGGTTAAGCTTTCTTCTTTCTTTTAATGAACTGATTTAAAGTATCCATAATAGATGTGTAGTTGTTCATTGCTATTATAACGAATCCACAGAGTAGCCATATCGTTAAGTGTGTATAATCTAAGACTATAGTAGCACTCATGACTGCCAATAGCGATATGTTTATTATAAACTTATAGGTGTTAAACTTAAACTTAATATATCTTCTTGTATCGTTGACCCTTATTAAGAAACATATTCCGTAACTACACAACGTGGATATACAAGCTCCTTGAACACCCATCTTAGGTATTAATATCACGTTCAATATTATATTAACTATCGCTGCGACTAAGCTAGTCCAAAGTGAGTTCTTTGTATGCTTCGATGCAGAGTATATACTACTCAAAAATTGACAGAGGCAACAGCATAGTACACCTATTAAGAGTACTGGAACGTATATATAGCCATCATAGTATTCGGTATCGGCTGCTATAATTCTCATAATAGGTTTCAAGAACAGAAGTATTCCTGCAGATGCTACTATCATCATAGATTGATATGCATCGAAAACTTTAGTATAAAACGTTCTTGCACCCTCTGACTTGTATTCAGAGATAGCAGACATCTGCCATGCTTGAAAGAATATCGTAGATACTGTATTTATAAGTGATGGTATCTTGTTAGCCAAACTATATAGACCGTTAGCATAGTCATCTATTAAATATACTATGAAGTACCTATCGGAAAGACCAACTATCCACCAAAGTATGTATGTAGGTATTAAAGGTATAGAGTAGCGTATCATAGACACAGCTACGTTCTTATCTAAGCCTTTAATTTGGACGTACTTTAAATTATCAGCCACTAGGCACATGAACACCGAAGATAATGCATCGGAAAGTATTATAGATAGTATGTAACCTAATACTCCCATATTAAGTACTGCAATAAATATTACATTAAATATAAGCATGGTTAGTGTAGTAAGTATGCCATCGGCTGAGAATAATTTAACTAACCCTCTTGAACGTACAAAGTATTGGTTTAACATTCTAAAACTAGATGTAACCATATATATAAGTAGTAAAATAGTATACCCACCAATAGATGGTACTAAGTGTATGACGGGAGATAACAATAAAAGTATAAGTAGACCTATACAAGTAGTAATGAATCCTGTAGTGTATATATGTTTTTTATCGAAATCTCTGTCAAGACCGAATCTAATAATTCCTTCTGTGATACTTAATGTAGCTATAGGTATCAATAGGTTAGCTGTTTGAACTATCAAATCGGCAGTTGAAAATTCGTCGGGAAGCATCTTGCTAGTATATAATCTAGCCAATAGAAAGCTCAATATTTTAGAACCGAATGAACCTATAGTAAATATTAAGGTATTAAACGCCAGTTTTTTGTATTTATTCATAAAATAACCTATCCTTTTCTAGTGAACTATCCATTAGCTTTATACAATGGATTTCCTGCTTCCTAGACCTTGTAACCTAATATCTCCACAGGCGTTAATTCGGACAGTTCCTGCCCTACATTCAATCATCATGATAAGTATATTACAAAATTCTAACTTTGTCAATAGTGAGAACGCAATTCACCCCCACTTTATAGGTGGGGGGATTTTTTATTGTTTAAGGTTAAGTATTATGAAAGAATGATACGTTTTAACTCTAAAACATCATAGATGTTAATATTAGCATCGTTGTTTATATCATAATTCAAGATAGTATCTATGGAGTTGCATAGTATAGCCTTTTTTAATAGAAGTAAATCTAAATAGTCTGTAGTACCATCTGCGTTAATATCGCCAGTAATAGTTGAAGTAGTATCTAAAAGTTGTATCTTTTCTAAAATCCATTGTTGATTTGTTGAATTTTTAGAAACATATTGAGATACATTAGCACCATCTTCAGTAGAACGAGCATCAACGTCTAAAGCACAACTATCTTTTGATGCCTTAGTAACTATATTATAAGTACCATCTGGATTTGCAATCAACTTGAATAGTTGGGAACTCGTTTGATTGTCTTGTAATATTTGTACATTAGTACCACTTGCAGATTTACCATCGGTAACATCTAATAGATATGTACTGCTATCTTCAAGCATGGAATAGATATAGTAATAACCATTTCCAGCAGATACAAATTTCCAAGTATTATATTCACCAAAATCTGTAGAACTTCCTTGTTGAACGTTAGTATTATCTTGAGCCAAGCCGTCTGCAACCTCAAGATATAATCCACTGTTGACGTTCTTAATAGCATAAGAATAGTTAGTATCAATAGTATTTCCACTAGATTGTACTTGTATTAAGTTCCATTTCTGTGAATCAGAGTTTACTAAAGTGGATTGTACTACACTAGCACCACTCTGAATAGAATCATCAGCAATGGTTAAACAGCTTTTATCACTAGAAGATTTTGTTAATATATAGTAAGTACCATCATCATTTTTTATAAATTTAAACTGTTGAGCATCTGCTTTAGTATCGGTATATATTTGAATATTAGTACCATCTTCAGTACTACCCATATCTAAATCTAAAAGGTATGTTACCTTATCGCCAATCTGTGAGTATAGATAGTAATAACCATCACCAGCAGATAGAACCCTCCAAGTATTATGATTATCATAATCATCTGCACCCCATTGTTGAACGTTAGTACCATTAGCTTGAGTACCACCTTCAACTTCCATATATAAGCCACTATTTACATTCTGTATCATAAATATAGAGCCATCGGTAAGAGTAGCCACATTAAGAACAGGTTCACTAGATGTAGTATCACTATTTAACACAGTAACATCAAGTGTATCAGGAAGTGGTTGGTCTGAACCTAAATAGAAACTTGCGTGTGGTGGTTGATTATATGCTGTATTCTGTCCTGCAACTTGATTTCTATATTGAGGGTCTTGCATTAAAGTAGTAATTCTGTAGTCAGTATCATAAGTAGTAGAGTAAATTCTAATAGATGTACTATCACTAGCACGAACTATCAACTCTTCTCTCCAGTCACCGAATAAGTCTGCAGATAGACATGGAGTACCTTTAGTAGTATTGCAAGTATAGTATCCATCTGTAGATAGTAATGTAGTTAGAGTGCCATCTTCTTGCATTTTAGTTATAGTTGCGGGGCTGTCAGTATAGCCATCTAATATTTCACGTTCTAAGTCGCCGTCCCAGTAGCTAAGAAAGTTTATAGCAGGTCTGCGACAAGATAGTAGATTACCATTAACATCATAGACGTTGTTACCTAAACCCCAAAATTCGCCACCATCATTACCACTCCAAACGTTGTCAGCACAACAGCGACCAGTATCGCTGTCACCGTCAACGTGAAAGATTACATTACCAGTCTTACCATCAAGAAGTGATACACCATAAGGGGAATCTTCATGGCAAATCCAAACTTCCAGACCCTCATTAGATGGGTCTAAATCGCCAACGTGCATAGCATCGCCATGACCCTTATTGTAATTCCAAAGCACAGAGCCATCATCATCAAGGCAGAGGCTTCCAAAGACTAACTCTTGTTTACCGTCGCCGTCCAAATCAGCAGGCATACAGTTATGATTACCATCGCCATAGCCATCAACGGAACTATCATTTCCAGTATCGAAATACCAGCGTTGAACTAACTTTTTATCTTGAACATCATAAGCACAAGCAGTTAAACGAGTATAATAACCACGGCAAGTAACTGCACTAGGGTGTTCACCATCAAGATATACTACTGCACCCAAAAATCTATCTACACGATTACCATAGCTATCTCCCCAACTTTTAACAGTTCCACGTTGTGGATTATAATCAATAGTATCTAATGCCTTACCCGTAGCCCCCTCAAATAAGGTTAAATATTCAGAGCCACTTAATATGTAGCCATTAGAGTTTCTATAGTCAGCAGAGCCATCACCGATAGTAACACCAGTACCATCTATAGTACCATCAGCGGTCTTACAGATTAATTCTGCCATACCGTCGCTATCAAAGTCAGCGACCATCATTTGAGTATAGTGAGCACCTGCACGAATATTTATACCTAAATCTATACGCCAAAGTTTAGTACCGTCTAACTCGTAACAGTCTATAAACACCTTATCGGTTATACCCTTTTGAGAGTTATCTTTAGAGTTAGATGGGTCCCACTTAACGAAGATTTCATATTGACCGTCACCATCAACGTCACCAACCGTGCAATCGTTAGGACTATATGTAACCCCGCTAGTTTGAGCCGTTGGAATATCCATAGGAATATCGAAGTATGAATTATCGCTAATTAATTCACAAGTATCGGAAGAGGTAACGGCATCATTGTTGATAGTATCTACACGATAAACACTTGATGATGTTCCATTGCTATCCAAATAACAAGTAGCATTATCTTTTTTGCTAGTATAGATTAGTTCATTATCACGATAGAGTTTAAATACTGTAGTATCAGTATCATTTGCAAGATATCTCCAACTTACGAGCATACCGCTACCTGTATTGACAGCCGTGATTCCTCTATCAAGATTTTCTACGATGTAGCTAGTATCGGCAGAAACTTCAACGTCATTAGTAATATTGAGCGTTCCTACACCAGTGAAAACCATCGATAAAGATAACAATATTGACAACTTTCTTAAAATATTTTTCATTTAAAAACCCCCACAATTTAGATTAATAACCTATTGATTAAATATTACCATTATTTTTATTAAATGTCAATGTATTTTATGCAACCTGTACAACAAGATTTAAATTTTTGCATTTTACCAATTTAGAACATAAAAACTGCAATGTTATTGGCAAATTATATAATATATACATAAAAGTTCCGTCCTGTTGACGGACAGAACGGAACTTTGGGGGATTTTTTTGTTATGGTTGATTATTAAGCTTTTCAACCAAACCTATTTTAACAGTCGCACGGATTTAATTAGTTTACAACTGCAAAAAGAACCTTAAACACATCTAAAAAGTGTACCATTGGATTGCTCAAAGTTTTTTAGATGTTCGTTCTTTCTAATATATATACTCTTTAAGTGGTCAATATGTTACAGAACTTTTTAAAGTTTGTAACATATTACAAAAATATCAGTGAATATTTGTTACTTATGCACAAAATTAACCTATATCTATGGTGCTGTAGGTAAAATCTTGATTTATATATGGAACTTGTACCACCTTATTAGAGTTTAACTCTTTTATTATATTAGATGCCGTACTGATAGTAACTTCACCTAACCTATCATAGGTTTCAAGAATGCTATAGGCAGTTTGAGTATCTGTAACTTCACTATTCGATATTACTACTGCACAGTTAGGTGATACTTCCTCATACTTAATGATATCCTTTAGTATATCGTTAGAAAAACTATCTTCTTGAAAGATTATCATTTCGGTATGCCCACTAAAGAATACTTTGCCTTGTCTGGTTTCTGCACTCTTCAAAGATGTTTCAATATCACTACCTATGCCCTTATATACATAGCTGTCACCATATAGTTTAACCGTAGTATATACATGATTACTATCACTTTGTATGGCTATAGATTGTATAAAGGCTCTATCTCTGACTTCTTGTGATGTACTAGTGAATCCTATTATTACCAACACTAGTATTATTATAGATATGGCTTTCTTCATGTTTAAATGCCCTCCTTAGATTGCTGATTTATATCACCACTTAGATTGAGTATTGCAGGGACTATGCACGAAAGTATCAATATCATAATTGCAGATATTATAGTCATATCTAAGCTATTTACGAAGTACGATATTACTATCATAATTATAGTTAAGACTATCTCTTTATGCCTACCTAGAGTATCTTTTAATAACCTACTGGATATATTTAACGCTAACGATATATTTAATACCGTTACCAATGTGGATATTAATATATACAAACTATCGGCACGTTGGATTCCAAACGGTTGCGAATATGCTCCTAAGTCTAAAAACGGATACTTAAACACTATACTAGTGCCACCTAATACACATAATCCAATAAATGATAGTACTTCAATAGCTAATAGTTTAAATCCTAAATATTTAAAGGCTTGTTTCTTACTATATGATGTATCTACTAACAATACTAAGAATATTAAGTCTACGTTCTTAGCAAAATCAGATATTGCATAGTGAAATATATTATACCTATCATTATCGTTTAAAGCATTAGATATATCTATATTATAGGTTACGCCATATATTAGTAATCCAAATGATATTACTACCATGAACGTTATTATTATACTACTTCTGCATATAGCTTTATATCCTAATTTTGAGCAGTATATACAAGTAGCACCTAACAACAGTACGCATACAAATCCTGTAATAGTCTTTGGTATTACATTATCTATAGAAGTTAGCATATTTAAAGACCTTCCACCATAGAATACTAAATATATAACATATACATA